>CAZVZP010000056.1:11243-13812 GCA_964631625.1 uncultured Hyphomicrobiales bacterium | reverse complement strand
CCATCGACAACTCGGCCGGAGTCGATTGCTCGGACCACGAGGTCAACATCAAGATCGCGCTCGATCCGCTGGTGGCCGAAGGCACGCTCGCGCTCGAGGCGCGCAACCGGATTCTCGCCGAGGTCGCCGAGGACGTGGCCGAGCTCGTGCTCCGCGACAACTACCTGCAGACCCAGGCGCTCAGCATCGCCGAGCGCGTGAGCCCGCAGATGATCGAATCCTACGCCCGTCTGATGCGCCGGCTCGAACGCGAGGGCCGGCTCAACCGCGAGGTCGAGTTCCTGCCCAACGACGAGGAGCTGGCCCGGCGCGACAAGGAGGGTCTCGGGCTCGCCCGGCCCGAGCTCGCGGTGCTCTTGGCCTATACCAAGATCGATCTCTTCGCCCATCTGCTCGAGACCGACGTCGATCGCGACCCCTCGCTCACCGAGGACCTCGTGCGCTATTTCCCGCCCCGGATCGCCGAGGTCCTCGGCGACTCCGTCGCTCGCCACCGGCTGCGCGGCGAGATCATCGCGACCTCGGCCGCGAACAGCCTGATCAATCGGACCGGGCCGGGCTTCGTCCACCGCACGGCGGAAGAGGCGGACGCCTCGCCCGCGGAGGTCGCCCGGGCCTACGCGGTGGCGCGCAGCGTGTTCGACCTGCGCGAGTTCTGGGGCGCGATCGAAGCGCTCGACGGCCAAGTGCCGCCTGCGTTGCAGATCGAGATGTTCATCGAGTCCCAGCGGCTCGTCGAGCGCGGCACGGTGTGGTTCCTGCGCAACACGGTGCGGCCCATCGACATCGCCGCCTCCATCGAGGCGTTCGGCCCGGGCGTGGCCGAGCTCACGGACGCGCTCGAAGCGCTGCTCGCGCCCGAGGAGATCAAGGTCGTGACCGCGCGCAAGGAGCGGCTTAAGGCCGAGAACGTGCCCGAGGCGTTGGCGCGGCGCATCGGCAACATCGACGGTCTGATCCCGGCCTGCGGCCTGGTTGCGCTCGCCCGCAGCACGGCGCAGCCCTTGAAGAGCGTTGTTCGCACCTATTTCGCGCTCGGCGAGGCGATCGGGTTCGATTGGCTGCGCGAACAGGCGGCGGTGCTGACACCCCGCAGCCACTGGCAGCGCCGCGCGGTGAGCGCCATCGTGGACGACCTCTATTCCCAGCAGACCGCGCTCGTCCCGCCCGTGCTCAAAGCGGCCAAGGGCGGCGATGGGGACGCTGCGGTCGAGGCTTGGATGCTGGCGCGGCCGGGCGAGATCGAGCGCACCCGCGAGCTCATGGCGGACTTGCGCAAGGCGCAGAGTGTGGACGTCGCCATGCTCGCCGTCGCCAACCGCCAGTTCCGCTCGCTCATCGTGCGCTAAGAGGAGAATCGGCGCGACGCCGGCGCCCCCTCGCGCCGCGCCGAGGGCAGCGCTCCCCCTAGAGCGGAATCCAATCGAGAGGAATCACGCGGGGATTGTCTTGAGCGTGCCGATGGTCTCCCCCACCCCAACCCTCCCCCGCAAAGGGGGGAGGGAGAATAAACGGTGTGGCCTCTTGCTTCCCTTGATGCGCCCCCCCGCAAAGGGGGGAGGGAGCTATTTGTTTTGTCTCCCCTCCCCGCGCGGGAGGGGGTAGGGGGAGGGGTGCTTCCACTCGATCGGATTCCGCTTTAGTGCCGGAAGTGGCGCACGCCGGTGAACACCATGGCGAGGCCGCGTTCATCGGCCGCGGCGATCACCTCCTCGTCGCGCACCGAGCCGCCCGGCTGAATCACGGCGGTGGCGCCGGCCTCGGCCGCCGCGATCAAGCCGTCGGCGAAGGGGAAGAAGGCGTCGGAGGCGACCACCGAGCCCCTGGCGCGGCTCGCCGTCTCGCCCGCGGCCTTTGCCATCTCTTCGGCCTTGATGGCGGCGATGCGCGCCGCATCGACGCGGCTCATCTGCCCGGCACCGATGCCGACCGTGGCCAGGGCCTTGGCGTACACGATGGCGTTCGATTTGACGTGCTTGGCCACCGTGAAGGCGAAGAGGAGATCACGCATCTCGTTGGCGCTGGGCTCGCGCTTGGTCACGACGCGGAGAAGCTTCGGATCGACGAGCGTGGCATCGCGCTCCTGCACGAGGTAGCCGCCCGCGAGATGGCGCACGATCACGGCGCGCTCGTGCGGGTCGGGCAGGCCCTCGGTGAGGAGAAGGCGTAAGCTTTTCTTCTCGGCGATCAGGCGCCGCGCTTTCTCGTCCGCGCCGGGCGCGATGATGACCTCGGTGAAGAGCTTGACGATCTCGTCTGCCGTTTCGCCATCGAGCGGCCGGTTGGCCGCGATCACGCCGCCGAAGGCGGAGAGGGGATCGCAGCGATGGGCGCGCCGGTAGGCCTCGGCGAGGCTCGTCCCTTGCGCGACGCCGCACGGGTTGGCGTGCTTGATGATGGCGATCGCCGGCTCCGTGAACTCCGCCACCAGCTCGAAGGCGGCGTCCGTATCGTTCAAGTTGTTGTAGCTCAGCTCCTTGCCCTGAACCTGCTTCGCGCTTGCGACGCCCTGGCGCGGCCCCCCGCCGGCGTAGAACGCGGCGGCCTGGTGCGGGTTCTCGCCGTAGCG
>CAZVZP010000056.1:0-11233 GCA_964631625.1 uncultured Hyphomicrobiales bacterium | reverse complement strand
AAGCACGAGTTGCTCGGGGAAGGGGTCCCCAAGCTCGCCCGCAAACCAGGCCCCGATCGCGCCGTCGTAGGCCGCGGTGCGGGCGAAGGCCTTGGCCGCCAGGCGCAGGCGGAAGGGGGCGCTGGTGGCGCCCGAGTGGGCCTTGAGCTCGGCCTCGAGCGCGCCGTAGTCGGCCGGATCGACGATCACTGCGACCGAGGCGTGATTTTTGGCGGCGGCGCGGATCAGCGCGGGGCCGCCGATGTCGATGTTCTCGATGCCCGTCTCGAATGGGGCGCCCGAGGCGACCGTGGCTTCGAAGGGATAGAGATTGACGACCACGAGGTCGATGGGCGCGATGCCGTGATCTTCCAGCGCCGCGCGATGCTCGGCCTTGTCGCGGTCGGCCAGGATGCCGCCGTGAATCGCGGGGTGCAGCGTCTTGACGCGCCCGTCCAGGATCTCGGGAAAGCCGGTGTGCGCCGCGACGTCGAGCACGGCGACGCCGGCCTCGCGCAGCGCCGCAGCCGAGCCGCCGGTCGAGAGGATCTCGACGCCGCGCGCGGCCAAGGCACGGGCGAGCTCGACGAGCCCGCTCTTGTCGGAGACCGAGATCAGTGCGCGGCGCAAGACGCGCAGACGTTTCTCGCCAGTTGTCACCGGAGCCCCCGGGCTTAAGGCGCCGCGCGCTTGGTTTCGACCGGCCCGACATCGCGCCGGTACTCGGGCACGAGCTGACTTAGGACCGCGAGCGCTTCGTCCGTCCGTCGCTCGCGGGCGGCGGCCGCGAGACGCGCGAAGGCGGCCTGGAGAAGCGGCAGCTCGGCGGGCCGGTGCGCCGCGCGCAGGATGCCGGGCACGTCGGTCGGCTCCGGCTCTTCGGATTCATGGAACAGCTCCTCGTGGAGCTTCTCGCCCGGACGCAGGCCCGTATAGGCGATCTTGATGTCGACGTCGGGCCGCAAACCCGCGAGCCGTATCATCTGGCGCGCGAGATCCACGACCCGGATTGGCCGGCCCATGTCGAGCACGAGGATGTTGGCGCGGCCGTCGGGCTCTGCGAGGCCCAGCGCCGAGGCCTGGAGCACGAGCTCGACCGCCTCGCGCACGGTCATGAAGTAGCGCGTGACCTCGGGATGGGTCACCGTGAGCGGCCCGCCCGCGGCGAGCTGCCGCTGGAACAGCGGCACGACCGAGCCCGTCGAGCCCAGAACGTTGCCGAAGCGCACCGTGACGAAGCGGGTCGCGCCGGGCTTGCCCGCGTGGGCGGCGGCGAGCGCCGCGCAATAGCCTTCGGCCGCCCGCTTGGTTGCGCCCATGACGCTCGTGGGATTGACCGCCTTGTCGGTCGAGATCAGCACCATCGCGCCGACCCCGGCGGCGAGGCAGGCATCGGCGACGTGCTCGGTGCCGCGCACGTTGGTCAGGATCGCTTCGTTCGCGTTGGCCTCGGCCAAGGGCACGTGCTTGAGCGCGGCGGCGTGGAAGACGAGCTCCGGCCGGCTGCGGCGGAACACCGGGTCGAGCCCGATGCGGTCGCGCACATCGCCCAGGACCGCCTCGCGCGGCAGCTCCGGGTGGGTGTCCTGAAGCTCGAGATCGATCTCGTAGAGGCTGAACTCGGCGAGCTCGAGGAGCGTGATCTGGGCCGGCCCGTGGCCCGCGATCTGGCGCACGAGCTCGGCGCCGATGGTGCCGCCGGCGCCCGTCACCAGCACGCGCTTGCCCACGATGAGCCGGCGCATGGCGTCGCGGTCGAGCACGGTCTGGGGCCGGCCGAGCAAGTCCTCGAGCGCGATCGGGCGCGTCTCGATGCCGCCCGCCTCGTGGCTCTTGAACTCGGTCAGGCGCGGCAGGCGGGCGACCGTCATGCCGAGCCGCTCCGCGCTCTCGAGCAGTTGCGAGAGCCGCTCGCCGCGATACTCGTCGCTGGCTAAGATCAGGCGCTGGGGGGCCTGGCCCATCTTCTTGAGCCTGGCCACGGTCTCGGGCAACCCGGCCGTTCCCCCGAAGATTCGCAAGCCGTGGATGTGGCTTCCGGCGCGGCGCGCATCGTCGTCGATGAGGCCCACGACTCGGTAGCCCGCCCGCGGGTTGCGCGCCATCTCGCGGATGAACACCTCGGCCTCATCGCTCGCGCCCACGATGAGCACCGGAATGCGCTGGCTGCCGCCGCGCTCGAACGCGCCGCCCAGGTTGCCGTAGCGCAGCAGCCGGTAGCCGACGCGCGAGCCGCCCAAAAGCGCCAGCAGGACGAGCCAGTTGATGGCGAGCGCCGAGCGCGGAAAGGTCTCGAGCCGGCTCACCACGAACATGAGCGGCAGGAAGATCAGGATCGCAAGGGTTGCCGCCTTGGTGATCTTCACCATGTCGGGCAGCGAGGCATAGCGCCATTCGCCCCTGTGCACGCCCATGCGCCAGAAGACCAGGCCGCAGACGGCGACGAAGAGGAGCAGGCCCTCGGCCAGGTAGGGCGTGGAGAAGACGAGGAAACCATCCCAGCCACGGCGCAGGATTTGGGCCAGCACGAAGGAGAGCCCGGCCATGATGAGGTCATGGCCGATCACCATGGCGCTGCGCCGGACGAAGAATCCTCTGTGCTTACCGAGCATTGCCTGCGGGGATCCCCGGGCGGCGAAGATACCACAGGAAGGAGAGGGCTAGTACCGCGGCGGCGCCAAGCGCCGCCCACGTCCGGGCACCGCCCGCCAGGCTCACGAGCGCAAGGAGCACGAGGCCGAGGTTGACGAGCGCGACCAGGAGGCTGACCTGCGCGTGGCTCAAACCGCGCTGCACCGCCCGCTGATAGGCGTGCTCGCGGTGCGCGTGCCAGACGGGCGCACCGCGCAGGAGCCGCGCAAAGAGCGTCGTCGTGGCGTCGGCCAAATAATAGGCGGGCAGAATCAGCGCCGCCGCCCACAGGCCTTGCGCCGCAAGCCACAGCAGCAGGAAGCCCGCGAAATAGCCGAGCGGCACGCTCCCCGCGTCACCGAGGAAGATCTTGGCCGGATGCCAGTTCCAGGGCAGGAAACCCAAGGCCGCGGCCCCAAGCGCGAGCGCCGCGAGCGCAAGGCCGTGGGGCTCGATGAGCACGGCGAGCGCGGCGAAGCCTGTGCCGAGCGCGAGCGCCGCGGTCTCGACCACGCTGATGCCGTCGATGCCATCCATGAAGTTGTAGAGGTTGACGAACCACAGCCAGATAAGCCCGGAGAGCAGGCGATCGAGCGCCAGCGGGAGCGCCCCCTGGAAGACGAGCCGATCATCGGCGAGCGCCAACAGGCCGAGTGCCACCGCCGCTGCTTGCAGCAGGAGGCGCAGGAAGACGCGTATGCCCCGCACGTCTTCGAGGAAGGATAGAAGGGCCAGCGCGAAGCCCGCCGCGACCGGCAGCTCGAGCGCGACCGGAAGCTCGGGCACGGTAAGACGCACGGCGAGCCAGCTCGCGCACACCGCCAAGCTGACGGCAAGTCCGCCGCCGCGCGGGGTCGCAACCCGGTGGCTCGAGCGCTCGTTCGGATGATCGATGACGCCGCGCCGGCGCAGGAACGGCAGCAGCAGCGCGGTGCCGGCCGCGGCAAGCGCGCACGAGCCGAGCGCTATCGCCAGGGGAATCGTCCAGGTCATGGCCGCTTGAGCTTATAGCGCCCAAGGCCCGCGCGGTCATCGGCGCGAGACCGGCCGCCTCAGCCGCCGGCGCGCCTCCAGGCCTCGAACATGAGCACCGACCAGAGCGGCAGGTGCCAGTTGCGCAGGCCCGCCCGGTGCTCGCGCCAGCGTGCGGCCACGGGCCCGGCGGCGATCAGGCCATCGCTCGCAAGGCTCGCCGCGCTCAAGAGGTCGTCGGCCCACTCCTTGAGCGCGCCGCGCAGCCAAGAGGCGACGGGCGGCTCGAAACCCCGCTTCGGGCGCTCGAACAGGAGGCGCGGAACGTCTCGCTCGAGCACGCGGGCGAGCAGCGCCTTGGCGCGCCGCGCCTCGGGCGGCAGGCTCCAGGCAAAGCCGACGAGCCGGTGATCGAGAAAAGGAAGGCGCGTCTCGAGCGCCACCGCCATGCTGGCACGGTCGACCTTGACCAGGATGTCGTCGGGCAAGTAGCGGCGCGCATCGCAAAACATCATGCGTCGCAACGGCTCGGCCAACGCCGGCATGCCCTCGCACAGAGCGGACGATCGGGCCGCGCCCGGCACGAGCGCAGGGGGTGCGAATTCGCGCCACTGGGCGAGCTGGGCCTCGATCAACGCCTCAGGCTTTGCCGCGCCCCACTCCTCGAGCCGCCTCTTGAGGCGCGAGGCGAGCCGGGGCTTGCGGCCGTGGGCGAGCAGGAGTCCATGCAGGGCATGGTCGATCGCGCGAGCCGGCAGGGCCTGCGCGAGCGCGCCGAGTCCGGTGCGCAAGGGTGCCGGAAGGGCCGCGAGCCGGCGCCACCGGCGTTCGCACGCCTCGTAGCGCGGATAGCCGCCGAACAGCTCGTCGCCGCCGTCGCCCGTGAGCGCCACCGTGACGTGGCCGCGCGCGAGTTGACAGATGAGGGCGGTGGGCAGTTGCGAGATGTCGGCGAACGGCTCGTCGTAGATTTCCGGCAACTTCGGAACGAGGGCGAGCGCATCGTCCTCTCCCACATAGAGCTCGGTGTGCTCGGTGTTCAGATGGGCGGCGATCGCGCGCGCCGAGGGCGCCTCGTCAAGCCGCGGATCGTGAAAGCCGATGGTGAAGCTGCGCACGGGTTTCGCGGCGCAGCTTTGCATGAGCGCGACGACGCTCGAGGAGTCGATGCCGCCGGAGAGAAAGGCGCCGAGCGGCACGTCGGCCTCGAGGCGTATGCGCACCGCGTCCTTGAGCAGCGCGGAGAGCGCCTCCGCCGCCGCATCGGCGCTGCCGGTGAAGGGCTGCCGTTCGGCCGCAAGCGCAACCGCGCCTGCGTCCCAATAGGGGACCGGCTCGGGCAGGCGCCGTCGGGCGATATCCTCGCCGTCGATCGTCAACAGCGTGCCGGCTTCGAGCTTGCGGATGCCGCAGTAGATCGAGTATGGCGCGGGCACGAAGCCGAAGCGGAGATAGAGAGAGAGCGCTTCGAGGTCGATCGCGCCCTGCCACGCCGGGTGGCGGCGCAGCGCCTTGAGCTCGGAGCCGAACACGAAGCTCTGCCCACAGTAGCCGTAATAGAGCGGCTTTTCGCCCAGGCGGTCGCGCGCCAGCACGAGCCGGCGTGCGCGCCGCTGCCATAGGGCGAAGGCGAACATGCCGTTGGTGTCGCGAAGCCCCGGCTCGACGCCGTGGGCTTCGAGCCACTCGATCAGGGTCTCGGTGTCGGAATGGCCGCGCCAGCGCGGGGTGCGCCCGCACTCCTCGAACCGGGCGCGCAGCTCCCGGTGATTGTAGATCTCGCCGTTGTAGGCGATGACCGAATCGCCGCTGGCCGAGACCATCGGCTGGTGGCCCTCCGGGCTCAGGTCGATCACCGCGAGCCGCCGATGACCGAGCGCAACGCCGGCGGCAGGGTCCGACCATACGCCGGCGGAATCGGGCCCCCGATGGGCGAGCCGCTCCGCCATGGCGCGGGCGAGCATCGCCGTATCGGCGCCGGGCGTGCCGGGCTGCTCGAGAACGCCCGCAAAGCCGCACATCGCAACAGCGCTCCTTCGTAGTGTGCGCGCAAAGAGATCATGGCCGCCGCCAGCCGGTCAAACGCGGCCGTTGAGGGCGACATCGGCGCTATACTCGCGCGGCCCTTTGAGCCCCGAGCTTCGTCGCCATGATCGTGCTCTTGAGCGGCATGCCGCGCAGCGCCTCGACCTGGTCCTACAACGTGTGCCGCGAGCTGTGCGCGCGGGCTGGGTTTGCGATCGCGCCGGAGAGCGGGCTCTACCGGACGGGCGAGGTTGTCGCGCGTCTCGCCGCCGGCGCCGCGCCAGGCTCCGCGCTGCTCGTCAAATGCCACTTTCCGCCCCCGGAAGCCCGGGCACTCGCGGCCGAAGGGCGCATCAAGAACCTCTACACGGTGCGCGACCCGCGCGAGGCCACCGCCTCGCTCATGCGCACCTTCGGCACGGGCTTCAAGAACAGCGCCCGGCAGATCGAACGCTCGCTTCGTCTCTTCGAGGAGCTGGAAGAGAAGAAGGGCTCGCTCATCGTGAGCTACGGCGACATCATGGACGCGCCTGCGGCCGCGATCTCGCGCATCGCGGAGTACCTGGGGCTTACGGTGACACCGGATGAGGCCCAAGCGAGCGCCGAGGCGCTCTCGCGCGAGCGCATGCGCGAGCGCGTCCGCTCGCTGGAAGAAAGCAGGCTCAAATCGTTCGGCATCGCGAAGCACGATCCGGTGTCGCTCTTGACCCACGAGCATCTGCCGGCGGAGAGCCCGGTCGATTGGCGGCGCGATCTCGGCTGCGCGCAGGGCCGCTTGTTGAGCTGGTGCTGGCGGGGCCGGCTCATGCGTCTTGGCAGTCCGCCCTCGCACGCGGAGACGGGCGGGCTCTTCCGTTGGCCCGAGCGGCTCTCCTATCTCGTGCGCCTGCGCCTGTGGCGGCAGCGACCGTGACGAGGGGGTTGCTCGTGGGCGCGGGCACGCGCGCCGTCTATGAAGTTGCTTGTCTTGCGCGCCGGGCCTTCTTCCCGTTGCTCTATCCGTTCCGCTCGCGGCCGGAGCGCAAGGCCTACAAGTTTCGCACGCGGCTGATCGAGAAGACGCTTCGGGCCGACGCGGTCGTGCTCTCCTACCCCAAGAGCGGGCGCACCTGGCTCGAGGTCATGCTGTCGCACCTGTTTCAGCGCCGGCTCCATCTTCCCGCCGATGCGATCATCGACTTCGATACGGCCTATCGGTCGAACCCGGCGATCCCGCGCCTCTTCTTCACCCACGACGACGCGCACGTGCTCGAGGGCAACGTCTTTCTGCGCGAAGGCGGGCCGAAGGGCTATTTCTACGCGACGCCCACGCTCCTCCTCGTGCGCCATCCGCTCGATGTCGCGGTCTCGATGTATTTTCAGCAGCTCAAACGCCGGGGCACCATCGCCGATGTCGCGCTCATGGACTATGCCCTGGGCTATCGCGGCGGGCTGCCCACGATCGTCGATTTCATGAACCGCTGGGCGCGCACCCTGCCCCGCATCGTTCGGCATCACCGCGTCCGCTACGAGGACCTGCACGCGGATACTCGCGGCGTGCTGAGCCAGGTCATCGCCTTCCTCGGCTACGATTTCAGCCCCGATGAGATCGGCGAGACGGTCGAGTTCGCCTCCTTCGAGGCGATGAAGGAGCGCGAGCGGCAGGACTACTTCCGCGACTGGCGGGTGCGCCCCTCGGATCCGGGTGACCCGGAGTCCTACAAGGTGCGCCGCGGCAAGGTGGGCGGCTATCGCGATTACTTCGCGCCCGAAGAGCTCGCGCGGCTCGAGGCTTATCTGGCCGAGCGGCTCGATCCCTCTTACGGCTATCGCTGAGCCTAAGCTCAATCGAAGATGCGGGCGCAGGCCTCGATGCGCGGGGCATAGTCGCCCGGCTGCGGCAGACGGGAGAGGAGCGCGCGCCAGAACCAGGCCGAGAGCAGGCCTTGGTGCCTGTGCCGGCGCGCCCATTTCCAGGCGCGGCCCGCACACTTGCGGTAGGCGTAGCGCTGCAGCGCGCGCGGCGTGTCTGGAAAGTCGCACACGTGATGGGCGAGGGCGAGCGTCACGCGCTGGAGCCGCCGTCCTTCGTAGGCGGACAGCCGTCCGGGCACCTCGCGCGACATGAACGCGACCGTCGCCTCGATGCGCGCGAAGGCGCCGAGACGGGCGAGCCGGAGCGCCAGCCCGTACTCCTGGGAGAACACGATGCGCTCATCGCAGCCGCCCACGGCGCGCGCCGCGTCCGTGCGCACGACGATCTGCGTCGGGTTGAAGTAGGAGGTCTGGATCACGGAGCGCAAGGGCGAATGGATCACCTCGGGCGCCCGCGCGGGCTCGCGGCGGTCGAGCGCGGGCCGCTCATCCGGGTCGTAGAGTTCGAGCCGGCCGAAGGCGAGCACGGCGCCGGTGTCTTGAGCGGCATCGAGCAGAAGGCGCGTCGCATCTCGCGCGATGAGATCGTCCGCGTCGACGAACTTGATGTAGGGCTCGCTCGCCAGCGCGATGCCCCGGTTGGTCGCCGCGCCCGAGCCGCGATTCGCTTGGCTCTCGATCACGACGTTGGGCCAATCGGCGGTGAGCCTGCGCAGGAGCGCCAGCGACTCGTCGGTCGAGCCGTCGTCCACGAAGACGTACTGGCGCGCGAAGTCGCCGGTCTGCGCCTCGATCGCCGCCAAGACCTCGGGCAGCCACGGCGCCTTGTTGAAGACCGGGACCACGAAGGAAACGCCGCGTCGGGGGAGAGGCTTGGCGGGGATCTCGGGCATGGGGCGTTCGCGCCGCGCTCGCTTAAGGTGGTGCTCAGCCTTTGCGCATGATACAGGAGGCGGGCCCCGGCGCGCGAGCGCGTGCGCTGCGGGCGGCTGCCGGCGAACGACACCATGGCAAGCTTCCGCCAGCGCATGATCCGCACCTTGCGCGCGCGCAATACGCGGGCCTTGCGTCTCTCCCACTACCTGAAGAGGCGCCTGGCCCGGCGCGCGCACTGCCTGTTCGTGACGAGCTTCCCGAAGAGCGGCTCGACCTTCCTGTGCGCGGCGCTCTCGGAGGCCACCGGGTTCCTTCAATACGCCTTGAGCCACGGCTTCATGGGCGAGCAGGAGCTGTATTTGCCGCGCCTTCTCGATTCCTATTCGCTCGACATCGTGGCGAACCAGCATTCGCTCGCGAGCAAGGTCAACCTCGAGCTGATCGAGGAATTCGGCATCCGGCCCGTCATCCTCACGCGCAAGCTCTACGACATCTGCGTCAGCCTGCGCGACAAGCTGCCCTCCGATCCGTGGCTCACGCCGAGCTATCCCGTCAACGAACGCTTTCTCGCGCTCTCCAAGGAGGAGCAGTTCGATCACATCATCACGCTCGCGTTGCCGCGCTACATCGCCTTCTTCGCCGGCTGGAAGGATGCGTGCGCGGCGGGCACGGTCGAGGCGCTATGGCTCGATTACGACGAACTCATCGCGGACAAGGCGGGGGCGATCGAGCGCGTGCTTGGCTTTCACGGCCTTACGCACCCGCCCGCACGCATCGAGGAAGCCGTGCGCGCCGTCGAGGCGCGGGGAGAAACGCGCTTCAACAAAGGCGTGCCGGGACGCGGCGCAAGCGAATTGAGCGAAGCCCAGCGGGCCCGCATCGCGGCGCTCGCCGATCCCTATCCATGGATCGATTTCAGCCCGATCGGGCTGCCCTGCCGGTGCGGCGGCGAGCCGCTCGTGGCGAGCGTTGTGGCGACGAAGGTATGAAGCAGAGCGGGCGCGCCTTGAGCAGCGCGGCGGGCCTCCTGCTCGGCCTTGCGACGCCGCTGCTGCTTGCGGGCCGAGCGCCCTTCGCCGGCGCCCTGATCGTCGCTCTCTTGGCCGTCGTGCTGGCGCCTTCTCGCGCGGCGCTCTTCCGCGTCCCAACGCGCGCATTCAAAGAGCCCTTGGCGCTGGCCCTCATCGCCCTTTTGGCGGTCTGGCTCCTCTTGAGCGTGCTCTCGCTCGATCCGGCCCATTCCTTTGAAATGGTAGCGCGCTCCTTCGCCCTCGTGGTCGCGGGCGGCGTGCTCGCGCGCTTCCTGGCGGCGCACCCGGAGGCGGGCGCGCTTGCGCTGAAGAGTTTGGTTGCCGCGGCCTTTCTCGCGGCGGCGCTCGCCGTCGTCGGCCGCTACGGCGTGCCCGAGGTTCTCGGGCTGGTGCGTGGCCGGGGCTGGGTCGAGCCCTCCATGGGCTCGGTGCTCAAGGCCTACGGCTCGGTCGCGGCGTGCCTCTTGCCCGTGGTGCTGTGGGCCGGCTGGCGCTCGGGGCCGGCATGGCGCGCGCTCGGCCTGCTGCACGCGCCGCTCGCGGTCGCCGTCATGATCGGCGGGCCCAGCCACGCCGGCCTGTTCGGCGCGGCGGTAATGGCGGCCTTCGCGATTTGCGCGCTCGGGCTTAAGCCGGGCGTGGGCCTCAACGCTGCGCTGGCGCTGATCAGCGCCGCCGTGCTTGCAGGCGTGGGCCTTGCGCTGGCGCAGATTCCGGCCCTTCCGGCGCCGGAGAGCTTGGGCGAGCGGGTTGTGCTCGAGCCCTTCGATGTCGGGCCGCCCGCGGCCTTCCTCGACGCTCACCGGCAGGCGATCTGGGGCTTCGTCCGCGATCGCGCGCTCGAAGCGCCGGTCGTGGGCCACGGCCCCGACATCTCCAACCAGCTCCCCGGCGCGCGCACCGTGATCGAGGGCTTCGAGCAGGAATTCATTCCGGGGCATCCGCATAACTGGGCGCTCGAGCTGTTCGTGGATACGGGGGCCGTGGGCGTGGCCGCCGTGCTTCTGGTGCTGGCGCTGCTCGTGCGCCGGCTCGCGCGGGCCGAACTGCCGCGCCCCGAGCGCGCGGCGGGCCTCGCGCTCTTCGGCGCCTTCTGGGGCTCGTCGTTTTTCAACTTCTCCTTTTGGGAGAACTGGTGGCAGACCACCCTCCTCGTGCTCCTCGTGCTCATCGCGGGGAGCCCACGGGGCCACGGCTCGGCGCTGGCGCGCGCGCCCAAATCGGGGAAAAATGGCCCCACGCCGCACTCGCGGGCGGCGTAACCACGCTTGGGGCAGAGCCCGTGAAACGCTGGTACGTCGTGCAGGCCCAGGCCCACGGCGAGGCACGCGCCAAGCGCAACCTCGAGCGCCAGGGCTTCGCGGCGTGGCTGCCCCGCTACAAGAAGATGCGGCGCCACGCCGGGCGCGCGGAGAGCGTGCTGAAACCTCTGTTTCCGCGCTACCTGTTCGTGGCCTTCGATCAGGAACGCGAGCGCTGGCGCGCCATTCTCTCGACCTTGGGCGTTGCGCGCCTCGTCGGCGGCCGCGAAGGCCCCGAGCCCGTCCCGGAGCCGGTGATTGCGGCGCTGCGCGCGCGCGAGGGGGCCGACGGCTTGGTCGAGCTTGCGCCGCAGGCCTTCCGCTCGGGCGATAAGGTGCGCATCACCGAGGGTCCGTTGGCCGAGCTCGAGGGCCTCTTCGAGGCCACGAGCGATGAGCGGCGCGTCTCGATTCTCTTGAGGCTCCTGGGCCGCGGGGTGCGCGTCACGGTCGCATCGAGCGACATCGAGGCGGTGTAGGCCTTAAAACGCGGAATCCGACCGAGTGGAATCACGCGAGATTGTCTTCGTGCCGATGGTCCCCCCACCCCAACCCGCCCCCGCA
>CAZVZP010000055.1:10419-13887 GCA_964631625.1 uncultured Hyphomicrobiales bacterium | reverse complement strand
CAGCGCGGGCGCCGTCACGCTGATCCTGCAGGCCCTGCTCGTGCCGCTGGCGCTGGCCTCGGGCTCATCGCAACTCGTGATCAAGGGCGGCACCCACGTCGCGTTCAGCCCGAGCTTCGACCATGCCTCGGACGCCTGGCTGCCTACGCTTTCGGCGATGGGCGTTACGGCCCGAGTCAAGCTGGTCCGCTTCGGCTTCTACCCGGCCGGGGGCGGTGAAGTCCGGGCCGATATCGAGGGCCGGGTCGGCGCTCCGTTCAAGGCGTTGATCGCGGAGAAGCGCGACCCGCTAAAGGCCGTGCGCGGCCGCTCGCTCGCCGCGAACTTGCCCTCGCATATCGCGCAACGCATGGCCGATCGGGCGCGCTCGTTGCTCGAGGCCGCCGGCATCCGCTCGATGGTCGAACCGGCGCGCGTTACCGCGGTATCGCCCGGCGCCCATCTCTTCCTGCTCGCGGATCACGGCGCGACCTGCGCCGGTTTCGGGGCGCTCGGTGCGCCGGGCAAGCCGTCGGAACGGGTGGCGGAGGAAGCCGTTGCCGAGCTCCTCGCCTTCGAGAGCGGCAGCGCGGCCTTGGACCGCTACCTCGCCGACCAGGTGCTGCTGCCGGCGGCGTTCGCTGGCACGCCCTCGCGCTTCTCGACGGAGCGGATCACGAGTCATCTCGTCACCAACGCCTGGGTGATCGAGCGCTTCGGGCAGGCGCGCATCGTCCTCGAAGGCCGCGAGGGCGAGCCCGGCCAGGTCACGATCGTGCCCAATACGACCGGAGCCTGAAGGGCCGACGTCGGGCCGCCTCAGGTCGGCGCGGGCGCGCGCAAGGGCCAGCGGTTGAATCCGAGGCGCCCCTCGACCAAATCGTCGACGAGAGCCGCCGTGCGGGCGAGCTGCGCTTCGGCGATCGCGCGCACCTTGGGCGCCAGCACGGCGAGCCGACCCGGATCCTCCGGCGCGAGCCGAAGGTGCACGAGATGGGGCGAGGCGATCGAGCGGCCGATCTGGCTCACGAGGTAGCATTCCGCAGCCCGCACCTCGGGCAGCGCATCGACGATATCCTCCGCGATCAATCCGGCAAGCAGGTTGTAGAGCTTGCCCACGTGGCTGACCGGATTCTTGCCCGCGAGCGATTCGAGCGTCATCGGCCGGTACGGCGTGATCAGGCCGTTCGCACGGTTGCCGCGCCCCGCCTCGCCGTCATCGCCCGCCTCGGCCGAGGTTCCCGTGACCGTGAGGTAGAAGCTGCCCGCGCCAGGATCGTCGGCCGCATTGACGGCGACCTCGGGCTCGGCCGCGAGGGCCACGCGCGCGTGCTGACGCACCCGGGCCAAGAGGAGCGCCTTCTTTTCAGCGTACGCTTCGGCGTTCGCCACGAAGCGATCCACCATGGCGCAGGCGACGGTCAGGCGAATGTCGCGGCCCTGGCGCAGAGCCATGACCTTGACGTCCTCGCCGATCTCGGGCGACTCGCGCTTGCACGCCTGTGAATTGAGCGCCTGCTCGAGATCAAGCGTGAACCGCTCGAGCCGGCTCAAGGGTGCGTAGCCGGCACCGCAGGAGGTGTCGTTGGCGAGCACGACCCCGGTGCGCCGCTGGCGCAGAAAGAGCTCGACGAGATCGGCGGAGCCCGGCCGCAGCAGGTTGTGCACGCGCACGTGCCGCGCCGGGTCGAGAAAGCGAAAATTGCGCTCGATCCAGGCGCGCACCGTTCGCTCAATGAGGTCATCGATCGGCAAGGTTACGCCCTCGAAGGCGAGAGTCGCGCGGCCCGCGAGATAGATGTCGATCGGCGACGTGACCTCGCCGCCGCCAAAGGCCGGCTGCGCCGATCCCCCGCGCAGCAACACCTTGTCGACGTTGTGATGGAGCACGCAGCCGAAGCGCTCCCGGTAGAGGCGGCAGAGTGCGAGGCTCACCTGCTCGGCCAAGGCGTCGCACACCATATCCGGATGACCGAGCCCCTTGCGCTCGACGATTTCGACCGGCGCGCCATCGCCCGCCGGCGCTTCCAGCAGCCCCACCTCGATCATCGCGCCCGATCCGCGAAAAATTCCCCCGAGCCCCCTCGAACCCCTTACGTCCGCGGAGCCCCCGCGGCCGATCTTGGCGCCCGCGGCGGGCCGCGGAATGACCTGAATCAAAGGCGCGGCCGGGGCCCGCCTTGCGATGCATCAAGGCGTCGTGTGCGCCCAGCACCATGCTGGCGCCCATGACCTTCGCTCGTCCCCGCGACCGGCCAGGGACGCTCGGCGATTGGAATGTCGTCGCGACCGTGCAATCGCGCGCCTTCGTCGAGGCCTGGCGCACCCTCGAAGCCTTCGGCACGGTGGCGCGCACGGGCTATTACAACGTGCTCGTCATGAAGGTGGCCGACCCCCGGCTCTTGCTCGAGACAATCGCCGCGCGCCGCCGCGACCTGCCCTCGCTGCTCGACTCGATCGGACGGCTCGTTCCGCTCACCTGCTGCTTCGACTTCGAAACGCCCGACCAATTTCGGAGCGCAGCGAAGAGTTGTGCGCTCGGCTTCCTCGCGGGCCTCGAAGGCCAGTCGTTTCACGTGCGGCTGCACCGGCGTGGCCTGCGCGGCGTGCTGTCGAGCCCCGACGAGGAACGCCTCCTCGCTGAAGCGCTGCTCGCCGCTCTGGCCGAGCGCGGAACGCCGGGACGGATTTCCTTCGAGGATCCGGACGCCGTTGTTGTGGTCGAGAGCGTCGATACGCGCGCCGGCCTCGCAATTTTTACGCGCGAGGACCTTGCGCGCTATCCGTTCCTCAAGCCCGAGTAAGGCGCACGTTCGAGACCCTGCGATCGCGGCGCCGCTGCACGGCGCGCCCGCGCTCGATCAGGCCGCGCGACCCTTGAAGCGCCCGAACTGCGGTGGTCTGATGGCGCCCGCGAGAGCAGCCGGGGCATCAGGTGCAGGGGGGCAAAAGGAAATGGCGCACGTTGCCTTCGTCGGTTTGGGCGTGATGGGCTACCCGATGGCCGGTCACCTCAAGGCCAAGGGCCACGACGTCGTGGTGTTCAATCGCACGCGCGCGAGGGCCGCGCAGTGGGTCGCGCAGCACGGCGGGAGGTCTGCCGAGACGCCGCGCGCAGCCGCCGAGGGATGCGAGATTGTCTTCGCCTGCGTCGGGAACGACGACGACGTGCGCGCCATCGCCTATGGCGAAGAAGGCGTGTTGGCGGGCCTCGCCCGGGGCTCGGTGTTGGTCGATCACACCACGGCCTCGGCCGAGCTTGCGCGCGAGCTCGCCAAGGCCGCCGATGCCAAGGGCATCGGCTTCGTCGATGCGCCGGTCTCGGGCGGCCAGGCCGGCGCCGAGAACGGCGTGCTCACGGTGATGTGCGGCGGCCGGCCCGACGTCTTCGAGCGCGCCAAGCCCGTGATCGGATCTTACGCCCGCGTCTGCACGCTGATCGGGCCCGCGGGCTCCGTCTCCTCGAGGGACGCATAACACTCGTTATCA
>CAZVZP010000055.1:0-10409 GCA_964631625.1 uncultured Hyphomicrobiales bacterium | reverse complement strand
GGCCAGCTCACCAAGATGGTCAACCAAATCTGCATCGCCGGCCTCGTCCAGGGCCTGGCCGAAGGCCTCAACTTCGGCATCAAGGCCGGGCTCGACATGGAGAGCGTGGTGGCCGTGATCTCCAAGGGGGCGGCCCAGAGCTGGCAAATGGAGAACCGGGCCAAGACCATGGGCCAGGGCAAGTTCGATTTCGGCTTCGCGGTCGATTGGATGCGCAAGGACCTGGCGATCTGCCTCGCCGAGGCGCGCAAGAGCGGCGCCCGTTTGCCGGTTGCCGCGCTGGTCGACCAGTTCTACGCTCAGGTTCAGGCGCGCGGGGGCAAGCGCTGGGACACCTCGAGCCTGATTCACCTGCTCGCCAATGACTGATCGGGAGCGCATGCTCTCACACGCCAGAACCGACGCGGCCGCGGCCATGCGACTCGATGATTTCGTCACCCCGGAGGATTTGGGCGCCCTCGAGCGCCCGACCGGCGAGGCCGAGGGTCTGCCCGGTGCGATCTACGGCGAGGCGTTCTACCGGCTCGAGCAAGCCGCCCTGTTTCCCTACTGCTGGGCGCCGGTGGCCGTGGCCTCCGAGCTGCCCGAGGCCGGCGACGTGCGCCCCGTCGAACTCGCCGGCTATCCCCTCCTCCTCGTGCGCGGCGAGGACGGCGCCTTGCGCTGCTTCGCCAACATGTGCCGGCATCGCAACATGCCGCTCGCGCTCAAAGCGGTCCGGCGCAAGGCCGAGCTGCGCTGCCCGTGGCACGGCTGGACCTATGGGCTCGACGGCGCCTTGCGCGCCACCCCCAACTTGGGCGGGCTGGGGCAGGATCACGACCCGGCTTTCCGCCTGAGCGAGCGCGGTCTCAAGGCGCTGCCGCTCGGGCAGTGGCACGACCTCGTGTTCGTGAACATCGCCGGCAACGCGCCCCCGCTCGGCGAGCACCTGGCACCGCTTGCGCGTTTCATCGCCGATTACGATCTCCACGCGCTGCACTATGCCAGCTCCTGGGAGCACCGCTACCCGGGCAACTGGAAGATCACCGTCGAGGGCGCGCAGGAGGACTATCACCTCTCCTTGGGCCACCCGCAGCTCATGAAAGGCGTGGTTGCGCACGACGTCACCATCGATTGCGCCGCGAGCCACGTGGGCCTGCGCGTCGAGCAACGCTTCGCACCCGGCGCCGGGCGGGCGAATCCGGCCAAGCGCACGCTGCCCAAGCTCGCCTCCTTCTCGAACGTCGCCGGCGCCGTGTATTACATCATCAACCTGTTTCCCTTCGCCAACCTCACGCTCGAGTGCGACAACGCCATGCTGAGCCTGTGGATGCCCGCGGGTGCGAGCGAGACCCGGTTGTTCGTTCACCACTACTTCGTGGGCGATGCGGCGGCGGACCCGCGTTACGCGCTCGCCCGCGCCGAGACCGTGATGGGTTGGCAGGAGGTGCTGCGCCAGGACGACGACTTCGTGCGCGCCTTGCACGAGGGCATGGCGCTGCGCGATGCCTTCGGCCTCAAGCCGCGTTTTGCGCCCTATTGGGAGCGCGCGGTGCAGGCCTTCCAGCAGCAGGTCGTGGCGGCGATCCGCAGCGGCGAGGCGGCCCGAGCGGCTTTGATCGAGCCGGGCCGTGCTCGCGCGAAGAGGGCGGGCTGAGCCGGTAGGGGCGTAGGCCATGGCGGAGAGCGAGCGACGCGCCTGGCTTTCGCGCTCGATCATGGCGCGGCGCGGGCGAGCACGCCGCGGGCGAGCACGCGCTGAGCGTCAATGCGGCGGAACGCCCAGGCTTCGGATATAGGCAGCCAGATCTTCCTTTTCGGATTCCCAGAGGCGGAAGGTCGGCATGGGCAGGTGATCCTCGGCCAGCCGGTCGCGCAGGCGCGCGGGGTCGGCCGAGTAGGTGCGCGCGATGGCGACGAAGTCGGGCGCGCTCGTCGCGCGATCCGTCATGAGCTGCTCCGGCGATACCCGGTGACATTCGGCGCACCACTGTTCCGCGAGCCGCCGGCCGTTCGCCGCATCGGGTCCCGATTGAATCGATTCTTCGGCCCTTGCCGGCGGACCGGCGATCAGCGCCGGGATGAGTACGAGCGCGCCGAGCACCAACCGTCCGGGATCGACCACGATCGCTCGCCCGCTCATCGCCGCGCCGGCGTGCGGCCCGGTCGCCCGAGCGCCCGGGCCAGATGGCGGGCGGCATCCATGAGCGGTCCGCGGTGCGCCTCGTCGATGGCGGGGCGCGCCTCGATCACGCACGCGAGCTCCTCGAGAATGTCGGCGAACAGGTAGTGGTGGATATGCATCTCGACCACGCGCCGATCCTCGCCGGCGCGCACCAGCTTGAGCGCGACGCCCTCCGCATCGGCCTCTGCCTCGAAGCCCGAATGGCGCGTGAACGAGCCGATGTAGGTCTTGTCCGGAAAATCGATTGAAACTTCGGCCTTATCGGTGATCGGCTTGACCGTCATCCTCACCCCCGGACGCGCACTATTTTTATTTTACTGTAACGACGGCGCACTCGGCGAGCTGGCTGAGCTTCATCGAGAAGCTGCCGAGCAGCAGGCCGCCGACCGTGCTCAAGCCGCGCCTGCCGGCGAAGATCATCTGGGCGTTGTGCCGTCGCGCGTAATCGACCACCTCCTCGACCGGGTCGCCGTTCAGCACGGTCTGCTCGATCTTTCGGCAATCCCACTCCTCGGCGTGGGCGCGCGCCGGCTTGATCACCTTGTTTTCCGCCAGCGCGAAAGCGAGCGAGGCGGGTGCGTCGATGTGCTCGGTACGGGCAAATTCCTCGGCACCATAGGCGAGCCGCGTCTTCGGTACGACGTGCACGAGATGCAGTGTGGCACCGGTCTGTGAAGCCACTTCGGCGGCGAGCTCGACCGCCTTCATGGCATGGTCGGAGCCATCCAAGGCTACGACGATGGTCTTGATCATGCGGATTCTCCTCTCGCACCGTCCGCCGCTTCGCGCCTTGCATGTCCCTCGCGAATCAAGGCACCGTCAGCACGGGACACTGGGCATGATGGCAGAGCTTGAGCGTGACGCTGCCCAGCGCGAGGCTGCCGAGCGCGCCGAGGCCCCGCCGGCCCGCCACGATCAGGTCAACGCCCTGGCTCTGCGCATAGGCGAGCAGCGCCGCGGCGGGATCGCCGCTCAGAACGTCCTCCTTGAGCTTGGTGATGCCCTTGGCGCGCGCCGCGTCGCGCGCGGCGCGCAGCGCCGGCTCGGCCATCGCCTCCATCATGGCGCGCGTGACCGCGACGGCCGGAAACGGCCGGCCCGTACGCTCGGGCCCGGGCGGCATCACGAGCGTGAGGAACTCGGGCTTGGGCCCGATGTGCTCGATCTCCGCGAACCGGAGGAACTCCTCCGACGGCTTGACCGCATGAACGACGTGCACCGCATGAAGCTCTGCGCCGCAACGGTGCGCCAGCTCGGCCGCCGCTTCCGCAGCCCGCCGCGCGGGCTCGGAGCCATCCGCCGCCACCAGGATCTTCTCGAACATGGCTCGCTCGCGCACCCTGAATTCAATCTCAAAGAAGGCTAGGGGCCGGGGCGGTGAGGGGCCTTGGCCTAGATCAAGTCGGCGCGGGCGTCCCGGCGCGGGCGTCCCGGCGCTCCCCTGCCGCCGGAAGCCACGCTCTCCCCACCGGCCCGCGCACGGCGAACCGGGCTGCGGCGCGTCGAAGAGGCGCCGTCGGGCGCGGAAAAATAGAAAGGGCCGCCCGGTCGCCCGGACGGCCCTCCGATTCGTGGCGCGTTGCGCGTTTAGCGCTTCGACGCAGCCTGTCTCTTCGCACCCTGCTTGGCTTGGGCGCTGCGGCGGCTCGCCTGGGAAGCCGACTTCGCGTGCTTGGCAGGCTGCTTGCTCTTCTGAGCCATTCGTCGTGTTCCTTCTCTATCTTATCTATTGTGCCGGAACCCATCGCCGGCGGGGTGCACCGTGGATAAGTTGCTAGTATTTTGCAAACGAATATTTCCTCCTTCATTTATCGGAATTGCCGATTGCAATTTTGAGGCATCAAATAGCTTATTTATAGATTTCAAAAGCTTATTCGCCATTAATCAATTCTTCAATCGGTAAAGCCTCTTGATCCATAAGAATTTCGATAGGATAAGGATCGGAGCCAACTTGCAGGGGGCTCCCCATGGACATCGATTTGGCTCGCACGTTTCTGGCCGTGCTCGAAACCGGCAATTTCGTCCGCGCCGCCGAGCGGCTCAACGTGACCCAGTCGACGGTCAGCATGCGCATCAGGTCGCTCGAGGATTCCGTCGGCCGGCCGCTGTTCGCGCGCGGCAAGACCGGGGCGACGCCGACGGCCGCGGGCCTGCGCTTCGAATACTACGCGCTGACCCTGCTCCGCGTCTGGGAGCAGGCGCGCCAGGAGGTGGCGCTGTCGGAGGGATTCGAGACCGTCTTGAGCGTCGGCGGCCAGATCAGCCTGTGGGACCGCCTGCTGCTGAAATGGATCCCCTGGATGCGCAAATCGCTGCCTGACGTCGCCATCCGCGCCGAGGTGGACACCTCGGAAGGTCTGATGCACCGGCTCGTGGACGGCGTGCTCGACATCGGCGTCATGTACAACCCCCAGGCCCACGCGGGCTTCGTCAACGAGGTGCTGCTCGAGGAGCGCCTCGTGCTCGTCGCGAGCGAGCGGCGCAGCCGCGCGCCGATGGACCCGCAGTACGTCTTCGTCGATTGGGGCCCCGAATTTCGCCAGGGCCACAGCCAGGCCTTCCCCGAGCTCGAGACCCCGGCGCTCACCGTGAGTCTGGGCTCGCTCGGCCTCCATCACGTGCTGGAAAACGGCGGCTCCGGCTACTTTCCGATGCGTATCGTGCGCCCCTACCTTATGGAGAAGAAGCTTTTTCGCGTCGCCCGCGCGCCGGAATTCAAGCGGCCCGCCTATCTCGTCTATTCGGCCGAACAGGGCAGCCAGCGCTTCGTCACGGCGGTCCAGGGACTGCGCTACGTGGCCGCCCTCGAATCCGAACGCTAGAAGGCGCGAAAGCCGATCGCGAGCCCGAGCTCGACCACGTGGCTCGCGAAGCTCGCATCGGTTGCAGCGAACGCGAGCTCGTCGGTCGCGAAATAGCCGTAGCCGAGACGCGCCCAGACATTGGGCGAGATTCGGTAGCGCACGCCCGCGAGGCCCTGATAGGCGAAGCCCGCCTCGTGGACATCGAGCGCGAGGCCGGAGCTCTCGAGCGCGACCCGCACCCCGCCCGCCCCCGCGCCGATATAGGGCACGAGACGCCCCTCCAGGGGGATGTCGTAATAACCGTTGAGCATCCAAACGACGAACGACTGGTCACCGTCGATCGGTTGGCCCGCCGCGACCGGCACGCCGAACGCCGTGCCCGCCGCCGTCGTCTGGCTCAGCTCGTTGCGCCGGAAGCTCACCTCGAATTCGAGCCGCGCGCCGCCATTAAAGCCGTAGCCGATCGCGCCGGTGGCATCGAAGCCGGTGTCCGCCTCGAGGCCGACGCCGCCGTCGAGCTCGCTGTCGAGCGGCAGGGTCGCGCCGGGCGCAAGCTCGAAATAGAATCCCGACGGCTCCTCCGACAGCGCCGGCCCCGCCCACGCCAGTGCCGCAATCGCGGCCGCGGCCGCTACACGATGTCGCATCGCTCCCCGCCCTCTCATCGATGACTCGCCGAAACGGCCGAGCAGCGGCCGGTCCGCCCGCGCTCCGGCGCGGGCGGACCTCAAGCCTCCTCCCACACGCAGCGAAGGTCCATGGTGCCTGCCGTGTTCGCCACGGTCGCCAGGCACGCCGAGGCGCGCCCGGGAGGAATCGCGACCGCGAAGATCATGTCGTAGCGCGCGCCTCCCGTGCCCGGCACCCGCTCGGAGTTGAGGCGCACGATGTTGGCGCCGAAGTCGGCGAACACCTCGGCGAGCCGCGCGGTGATGCCCGGCCGGTCGCCGCCCGAGATGCGGATGCGGTGCGTGACACGTCCCATGGGCCCGTGCACCGCCCCGAGCGCGAACGGCTCGACCTCGAGCTTGGCTCCTTTCAGCGAGGCCAGCGTCTTGAGCTCGGCCTTGAGCTCGGCCGCGCTCACGCTTGCAGGCAACTCCACGAGCGAGGTGAACTCGCAGCCTTCGCCGAGCACCGCGAAGGTCGTATCGCCCAGGTTGGCGCCGAGATCGAACAGCCGGCCGGCGACTTCGGCGACGAGGCCCGGACGATCGGGGCCCGCGATGCTTACCCAGACGACGTTGGCCATGACCGCTCCGCTCGCCCGCCATCGGGCCCGTTCAGATCAACTCCATGTACTCGTCGCGCTCGGCCTGTGTCACCTGGAATTTCACGCGCTCGTACTCCGTCCGCTTGATGCGCCGGAAGAGCGTGCAGAGGTCCTGGCCCAGCGCGCACGGCGCAAAGGACACTATGTCGAACCCGCGCCCGGGCGGCGATGAGCGAGCCTATCGAGAGCGCCGGCGGCGAGACCCGCGAGGTCAATCGCGCGGCGCTCGCGGGCGAGCGCTATCGTCCGTCTCGAAGAGCTGGCCCTGCGCCGACCCGGCCGCGGCCTCGCGAGCGAGCGGCTCGATGAGGGCGGGCTCATCGACGCGCGGACTGTTGACGCGAAGGCCCACGGGATCGCACGCGAGCGCGCCGACGTAGGGGCGCATCAGCGACGCTGCCGCTTCGGCCAGCTCGGGCCCGGCCTCGAGCCACAGCGCATAATCCTCGGGCTCGAGAATAACGGGCATGCGGGCGTGGATCGAGGCGAGCGCCGGAGAGGCTTCGGTGGTCGCGATCGTGCAGGTTTCGAGCGGGGGGCCTTCCTTCGTCCAACGCTCCCACAGCCCCGCAAACGCGAACGGCCGCTCGGGATCGAGCCGGATATAGAACGGCTGGCGCGCGCGGCCCTCGCGGCGCCACTCGTAGAAGCCGTCGGCCAGCACGAGGCAGCGCCGGCCGCGGAAGGCAGCGCGGAATGCGGGCTTCTCGGCCACGCTCTCCGCGCGGGCGTTGATCAGGCGGTTGCCGATCGCGGCGTCCTTGGCCCAGGACGGCACGAGCCCCCATTGCAGGCGGACCAAATCCCTTGAGCCCGGCGCGCTCGAGCGCAGCGCCAGCACCGCCCGGCCGGGCGCGATGTTGTAGCGCGGGGCTCCGTAATCCTCCGCCCGGCCACCGAACAGTTCGGCCAACCGGCGGGCCGGCGTGCGCAGGGTGTAGCGCCCGCACATCGCCTATCGGCGGCTGCCGGTGGCGTAGGGCTCCCGGCCCGGCGAGGCGGCGGGGCGCGGCGATCTGCGCATTTGCTTCCTCGGCATTATTGTATAAATGATAAGGAGGCGGGCGCCGGAGGGGCCGCCTTCGGCCGATCATAGCGGAGGTTGTGCGTCATGTGGGAATTGTGGTTGCCGCTTCTCATCGTCGCGGCCACGGTCCTTGTTGGAGCCCTGCTCTATTTTGCGGGCAAGAAGCTGCTGTTCGATCCCCGACACCGGGAGCATCCGGAGGAGCTGCACAAGGGCGCCTCGCACTGAACCCCGATTGCGCGCCCGCACGCTTTAAGGCCGCCGCTTCCGGCGGCCTTTTCGCGTCCGGCCCTCGTCCGGTAAGGTGAGGCCCATGGCCATCGACCCCAAGACGCTGCGCGGCAACTGGAACTACCCGACGAGCATTCGCTTCGGCCCGGGCCGCATCGCCGAGCTGCCGCAGGCGTGCACGGCCGTCGGCATCGCGCGGCCGCTGTTCGTGACCGATCCCGGGCTTGCCAAGCTCGCGATGGTGAAGGATGCCCTCGAGACCTGCCGTCGGGCCGGCCTTGGCGTCACGCTGTTCTCCGAGATCAAGCCCAACCCGGTGGGCCGGAACGTCGAGGACGGCGTCGCCGCGTACCGCGCCGGCAGCCACGACGGCGTCATCGCCTTCGGCGGCGGCAGCGCCCTCGACGTCGGCAAGAGCATCGCGTTCATGGTCGGGCAGACGCGGCCGATCTGGGACTTCGAGGACATCGGCGACTGGTACACGCGGGCGAACGCCGAGGCGATCGCGCCCGTGATCGCGGTGCCCACGACCGCCGGCACGGGCTCGGAGGTGGGGCGCGCGACCGCGATCATCAACGATGCCGTGCCCATGAAGAAGATCATCTTCCATCCGAAGATGATGCCGCGCATCGTCGTCGCCGACCCGGAGCTTACCGTCGGTTTGCCGCCGCGCTTGACCGCGGGCACCGGCATGGACGCCTTCGCCCACTGCCTCGAGGCCTATTGCGCGCCGTCCTACCATCCCTTGGCCGAGGGCATCGCCATGGAGGGCATGCGCCTCGTCAAGGACTACCTCCCGCGCGCGGTCAAGAACGGGACCGATCTCGAGGCGCGCGCCCACATGCTCGTCGCCTCCATGGCGGGCGCGACCTCGTTCCAGAAGGGCCTGGGCGCGATCCACGCGCTGTCCCATCCGGTGGGCGCCCATCTCGACACCCATCACGGCGAGACCAACGGGGTGGTCATGCCCTATGTGGTCGCCTTCAATGCGCCTGCGATCGAGGACAAGCTCGCGCGGCTCGCCCGGCTCCTCGACTTGCGCAACCCGTCCTCCCGCGCCGTGATCGATTGGATCGTGGCCTTGCGCGCCGAGATCGGCACGCCCAACACCTTGGCCGAGCTCGGCGTGACCGAGGCCCAAATCCCCGCCTTCGCGCGCGAAGGGGCGGTGGACCCCGCCGGCGGCGGCAACCCGATCGCGCTCGATGAGGCCAATCTCGCCGAGCTGTTCCGCCGCTCGATCCGGGGCACGCTCAAGGCCGCCTGAGCCGTACTCCGGAGCCGGGATGGTTCGGGACTTGGCGCCGGCCAAGGGGAGCCGGATCGCCGGCTTAGGCTCGTTTTAGGTTGCTTTACACGTTTGGCACAAAAAAAGCTGGCGGATCAGCCATTTCGGGCGAGATCCGTCACCTCGCCCAGGACGCCGCGCAGCAGACGCCAGCGCTCGCGGCCGAAGCCGTCGATGAAGCGAGATTGAGCCTCGTGCCACAAAGGGAGCCCACGCTGCAGCAGTTCGTGGCCCGCCGCGGAGAGGCGGAGGTCGCGGCGACGTCCGTCGTCCGCCGCCCGCTCGCCCAACACAAGGCCGTGGCGCTCGAGCGGCTTGAGGTTGCGGGTCAGCGTCGTTCGGTCCATGACCAAAAGCTCGGCCAGGTGGCCGAGCGCCACCGGCTCCTTGAAGGCCACGGCGCTCAAGATGCTGAACTGGGTAGCCCTGATTCCGGCAGGCGCGAGATAGGCGTCGTACATCTGCGTGAGCGAGCGTGCAACCATGCGGAAGTTGAGGCACGCGCAACTCGCCCTGAGTTCGATTTCGCTCGAAGTGGGCTGTTCGGGCATTAAGGAGTATATACACGCGATTGCGGGGCCAAGTCAACGAAGCGATATTGCACGCTTGGCGGGGGCCTTCGAAGCGGCCTCCAAAGGCCGCGTCTACGGCAGAACCGCCACGTTATCGATGAGCCGGACCCCGCCGATGCGCACGGCCGCGAGCAGGCGCGCCGGCCGCTCGGCGCGCGCCAGGGGCGCAAGCGTCTCCGCATCGCACAGGGCCACGTAATCGACGCGTGCAAAGCCCGCGAGCTTGAGCGCGGCGATCGCCTGCTCGAGCACCGGCCCCGCGGGCTCCGCGCCGCCCGCAAGGCGCGCTGCCGCCTGCGCGAGCACGCGCGGCAGCGCCGCGGCGACGGTCCGCTGCTCGGCCGTGAGGGCGGCGTTGCGCGAGGAGAAAGCGAGCCCGTCGCGGTCGCGCACGGTGGGCACGCTCTCGATCGCGCAGGGAATGTCGAGGTCGCGCACGAGCCGCTTGACGACCAAGAGCTGCTGATAGTCTTTCTCGCCGAACACCGCGACGTCGGGCAGGCATTGGAGCAAGAGCTTGGTCACGACGGTGGCGACACCGTCGAAGTGGCCCGGCCGTTCGGGCCCGCACAGCTTTTCGCTCAAGCCCGAGACATGGACACGGGTGGCAAATTCATGGGCGAACATCGCCCCCTCGTTCGGCGCGAAGACGAGATCGACGGGTTCGCGGGCGAGGACGGCGAGATCGGCCGCTTCGTCGCGCGGGTAGTGGGCGAAATCCTCGCTTGGGCCGAATTGCAGCGGGTTGACGAACAGGCTCAGGACGATCCGCTCGGCGACCTCGCGCGCCCGGGCGATGAGCGCGCGATGACCCGCATGAAGCGCGCCCATCGTGGGGACGAGCGCGACCGCCTCCCTGCGCTCGCGCCAGACGCCGACCGCTCGGCGCAGCGCGCCCACCTCGCGCACCACCGCCCGCGCGCCTTCGCTCGGCCCACGGCGCGCCGCCATCGGAACGCGCGAACCAAGCTTTTAGAGCGGAATCCAGTCGAGTGGAAGCAGCCCCCTCCCCCTACCCCTCCCGCGAGGGGAGGGGGGACGAAACAA
>CAZVZP010000054.1:13540-13903 GCA_964631625.1 uncultured Hyphomicrobiales bacterium | reverse complement strand
CGTTCTCCGAGAGGAAGCCGTAGCCGGGATGGATGGCGTCGGCGTTGGTGATCTCGGCCGCGGCGATGATCGCCGGAATCTTGAGGTAGCTCTCGGTGGCGGGGGGTGGACCGATGCACACGCTCTCGTCCGCGAGGCGGACGTGCATCGCTTCCGAATCCGCCGTCGAATGCACGGCCACGGTGTGGATGCCGAGCTCGCGGCAGGCCCGGTGGATGCGCAGCGCGATCTCGCCGCGGTTGGCGATCAGCACCTTGTCGAACATTACTCGAGTATAAGCAGGACCTCGCCGTACTCGACCGGCGCGCCGCTCTCGACCAAGATTTGCGCGACCCGTCCGCCCCGGGGCGCGCGGATCGGATT
>CAZVZP010000054.1:9628-13530 GCA_964631625.1 uncultured Hyphomicrobiales bacterium | reverse complement strand
CTTCATCGCTTCGACGATGAACAGCGTCTGGCCGTCGCGCACCGTGTCGCCCACCTGGACGAAGGGCGGCGCGCCGGGCTCGGGCGAGAGGTAAACAGTGCCGACCATGGGCGAGGTCACGGCGCCGGGGTGGCCGGCCTCCGCCTTGGCGGGCCGAGCCGCGGCGGCTGTCGTAGCGGCGGCCACGGGGGCGGCCGTACCGGCTGCGGCCGGTGCGGGCAGGACGGCGCTCGCCACGACACCGGTCAGGCCGCGCGCGACGCGGATGCGCCGGTCGCCGTCGCCGACCTCGATCTCGGTCAGGCCCGTTTCCTCGAGCAGCCGCGCCAGCTCGCGGATCAGCTCGCTGTCAATCTCGATCTTCGCCATGGGCCGATCGCTGTTGAAGGAACCGCTCCCTTCCGTATCACCTTAGGCCTTGGCCCCGAGGCGATGAAGCGCCTCGAGCGCCAGCACGTAGCCGGCGGAGCCGAGCCCGCAGATCACGCCCTTGGCCGCCTCGGATACGTAGGAGTGGCGGCGAAAGGCTTCGCGCCGAAAGATGTTGGACAGGTGCACTTCGATCACCGGGACCTGGAGGGCGAGCAGCGCATCGAGCAGCGCCACCGAGGTGTGGCTGAAGGCGCCGGCATTGATGATGAGCGCGCGGGCCTCGTTGCGCGCTTCGTGCACCCATCCGATCAACTCGGCCTCGCTGTTGGTCTGACGGAACGCGACCCCAAGCCCCAGCGCCTTGGCCCGGCTCTCG
This sequence comes from uncultured Hyphomicrobiales bacterium, assembly GCA_964631625.1. Lineage (GTDB taxonomy): Bacteria > Pseudomonadota > Alphaproteobacteria > UBA828 > JAPUJA01 > CAZVZP01. The sequence goes on along the minus strand of CAZVZP010000054.1, from coordinate 12,782 downwards.
CACTCGGCGCGGATATCCTCCAGCGTCTCATGGCCATAGACCTCGGGCTCCCGCGCGCCAAGCAGATTGAGATTCGGCCCGTTCAGGATGAAGACCGGCTTGTCCATGGCAGCGATGGGCTCGAGGCGTCGTCGGGCCGCTCGAAGGGGCTTGAGCGGCAGCCGCTTATAGCATGGGGTCCAGGACCGGTCGAGGCGCGCGAGGGCGGTCTTCGGGTGCGCATCCCGCGGCTCCGCGTGCGGTTGAAAAGCGCGGGCCCGGCCGTCATATTTACAAGCTGGGCCGAAGCGCGGCTCAGCGATCGGAACGGCGATACGTCCATCCATGGAAGTGGTGATCAACGGCGACGAGCGGCGCTTTGCCGCGCCGCACTTCTCGGTGCTCGGCCTCCTCGAGGAGCTCGGGCTCGACCCGCGCAAGATCGCGGTCGAGCGCAACCGAGAGATCGTGCCGCGCTCGGCCTACGCGCAGACCCCGGTGCACGACGGCGATCGGCTCGAGATCGTGCATTTCATCGGCGGCGGCGGGCCGCGCGAGACGGACGATCCGCTGATCGTCGGCAACCGGCGCTTTGCCTCGCGGCTCATCGTGGGCACCGGCAAGTACAAGGACTTTGCCGAGACCGCCGCGGCGATTGAGGCCTCGGGCGCGGAGCTCGTGACCGTCGCCGTGCGCCGGGTCAACATCACCGACCCCACGCAGCCGATGCTGGTCGATTACCTCGATCCCAAGACCTACACCTATTTGCCGAACACGGCCGGCTGCTACACCGCGGAGGAGGCCGTGCGCACGCTGCGGCTCGCCCGCGAGGCGGGCGGCTGGGACCTCATCAAGCTCGAGGTGCTGGGCGATCAGAAGACGCTCTACCCGAATGTGATCGAGACGCTGAAGGCGGCCGAGATTCTGGTGCGCGAGGGCTTCGCCGTCATGGTCTATTGCACCGACGATCCGGTGATGGCCAGGCACCTCGAAGAGGCCGGGTGCCTCGCCATCATGCCGCTCGCCGCGCCGATCGGCTCGGGCTTGGGCGTGCAATCGCCGGTCAACATCCGGCTCATCGTCGAGCAGGCGAAGGTGCCGGTGATCGTCGATGCCGGGGTCGGCACCGCGTCCGATGCGGCCATCGCGATGGAGCTCGGCTGCGACGGCGTGCTCATGAACACCGCGATCGCCGAAGCCAAGGATCCGGTGATGATGGCGCGCGCCATGCGGCTTGCCGTTCAGGCTGGGCGCCTCGCCTATCGGGCGGGGCGCATGAAGAAGCGGCTCTATGCGGATCCGTCCTCGCCGCTCGGCGGGCTGATCTGAGTTCTCAACCGCGCAGGCGTTCCTCGAGGTCGTCGGCCTCGCGCTTGAGCGCCTCGAGCTGCACCCACTCGGGCGTGCCCTGCGCGAGGTGCTGCTCGGCCCGTTGCATATGAAAGCGCAGGTCGTCGAGCCGGCCCTGAAGCAGGGCCTCCTCGGCGAGCGCGAGGGAGGAGACGCCGATATTGCCCTTGCGCCCCTCGGCGATGCCGATCGAGCGCCAGATCATCGAATTGGCTTCCTCGTTCACCAGCGCGGCCCGCAGTTGCACGAGCGCGTCCTCGTTGAGCGCCGGATCGCCGGTCTCGATCATCGCCTGGGCGAGCCCGAGGCGGAACAGGCCGATGTCGGGCCGCAGATCGACCGCTCGCTCATAGGGCGGAATGGCCTCGGCGATCCGTCCGTTCTCGAACAGCATCTGTCCCTTGAGCTCGTGGAAATAGGGGTCGTCGGGGAACTCGGCGATGAGGCCGTCTATCTCGGGTAGGGCGCGGGCGAGATCCGGAATCCGGTAGTAGGCGATGGCCCGGGCGTAGCGTGCCGCCACGCTCGTATCCGCCGTGGCATAGTGCTGCAGCGTCGTGCCCGGGGCCGAGAGGAAACCCATGAGCTTGGCCTGCATGCGCGCGAATATCGCCGCGAACTCGGGCGAGGGCGGCCTGCCCGTGTCGGGCGAATTCGCCACGTAGTCGCGCACGTGGGCCAGCCGGTCGCGCGTCAGGGGATGCGTAAGGATATACGGATTCTGCCGCTCGGACGCCAGCAGCTCCTGCTGCTCGAGCGTCTCGAGCAGCGCCAGCAAGCCTTCCGCCGATTGGTGCGTCCGCGTGAGGTACGACAGGCCCGCCTGATCCGCCGACTGCTCCTGCTGCACGGTGAAGGAGATAATGTTTTGCGTGGCCAGGGCGGTGCCGCCCTGCAGGATCACGGCGCCCACATCGGGCACGCCGGACGCCACAGCGCCGACTCCGAGAAGGATGGCGATCAGACTCTGGATCGTGGCGTTCTCGAGCGCCTCGGGCATGCGCGCGAGGTGCCCGCCGGCGATGTGGCCGATCTCGTGGGCGAGAACGCCAATCACCGCGGCCGGATCCCGGGCGCCCGTGAGCAGTCCGGTATGCAGAAAAATGTTCTGTCCGCCGGCCACAAACGCATTGATCGAGTTGGCCTCGATCAAATAGATATGGACCGCCGCCGGATCGAGGCCCGCCGCCTCGAGCAGGGGCGTGGCGTAAGCGCGGACGGTATTTTCGATTTCGGCGTCGCGCACCAGGGACGCGCGCTCGCGCTGGGCAAGAGCGGGAGGCGTGCCGGCCACGAGCAGCGTTGCGGCGACGAGGGCGACGAGCATGCGGCGGAGAGGGGAGACCATGAACGGCGTTTCCGTTTCGGCACAGCGCTGCGGGCGCGGCAAGTTGCACCCGTGAGATACTATCAGATGGGGACAGGGCGCCGCGTTGTCCAGGGACTGGCCCTGACGCTCACGCTGGGCTTGCCCGGCTGTTACGTCGTCGATCCGGAGGCCGACATGTTCGGCCGCGTGAACGGAGAGATCGACGCCGGCAGTCCGGTGCCGGTCGCGGAGCCCTACACGGGCGGCATCGCCGCCGACGAGCCCAACGCCGCTCTGGTCGCACGGGAGCTGCTGCGCGAAGGGGGCAATGCCGCCGATGCCGCCGCCGCGCTCTATTTTGCCCTCGCGGTGACCCTTCCCTCACGAGCCGGTCTCGGCGCACGCGGCGCGTGCCTGCTCTATGATCCGGTTACCGCGTCGGTCCAGGCGCTCGAGTTCGCCGCCGTCAGCATGCCGCTTCCCACCGCCGTGCAGGGCATGGCGGCGCTGCACAAG
>CAZVZP010000054.1:5312-9618 GCA_964631625.1 uncultured Hyphomicrobiales bacterium | reverse complement strand
GCGTACGGCCGCGTCGATTGGCGCCGGATCATTGCTCCGGCGGAGCGTCTTGCCCGCTTCGGCTTTCCGATCTCGCGCGTCTTCGCCGCCGATCTGGCACAGGCCGCGTCGTCTGCTGCCACGTCGACCGAGCCGCTGCGCGAGGGCGATCCGCTCAAGCAACCGGACTTGGCGCAGACCTTGATGCAGCTCCGTCTCCACGGAGCCAAGGCTCTGACAACGGGCGAGCTGGGCGGGCGCCTCGCCGCGACTGCGCAAGAATTGGGCAGCGCATTTACCGTGGCTGTGCTTGCGGCCTTCGCGCCGCGCTGGACCGTACCGGCGAGCACGGCCTACGGCGATCTAGCCTTGCACAGCGTGCCAGCGATGGGGCCCGCCGCCAACGTCGCGCTCGGCATGTGGTCGATCCTCGCGGCGGATCCGCGCTATGGGGAATCGGCGCCCGAGGACCGGCCGCGCCTCCTCGCGGAGGCCAAGGCCCAGTCGTTCGCGCACTCGGCCGCCGATTGGAGCGCCGACGCCGCGCAGGCCGACGGCGAAACGAGCTTCGTCGTCGTCGATCGCGACGGCTTGGCGGTGACCTGCGGCTTCACCATGGGAGGGATATTCGAGACCCGCCGCCTCGCGCGCGGCACCGGCATCGTGCTGGCGCAGCCGCCGGCAGCTCGCTCCGGCCTCACGCTTCTACTGGCAACGAAGCTCGCCAGCGTCGATCTCGTGTTCGCGGCCGCGGCCTCCGGCGGATCGAGCGCCCCCGGTGCCGCGGCGGGTGTTGCGGCCGGAGTCTTGATGATGGCCGAGCCCTTGACCGAGTCCCTGTACCGGGAACGGCTCGGTCCGCGCGGCGAGCGCGAATCCCGTGCCGGTCCGCAGGGCCGCGTCAACGCCGCGTTCTGCGCGGAAGGAGCGAGCCGTGACCCCGAAGGCTGCGTCTTCCAGAGCGACCCGCGTGGCTTTGGCGCGGCGCTCTCGGGCTAGCGGAGGCCGTCGGCGCGTGACCCCCTCGCGGCGCAGCGCAATCGCACCCTTCTACGCCATGGAGGTGCTGCGCGAGGCTAATGCCCGTGCGGCGCAGGGCCGCGACGTCTTGCACCTCGAGCTCGGCGAGCCGAGCCGCCGGCCGCCGGCCGCGGTGATCGCCGCGGCCCAGAAGGCCCTCGCCGAGAAGCCTCTTGGGTACACCGAGGCCCTCGGCTTGCCGGCCCTGCGCGAGCGCATCGCCCGCCACTACGCCGAGCGCTACGCGCTCGCGGTCGATCCCGCGCGCGTGGTGATCACGACTGGCTCCTCGGGCGCGTTTCTCTTGGCTTACCTGAGCGCGTTCGATGCGGGCGATGCGATCGCGCTGACGACGCCGACCTATCCGGCCTACCGCAACACGATGCAGGCGCTCGATCTCTCTCCCGTGCTCATCCCGGCGGAGGAAGCCGAGGGCTTTCAGCCGACGGTGACGCTGTTGCGGCGGCAGACGCTCAAGCCCGCCGGACTCGTTTTCGGAAGTCCCTCGAATCCCACGGGCAGTATGCTGTCACGCGATACGCTCGCGTCTCTCGTCGAGCACTGCCGGCGCGAAGGGATCCGCCTCGTCTGCGATGAGGTCTATCACGGCATCACCTACGAACGCCGGGCCGAGAGCGCGCTCGCCTTTACCGACGACGCTCTCATCGTCAACAGCTTCTCGAAGTATTTCGCGATGACCGGATGGCGCCTGGGCTGGCTCGTCGTGCCGCCCGACTTGAGCACGAGCATCGAGCGCCTGGCGCAGAACTTGTTCATCTCGCCGCCGGCCATACCGCAGCACGCGGCGTTGGTGGCATTCGATTGCTGCGACGAGCTCGACGCCGAAGTCGCCCGCTATCGTACCAACCGCGACCTCCTGCTCGAGGAGCTGCCCAAGGCCGGCATCCGCCGCTTCGCGCCGCCCGATGGCGCGTTCTACCTCTACGCGGACATCTCGCCCCTCGCAGCCGACAGCGTCGAGTTCTGCCGCCGTCTGCTCGACGAGGCGGACGTGGCTGCGACCCCGGGCATCGACTTCGACCCGGAGCGCGGCACACGCTATGTCCGCTTCTCGTTCGCGGGCTCGACCGCGCACATAGCCGCCGCGGCCCAGCGTATCGTCGCTTGGTCGCGTAATCTCGGGCGTTAGCGGCGCCACGCCGCCGGCACGGCGGCTCTAGTCGGACTCGGTCGAGCCCTTCTGCAGACGCTGCCACCAACCCCGTTTAGCGGGCCGCCGGGCCCGCGTCCCCGAGGCTTCGAGATCCTCGACCGGTTGTGCCGCGTTGTCCCCGATGAGCGCCGGCAAGACCGGCTCCCCGCGCGTCGCGCCAGCGAATTCGTCGACCTCGCTCGCGCGTTCGCGAGGCGGCATCGCATCGATCTCCGGCCTCGGCTCTTGCGATGTCGCCGCGCCATGGGGCTCTCTGGCGCCAGAGATCGATGTGGGCTCCGCGGCTGCGGAAGCGGCGCCTTCTTCGGAAGCCGGGCGTTGACCGCCACGGCGCCGCCGACGGCGGCGGCGGCGCAAGGAGCCCTCCGTTGTGCTGGCGGTGCCTTCCGGCTGCCCGGCCCGATGCGGGGCAGCCGCCGATTGGCCTACTTCCTCTCCCTCCGGCTCCTCTGTCTCGGGTCGGTCGATGTCTCCGCCACTGGGGCGTGCCTCGGGCGCACTGCCCGGCGCGGGCGCTTCGCTCTCGCCGCCGACGGCGGGCTCGCCCTCCCTGCGGTGGCGGCGGCCACCGCGCCGACCTCGGCGCCGGCGGCGCCGCGGCGCCTCCTCGCCGACGGGAGCAGGCTCCTCCGCGACCTCGGCCATGGGCTCCTCCGCGACCTCGGCCACGGGCTCCTCCGCGACCTCGGCCACGGGCTCCTCCTCGGCCGGCTCCGCTTCAACGCGCTCCACCGCGCCCGGCGCAGCCGGCTCCGCCTCGGCCTCGGCTCGGCGCGTCGGCGCGCCGCGCAGCCGCTCGATCCGGCAAGCCGGCGCGACCATTGTGTCGTCGCAATGCACCGTGATGTGCAGGCCGTAGCGAGCCTCCAGAAGGTTCAGCGAGGCTCGTTTCTGGTTAAGCAGATAGAACGCCACCTTCGTCGGCACGGTGACGGACAGCTCTTGGCCTTCCTCCCGTAGCGCGCCGCTCTCGATCGCCCTCAGCGCTTGCAGCGCGCTCGATTCGACCGAACGGATGCGGCCCGAACCCACGCACGTCGCGCAGCGCTCCGTGTTGGCCTCGAGCAGGCTCGGCCGCAGCCGCTGACGCGACAGCTCGAGCAAGCCGAAGGGGCTGATGCGGCCGAGCTGGATTCGGGCGCGGTCGGTCTTGACCGCCTCCTTAAGCCGTTTCTCGACCAAGCGATCGTTCTTCGCCTCGTTCATGTCGATGAAGTCGATGACGATAAGCCCGGCCAGGTCGCGCAGACGAAGCTGACGCGCGATTTCATCGGCCGCCTCGAGGTTGGTCTTGGTCGCGGTCTCCTCGATATTGCGCTCCTTGGTCGCGCGGCCCGAGTTCACGTCGATGGCCACGAGCGCTTCGGTCGGATTGAGCACGATGTAGGCGCCCGAGCGCAGCGGCACGGTGTCGCGATGGAGCGCGTCGAGCTGGGCCTCGACCTGAAAGCGCTGGAAGAGGGGGACCCGTTCCGTGAACTGCTTCACGCGCGCCGCGTGGCTCGGCATCATCATGCGCATGAAATCCTTGGCCGTCTTGTAGGCCTCTTCCCCCTCGACCAGGATCTCCTGCGTATCGCGCGTGTAAAGGTCGCGCACGGCGCGTTTGATCAGATTGCCTTCCTCGTGGATTAGACACGGCGCGGAGGATTTGAGCGTCCGCTCCCGGATGTCGTCCCAGAGCCGGGTTAGATAATCGAAGTCGCGCTTGATCTCGGCCTTGCTGTGCGCCAGGCCCGCGGTGCGCAGGATCAACCCCATGCGGCTGTCGATCGACAGCTCGCTCATGATCGTCTTGAGCCGCTTGCGGTCCCCGGCATCGGCGATCTTGCGCGAAATGCCGCCGCCCCGCGGCGTGTTGGGCATGAGCACGCAGTACCGCCCGGCGAGCGAAATGTAGGTGGTCAGCGCCGCGCCCTTGGTGCCCCGCTCCTCTTTGACGACTTGCACGAGCAGGATCTGGCGCTTGCGGATCACCTCCTGGATCCGGTACCGGCGCAGCACCTGGATGCGCGCGAGCACGCGCTGGCGGCGCTCGGATCGGCCGTCGGCGCATTCGATCTTCCCGCCCGACAGGCGCTCGTGCCGACGCTCGTGCCCCGCGAGCATCTGTCAAACGCCATCAGCCTGAAC
>CAZVZP010000054.1:0-5302 GCA_964631625.1 uncultured Hyphomicrobiales bacterium | reverse complement strand
ATTCCTCGCCGCCCACGACCTCGATCTCGGTCGTCGGCGCAGGCTTGCCTTCCTCCTCCGCGGGGCCCATCGCCGCACCGGACCCGTTCGTGTCTTCAACCGCCGTCTCGGCTTCCACCGGCGGCGTCGGGGCGGGGGGCCTGGAGCCCGCAGTCTCGCCCGCGTCGTGCTCGCCCGCCAAGGCGCGCTCGGCCACCTCGGCCTCGCGCTCCAGCGCCTCCCGGTCGGCTACCGGGATCTGGTAATAGTCCGGATGAATTTCGCTGAAGGCCAGGAAGCCGTGGCGATTGCCGCCATAGTCGACGAACGCCGCCTGGAGCGAGGGCTCAACGCGCGTCACCTTGGCGAGATAGATGTTGCCTCTAAGCTGCTTCTTGGTGGAGGTCTCGAAGTCGAAGTCGATTAGGTGCGGTCCATCGACGGCCACGACCCGGGTCTCTTCCGGGTGGCTCGCGTCGATCAGCATTTTCTGGGCCATACTCATTAAGCTCCGGGCGGCGCCAAGTCGGGCGGGGCACAAACCCCGCGCGGGCGCACACCATTATCTGGCCGAGCCTCCGGCGATGGTTCCCGCTCCGTGGCGCAGCCCATAAACGCGCGCTCCCAAGGAGCGCCGCGGCTCGCGTCGCCGGTATGAGAACCTTTTCGGGGCTCGTGGTTTCAGTCATTCGAGGGACCTAGTCAGGGGCGAACCAGCCAAATCTCGTGGCAGGGACGTGTCCGAGCCCTATAATTTGGCGAGCACCCCTTTCCGGCCGGTTTCGGACCGGGCCGGACAACGTTAGAGAAACTCTCAGGCACGCATCATACAGCCCGGCATGGCAGCCCTTCAATTCGAAACGGCCATGGCCATATCCACAGCCCATAAGCCACGTCAGTTCTGAGCCTTTCGGCCTTGATATGGCTACAGATATCGCCAATTTCTATAGTCTTTCAAGGGGCCCCCGCCGGCCACCTGCTCTTCTGTGCTGCGCCGGGTTTCTGACGCTCGTGCTCGTGGCCCTGGTGGCCGCACCCGCCATCGGCGCGGCGGCTCAGCCGACGGTGCTCGAAGCCCGCATCGGGGTCGAGCCGGACAAAACGCGATTCGTGCTCGAGCTGAGCGAGGCGGTCGAATTCAAGCTGTTCAGCCTCGACGATCCGCCCCGGATCGTGCTCGACCTGCCGCCGGTCGAATGGGCCATCGGCGAGGGCGCTTCGCCAGGGGACGGGCTGATCAAGCGCTTTCGCTTCGGCCGTTTCGATCCGACAACCTCGCGCCTGGTGCTCGACCTGCGTGCGCCTGAGGCGGCGGTGAACAGTTTCCTCATCCCGTCCGGAGAGGGGGTCGCTCGCCCCCGGCTGGTCCTCGACCTCGCACCGGTCAGCGCCGAGGAATACGGCCGGATCGTCGCCGCGACCCCGCCTGCGGCGCCGGAGCCGGCTATCCCGGTGCCCGCGCCCAAGCCCGAAACCCACGCCGGCAAGCGCCTCGTCGTGATCGACCCCGGCCACGGCGGCGTGGACCCTGGCGCGATCGGCCGTGACGGCGCCTACGAGAAGATCATTACGCTTGCTGCCGCGCGCGAGCTCAAGGCCGCGCTCGAGGCCAGCGGGCGCTACGCCGTCGTGTTGACGAGGGAAAGCGATATCTTTCTCCCCTTACGCGAGCGGGTCGAGATCGGCCGGCGCACGCAAGCCGAACTCTTCATCTCGCTCCATGCGGACAGCCATGACAGCGACGACCTGCGGGGCGTCTCGGTCTACACGCTGTCCGAGCGGGCCTCCGACGAGGAAGCGGCCCAGCTCGCCCAGCGGGAGAACCGACGTGATAGCCGGGCTCGATCTCACGGCCGACTACGACGACGAGGTGGCGGCCATCCTGGTCACTCTGGCCCAACGGGAGACCATGAATTGCTCGGCGACCTTCGCCACGCTCCTCGTGCCCGAGCTCGGCAAAAAGGTGACCCTGCTCAACAAGCCGCACCGCTCGGCCGGCTTCCGGGTCCTCAAAGCCCCGGATATGCCGTCCATCCTCGTGGAAATGGGCTATCTTTCGAACCCGGCGGACGAAGCGATGCTGCGCTCGAAGGAAGGCCGCCGGCCCCTGATCGAGGGCATCGTCGCCGCGGTTGACCGCTTTTTCGCCAAAAAACAATGTTGGACTTAGAATGCCTTTGAGGGGTGCGGACGATCCGCCTGGTGCGGCGGGGCGTCCTGCGCATTCAGCGTCCGAATGATGAAGATTTTGCTCTATGTCCTCCTGAGCCTCGTGCTCGTCGCCGTGCTCGCGGCCGGCGCCGGCGTCCTGGTCTATAACCGCTATGCCGACGATCTGCCGGAGTTCGGGCGGCTTGCCGACTACGAGCCGCCGGTCACCACGCGGGTCTATGCGGCCGACGGGCGGCTGCTCGCCGAGTTCGCCCGCGAGCGGCGCATCTTCGTGCCGATCGCGGCGATCCCCAAGCCGGTCATCCAGGCCTTTCTCGCCGCCGAGGACAAGAAGTTCTACGAGCACATCGGGGTCGATGCCGAGAGCGTCGTTGCCGCCGTGTTCAAGAACATCGGCAATCTGATCCACAAGCGGCGTCTGGTCGGGGCGTCGACGATCACCCAGCAGGTGACCAAGAATTTCCTTTTAAGCAACGAAGTTTCCTACGAGCGAAAAATCAAGGAGGCGCTCCTGGCGCTTCGCATCGAGAAAGCATTAACTAAGGACCGGATCCTCGAGCTTTACTTGAACCAGATCTACCTCGGGCGCGGGGCCTACGGGGTGGCCGCGGCGGCGCAGAACTACTTCGCCAAGTCGCTCGACGAGCTGACGCGAGGCGAAAGCGCGTTCCTGGCCGCGCTGCCCAAGGCGCCCAACAACTACGAACCGTTACGCCACCCGATCGCCGCCAAGGAGCGGCGCGACTGGGTGCTCGATCAGATGGTCGAGGCGGGATTGGCCCACCCCTTCGACGCCGAGGCCGCGAAGCGCGAGGCCATCATTGTGCGCGAGCAGAGCACGGGCCCCGAGGTCAAGGCCGATTACTTCACCGAAGAGGTGCGCCGCTGGCTCGCCGCAAGCTACGGCGAGGCGAGCCTCTACGAAGGCGGGCTGCTCGTGCGCACCACGCTCGATCCTGAGCTCCAGGCGATCGCGGAGCGGGCGCTGCGCGACGGACTCGTGGCCTACGACCGCCGCCACGGCTGGCGCGGCCCGATCGCGCGCGTGCCGCTCGAAGGCGATTGGCTCGAGGCGCTTAACACCGTGCCCCATCCGCCGGGGCTGGCGCCGTGGCTGCTCGCGGTGGTGCTGGAAGTGGGCGCGGCCGAGGCCGAGATCGGCCTGCCGGAGGGCGCACTGGGCACCATCCCGTTCGAAGGGCTCGAGTGGGCGCGCGCCTGGAAGCCCGAGCAGCGGCTGGGGCCGGCGGTCGAACGCGCGGACCAGGTGCTGCAACCGGGCCATGTGGTCGCGGTCGAGCAGCTCCCGGAGGCGGGCGACAACGTCTTCGCGCTGCGCCAGATCCCGGAGGTCGAGGGCGCGCTGGTCGCGCTCGATCCGCACACCGGGCGCGTGCTCGCCATGGCCGGCGGCTTCAGCTTCGAGGAGAGCGAGTTCAACCGCGTGACTCAGGCGCTGCGTCAGCCCGGCTCGGCGTTCAAGCCCTTCGTCTATTTGTCCGCGCTCGAGATGGGCTACAGCCCGGCGGACATCGTGGTCGACGGGCCGCTCGTCATCGACTTGGGCTACGGGCTCGGCGTCTGGAAGCCGGAGAACTACACCGAGGACTTCCTGGGCCCGGCCACGCTGCGCATCGGCATCGAGAAGTCGCGTAATTTGATGACCGTGCGCCTCTCCCAGGACATCGGCGTGACGCACGTGGCCGACACCGCGCGGCGTTTCGGCATCTACGACGATCCGCCCGCCGTGCCGGCACTGGCGCTGGGCGCGGGCGAGACCACGCTGCTGCGGCTCACCACCGCCTACGCCATGCTCGTCAACGGCGGCAAGCGCATCTCGCCCGCGATCATTGAGCGCATTCAGGACCGCCACGGACGCACGATCTACCGGCGCGATGAGCGTCCGTGCCGCGACTGCGTAGGTGTCGCCTGGAACGGCCAGCCGCCGCCGGCGCTCGTCGATACCCGCGAGCCGGTGATCGATCCGCAGTCGGCCTACCAGATGGTCTCGCTGCTCGAAGGCGTGGTGCAGCGCGGCACGGGCCGGCGCGTGGCCGAGGTGGGCAAGCCGCTCGCGGGCAAGACCGGAACCACGAACGAGAGCATGGACACCTGGTTCATCGGCTTCTCGCCCGATCTCGTGGCCGGCGCGTTCGTGGGCTTCGATCAGCCGCGCACGCTGGGCGTCAAGGAAACGGGCGCGAGCGTCGCCTCGCCGATCTTCCGCGACTTCATGAAGGGGGCGCTCGAGGGCAAACCCAGCATGCCCTTCCGGGTGCCGCCGGGCATCGTGTTCATGCAGGTCAACGAGCGCACGGGCGAACCCGCGGAGGCGGGCGCGCCCGACGTGGTGCTCGAGGCCTTCAAGAGTGGCCAGGAGCCCAACGTCGAGAGCGCCGCCGACCGCCTGTGGCTCGATCTGAGCCGCGAGACGAGCGGGGGCACGCGGGCTCCCTCGGGCACCGGCGGCCTGTATTAGTTAGCCGTAAAATCCGGTAGTTGCTGAACGATGAGAGCCGAACTTTTGTCTCTAGTTGAAGACATAAAGCAGTCGCTCGGGCTGCTGGGGAGGCATCTTTGACCTCGAGCGCTCGCGCGCGCGCTTATCCCAGCTCAACGCCCAAGCGGAGGCGCCCGACCTGTGGCAGAACGGCGAGCGGGCGCGGCGGATCTTGCGCGAGCGCAGGCGCCTCGAAGCGGCGCTCGAAGGCTACGACAAGCTGGCGCAGGGCCTCGAGGACAACATCGGACTGATCGAGCTGGCCGAGGAGGCGGGCGATCAGGACGTGCTCGGGGAAGCGGAAAGCGCCTTGCGCGAGCTGCACGAGCGGGCGGCGCGCCAGACGCTCGAGAGCCTCCTATCCGGCGAGGCCGACGCCAACGACTGCTTCCTCGAGGTGCACGCGGGCGCGGGCGGCACCGAATCCCAGGACTGGGCCGAGATGCTCTTGCGCATGTACGCGCGCTGGGCGGAGGGGCGCGGCTACCGCGTCGAGTGGATCGAGGAGAGCGCGGGCGAGGAGGCCGGGATCAAGTCTGCGACCGTCAGGATCGTGGGCCCCAACGCCTACGGCTGGCTCAAGACCGAGAGCGGCGTGCACCGCCTGGTGCGCATCTCGCCGTTCGATGCGGCCGCGCGGCGCCACACGAG
>CAZVZP010000053.1:9572-14118 GCA_964631625.1 uncultured Hyphomicrobiales bacterium | reverse complement strand
CATCCACTCAGATTGAACCGGACGGTTCAATCTGAGTGGATATTGCTCTAGTCGCACGGACCCCCTTCGGGCCCGCGGGCGCTCCGAGCGGCCGGCGCGCCGGCGCAGAAGCGCGTGAGTTTGCCGTTGCGGAGCCGGTTGTTGCACTGCACAATCCGCGCCCGGCAGAGGGTTCGATCGGCGAGGCACAGCGTGGCCCAGAGGAAAGCTCGATACTTCGAAGATCTCAAGGTGGGAGACACGTTCTCCTACACGCGTCGGATCGGCAGCAAGGACGTGCGCGGCTTCGCCGAGATTTCGGGCGACGACAACCCGCTTCATCTCGACGAGCGCTTCGCCAGGACGACCCGGTTCGGTGGGCGCATCGTGCATGGCATGCTCACGGCGAGCCTCATCTCCTCGCTCGTGGGCGTCAAGCTCGGGGTGCCGGGCGTCATCTACTTGGGGCAGACGCTCAACTTCCGCGCGCCGGTGCGGCCCGGCGATAAGGTGACGGCCCGCGCGGTGGTGAAGCGGCGCGAGCCCAAGCGCAGCCGCGTCACGTTCGAGACGGTGTGCTCTGTAGGCGATCGGGTCGTCATCGACGGCGAGGCGCTCGTCATCGTGCCCCCGCGGCCCGCTTGAGGGGCCCCTGGCGTCCCCTCCCCGTTGCCCCTATCTTTGCGGCTCTTTGCGGCCCGGCGCGCCGGCGTAGCGCGTAGGGCATCGACGAGGCTTCGGGGCGGACGCTTAAGAACCATGCGGATCGTACGCTTCCACGGCGCAGGCCCGCCGAGCGCTCGGGGCGCCTCTGTTGCGCTCGGCAACTTCGATGGCGTGCACCGGGGCCATCGCGCCGTGCTCGACGCGGCCCGGCGCATCGCGCAGGGCGCGGACACGCCCTTCGCCGTGCTCACCTTCGAGCCCCACCCGCGCAGCGTGCTCAAGCCGAACTCGCCGCCGTTCCGCCTCTTGTCCTTCCGGTCGAAGATGCGCGCGCTCGAGGAGCAGGGCGTCGATTTGGTGATCGTGGTGCGCTTCTCGCCCGCGCTCGCCGCCTATGAGCCCGAAGCCTTCGTCGAGAAGGTCCTGGTCGGGGGTCTCGGGGTCAGGCACGTGGTCACCGGCTACGACTTCCATTTCGGCCGGGGCCGGCGCGGCACGCCCGAGTTGCTCGCCGCCCTCGCCAAGCGCCATGGCTTCGGGCATACCCGCATAGCCGCGCAGGGCGACGGCGCGGAATTCTCCTCGACGCGGGTGCGCGAGGCGCTCAAGCGCGGGGAGGTGGGCCAGGCGGCCCAGGTGCTTGGCCGCTGGTGGGAGGTCGAGGCGCGCGTGCGCCAGGGAGCGCGGCGGGGTCGTGCGCTCGGCTATCCGACCGCGAACCTCGAGCTCAAGAACACGCTCGAGCCCGCGCGCGGCATCTACGCCGTCTTCGCGGCGGTGGGCGGGGAGCCGTTCCGCCCCGCGGTCGCGAGCTTCGGCAACCGTCCGACCTTTGGCGGGGGCGGCGATCTTCTCGAGGTGCACCTGTTCGATTTCGCGGGCGATCTCTACGGCCGCTACGTGCGCGTGCGCTTCGTCGAGCGCCTGCGCGAGGAGCGCAAGTTCGAGAGCATCGAGGCGCTCAAAGCCGAGATGGCGCGCGATTGCGAGAGCGCACGCCGTATTCTTTCCATCGCCTCGCCCGAGGGGCCTCTGCGCGCTCCCACCAGCGTCCGCGAAGGGCGCCGCCGATGAGCGCCGATTACCGCTCGACCGTCTTCCTGCCCAAGACCGACTTTCCCATGAAGGGCGAGCTGGCTAAGCGCGAGCCCGCGCTGCTTGCCCGCTGGCAGCAGATGGACCTCTACGCCCGCCTGCGCGAGGCGAGCCGGGGGCGCCCGAAATTCGTGCTCCACGATGGCCCGCCGTACGCCAACGGCCATCTGCACATCGGGCACGCGCTCAACAAGATTCTGAAGGACGTGATCAACCGCTCCCAGCAGATGCTGGGCAAGGACGCGGTCTACGTGCCGGGCTGGGACTGCCACGGGCTGCCAATCGAATGGCAGGTCGAGCAGAACTACCGCAAGGCGGGCAAGGACAAGGACGAGGTTGCGCCCGTCGAGTTCCGCGCCGAGTGCCGCGCCTACGCGGCCCATTGGGTCGAGATCCAGCGCGAGGAGTTCAAGCGCCTGGGCGTGCTCGGCGACTGGGAGCACCCTTACAGCACCATGAGCTTTGCCGCCGAGGCCCAGATCGTGCGCGAGCTCGGCAAGTTCCTGGTGAGCGGCGCGCTCTACAAGGGCGCCAAGCCCGTGCTCTGGTCGGTCGTCGAGAAGACCGCGTTGGCCGAGGCCGAGGTCGAATACCTCGATCACGAATCGACGCAGATCTGGGTCGCGTTCCCCGTGGTGCAGCCGTCCCGCCCAGAGCTGCGTGGCGCGCGCGTCGTGATCTGGACGACGACGCCCTGGACCATCCCCGGCAACCGCGCGATGGCCTACGGGAAGGATATGACCTATTCGGTTATTCGCACAACGAAAGTAGCCGATCACAAAATGGCTACCTCAGAGCGTATAGCGATCGCGACGAAGATGGGATTGTCCGTTGATGACTACATGAAACATGTCGAGCCGCGGTATCCAAGCAAGGGAGATGTTCTAGTCGTCGCGAAGAACCTATTGGGAGGTTTCTGCGCGCGAATCGGAATTGATGAATATGACCCCTTAGATGAGTTTCCTGGTCAGCTCTTGCAGGGAACCGTCTGCTCTCATCCTTTGCGCGGGGCACCGGGCGCGGGCGGCTACTACGACTTCGACGTGCCGGTTTACCCGGCCGACTTCGTGAGCGAGGAGGAGGGTACGGGCTTCGTGCACATCGCGCCGAGCCACGGGGCAGACGATTTCGAGCTCGGCCAGAAACATGACCTCTCCGTGCCCGACATGGTGGACGAGGAGGGCCGCTACTACCCGCATGTCGCCCTCTTCGCGGGCAAGCGCGTGTTCACGCCCCACGGCAAGGGGGGCGATGCCAACGGCGCCGTGATCGCGGCGCTCAAGGCGGCGGGTGCGCTCTTGGCCCAAGGCAAGCTCGTGCACGCCTACCCGCACTCCTGGCGCTCCAAGGCGCCGCTCCTCTTCCGCAACACGCCGCAGTGGTTCATCAGCATGACGACGGGCGGCTTGCGCCAGAAGGCGCTCGCGGCGATCGATGCCGTGCGCTGGGTGCCCGTGGCCTCGCGAATGCGCATCCGCGGCATGATCGAGACGCGGCCCGATTGGGTGGTCTCGCGCCAGCGGGTGTGGGGCGTGCCGATTGCCGTCTTCGTGCACAAGGAGACGGGCGAGCCCTTGCGCGATGCCGCGCTCATCGAGCGCATCGCTAAGGCCGTCGAGGCGGAAGGGGCGGATGTCTGGTTCACCGCCGATCCGGCGCGTTTCCTGTCGCCCGAGCACGATCCCTCGGATTACGAAAAGGTCACGGACATTCTCGACGTCTGGTTCGACTCGGGCTCGACCCACGCCTTCGTGCTCGAGCAGCGCCCCGATCTGTGCTGGCCCGCCTCGCTCTACGTCGAGGGCTCCGATCAGCACCGCGGCTGGTTCCACAGCTCGTTGCTCGAGGCCTGCGGCACCCGCGGCCGGGCGCCGTACGAGGCGGTGCTGACCCATGGCTTCGTGGTCGACGGCGAGGGCCGCAAGATGTCGAAGTCCTCGGGCAACGTGGTGGCGCCGCAGACCGTGGTCTCGAAGCACGGCGCCGACATCCTCCGTCTCTGGGTGGTCTCGGCCGATTACGCCGAGGACATGCGCATTTCCGAATCGATCCTCGGCCACCAGGTCGATGCCTATCGGCGGCTGCGCAACACGCTGCGTTACCTCCTGGGCAACCTCACCGATTTCTCGGCCCCGGAGCGGGTTGCTCCCGCCGTCATGCCCGCGCTCGAGCGCTGGGTGCTCCACCGCTTGGCCGAACTCGATGCGATCGTGCGCCGGGCCAGCGAGGACTTCGACTTCCACAGGCTTTTCGTCGAGCTGCACACCTTCTGCGCTGTCGATCTCTCGGCCTTCTACTTCGACGTGCGCAAGGATTCGCTCTACTGCGATCCGCGCGCTGCGCCGCGCCGGCGCGCGGCGCGCACGGTGCTCGACCTGCTGTTCGACTCCCTTACGGCCTGGCTCGCGCCGGTGCTCCCCTTCACCGCCGAGGAGGCGTGGCTCGCGCGCAATCCCAGCGAGCGGGCGAGTGTGCATGTGCGGCTGTTTCCCGAGATTCCCGCCGAGTGGCGCGATGAGGCGCTGGGCAAGCGTTGGGCCGCGCTGCGCGCAATTCGGCGCGTGGTCACCGGCGCGCTCGAAGTCGAACGGCGGGAGAAGCGCATCGGCTCGAGCCTCGAGGCGGCACCGGCGGTGTATGTGAGCGCGGCGCAGCGCGAGAGGATCGACGGGCTCGACTTCGCCGAGCTCTGCATCACCTCCGGGATCGCGCTCGTCGAGGGCGAGCCACCCGAGCGCGCCTACCGGCTCCCCGAGGTCGCGGGCGTGGCGACCCTTCCTCCGAAGCGGGTGCTCGAGCTCTCCGC
>CAZVZP010000053.1:0-9562 GCA_964631625.1 uncultured Hyphomicrobiales bacterium | reverse complement strand
GCTCATGGCGCGCGAGCATATGTGATATGCAGCCGGCGTGGGCGTCCTCGCGCGGCCCGCCTCGGGCGCGAAATGCGCCCGCTGCTGGCGCGTGCTCGACGAGGTGGGACGCCGCACGCCCTCGGATCTGTGCGGCCGCTGCGCCGAGGCGCTGCCGCCGGGCTTCGGGGCCGAGGCGCCGTGAGCGCGCAGCGCGGCGCGGGCCGCCCGGGGCTCGCGCGCGGGCTTCTGGTCGCGGCCGCGTTGATCGTCGCCGATCAGCTGCTCAAGCTCTGGGTGCTCGCGCTCTTCCGCGACAATCCCCGGACGATCGAGGTTACCTCGTTCTTCGATCTCGTGCTGGTGTGGAACCGGGGCATCAGCTTCGGCCTGTTCAACCGCGGCGAGGGGCTCTCGCCCTATCTCTTCATCGGTCTCGCTGCGGCGGTGTCGCTCGGGCTGATCCTCGTCTTGCCTCGGGTCAAGCGGGCGCTCTTATGGCTCGCCTTCGGCCTCGTCATCGGCGGCGCTCTCGGGAATGTGATCGACCGCCTGCGCTTCGGTGCGGTGGTGGATTTTCTCTATGTCCATGCCGGGCGTTACGGCTGGCCGGCCTTCAATCTGGCCGACGCCGCCATCACCGTGGGCGCCGCGCTGGTTCTGCTCGATGCCTTGCTGGGCAAGCGAAAAAGGCCTAAATAATGCCCATGCTTGGACGCGGTTTGAGCTGCTTTGCGCCGGGGGCGTGGCGCGCGCTGAGCGTGCTGGGGGCCTCTTTGGCGCTCGCCGCTTGCGGTTTGTTTGGCGACACCTTCTCGTTCGAGCGCTCGACGCCCGACGAGTACGCGGTTTCGGTGGGCCCGAGCCTCGTGGTGCCGCCGAACTACGGTCTGCGCCCCCCGGGCACCGGCGAAGCGCCGCCCGGGTCGGTCGCGGCGCTGGATGAAGGCGCGTTTTCGCCCTACGGCGATCTCGCCGGCGAGACGCCGATGAGCCCCGGCGAGGTCGCGCTGCTCGAGGCCGCCGCGGCGGCGCAGGTCGATCCCAACATCCGCGAGCGCATCAGCCGCACCGTCGAGGGCAGCGCCAGCGGCGGCGAGGATCTGCTCGAGGAGATCCTGTTTTGGGAGGGTGCCGACGAGGAGCCGGCGGATGAGGGCGCTGCGGCCCCGCCGAGCGCCGAGGAGCCGGCTCCCGGGGCGAGCGGCGAGGCGTTGCCTTCCGAGCCGGGCGGCGGGCAGGCGCCCTATTAAAGCGGGACGTTCTGCGAAGCTGTCGCCGTTTGGCGCCCGGCCGGAACGGGCAGCACGGTCTATCCGTGCCCTCGCGGCGCTCGTGCTCGCGGCGGTGTTGGCTCTGGCCTGGGCGCGCCCGAGCGAGGCCGAGCTCTTCGGCGCCGAGAGCTTCACGCTTGCGAACGGGCTTAAGGTCGTGCTCGTGCCCAATCACCGGGCGCCCGTCGTTATGCACATGCTCTGGTACAACGTGGGCGCCGCGGACGAGCCGGCGGGCACGTCGGGGATCGCGCATTTCCTCGAGCACCTCATGTTCAAGGGCACGACGCGGTATCCGGGGGATTCGTTCTCGCGGCTCGTGGCGGTGAACGGGGGCACCGAGAACGCCTTCACCTCCTACGACTACACGGGGTACTTCCAAAAAATCGCGCGCGACCGGCTCGAGATCGTCATGGACCTCGAGGCCGACCGGATGACGAACCTGGTCCTGAGCGAGGAGGTCATCGCGCCCGAGCGGGACGTGGTGCTCGAGGAGCGCCGCTCGCGCACGGACAACAGCCCGGCGGCGCTGTTCGGCGAGCAGCTGTCGGCCGTGCAGTATCTCTCGCACCCGTATGGGCGCCCGGTGATCGGCTGGGAGAACGAAGTTCGCACGCTCGATGCCGAGGACGCGCTCGCCTTTTACCGCACGCATTACGCGCCGAACAACGCGACGCTCGTGGTTGTGGGCGACGTCACCGAGGATGAGCTGCGCGCCTACGAGACCGATGCGCTGACCGCTTTGCGCGCGCTCGCCGAAAAATACTACGGTGCGATCCCCGCCGCCGCGGCCGTGGCCGAGCGCGTGCGGACGGAGGTGCCGCCGCAGCTTGCGGCGCGCCGGGTCGAGTTCCGCGATGCCCAGGTGGCGCATCCGGAGCTCCACCGTACCTATTTGGCCCCCGGTGCGCGCCGCGGCGGGGCCCGGATCGCCAACGCGCTCCTCGTGCTCGCCGATATCTTGGGCGGGCCGACGGGTCGCCTCAACCGCGCACTCGTCCTCGACCAGAAGGTGGCCTCCTATGCCGGTGCCTTCTACGACGACTTCAGCTACGACGACACGACGTTCCTCTTGGCCGTCTCCCCGGCGGCAGGCGTCTCCGTCGACGCCCTGGAGACAGCGCTCGACGAGGAGATCGCCCGGTTGCTCGAAGACGGCGTGTCGCCCGAGGAGGTGGCGCGCTCGCGCGATCGCATGATCGCCAGCGCGGTCTATGCCGCCGACAGCCTGTATGAGGTCGGGCGCATCTTCGGTACGGCGCTCACCGCGGGGCTGACGGTGGCCGCTGTCGAGGATTGGCCGGCCCGTCTCGAGGAGGTCAGGGCGGAGGAGGTCGGCGCCGCGGCACGCCGCATCCTACGCCCCGAGACCTCGGTGACCGGGCTCCTGCTGCCGGCCGATGAGCCCTGAGCGGGGATCCCGCGCGAGGCGCCGGCTCGGCGCGATCGCACTCCTCGCCCTCCTCATCGCGGGCGCGGCGGTGTTTTCGGCGCACGCTTCGCCGGCCCGCGAGATCGAACGAGTGGTCTCGGACAAGGGCATCGTGGCCTGGCTCGTGGCCGAGCCCGCCGTGCCCCTCATCGCCGTGCGCTTTGCCTTCCGGGGCGGGACGGCGCTCGAGCCTCCCGGCAAGGAAGGGCTGACGAGCATGGTCGCGGCGCTGCTCGACGAAGGGGCGGGGCCCTTCGACTCGAAGGCCTTCCAGGATCGCTTGGCCGATCGTGCCATCCGCCTCTCCTTCGAGGCCGGCTCCGACTCGTTCGGGGGCTCGCTCGAGACCTTGAGCGAGCGCAAGGCCGAGGCCTTCGAGCTCCTGCGCCTGGCGCTCGCCGAGCCGCGTTTCGACCCCGAGCCCGTGGCCCGCATCCGCGAGCAGATGCAGATCTCGCTCGCCCAGAACCGGGAGGATCCCGAGTGGCTGGCGATGCGCGCGTGGCTCGAGCGCACATTGCCCGACCACCCCTACGGCCGCTCGGTCAGCGGCACGGAAACGAGCCTCGCCGCGATCTCGCGCGAGGACCTGTTGAACTTTCAGGCTTCGCGCTTCGCGCGCGATAATCTGATCGTCGCGGTCGTGGGCGATATCACGGCGCAGGACTTGAAGCCGCTGCTCGATGGGGCCTTCGGCGCCCTCCCCGAGCACGCCGCGCCGTGGCAGGTGTCCGAGGCCGTGCTCGCCGATCCGGGGGCCCTCGATGTCATCGAGCGCCCGATCCCGCAGAGCATCGTGGTGTTCGGCGCCGAAGGCGTGAAGCGCCACGATCCCGATTTCTACGCCGCCTACGTGATGAACGAGATGTTCGGCGGCGGCGCGTTCACGGCCCGGCTCACCAAGGAGGTGCGCGAGAAGCGTGGGCTCGCCTACGCGGTCTACACCTATCTCAATCCGCTCGAGCACGCGGGGCTGTTCATGGGCAGCGTCGCGACGCAGAACGACCGAGTGGCCGAATCGCTCGCCATCATCAAGGCCGAGATGACGAAGTTCCGTGACGAAGGGCTGGCGCCCGACGAGCTCAAGGACGCGAAGCTCCAGATCACCGGCTCCTATCCCTTGCGTTTCGACAGCAACGATCACATCGCCGATTTCCTCGTCTCGGTGCAGCTCGACGATCTCGGCATCGACTACATCGAGAAGCGCAACGAGTATATCGAGGCGGTGAGCGCGGCCGACGTCGCCCGTGCAGCGCAGCGCCTGCTTCGGCCCGAACGCCTGCGCATCGCCGTCGCCGGAGAGCCGAAGGGCCTGAGCGCGCCGTAGCCGCGAGCGCGCGCCGTCTGGCCGGGCCGCGAGCGATCTGCTAGGGTCTAGATGCAGGGCATGGGCGCGGGCTACACACAAGATATCGCCTTTTGCTTCACCGACGCCATCGGCGGCGGTGGACTGTCCCGTGAGGCTTTTGCTGCATTGCTGGCCGAAACCGAGGCCGGCCTTGTGGAGCTTCGCGCCGGCCGGCGTGCCGGCAGTCCAGCCTTTCTGCGACTGCCCCGCTCGAGCGAGGCTTGGCGTGCGCTCGAAGCGACCGCGCGGCGGCTCGCGCACGACTTCGAGCGCGTCATCGTGATCGGCATCGGCGGCTCGAGCCTGGGCGCGCAGACCTTCGCGGCGCTCAAGCCGAGCCCGCGATTGATCTTCCTCGAGAACGTCGATCCCTCGGGCTTTGCGCGCGCCCTCGGCGAGGCGCCCGAGGATGCGGCGATCCTCGCGGTCTCGAAGTCGGGCGAGACCATGGAAACCCTCTCGCTTCTGTTGGCGGCGATCGCCGTGCTCGAACGAAGCCTGCGCCCGGAGCAGCTGCGACGACAAATCCTCGTGCTGACCCAGCCGGGCGATAGCCCGCTCGCCCGCGTGGCCGAGGCCAAGGGGTTCGAGCGCATCGAGCATTCGCCCGATCTCGGCGGCCGCTACTCGGCGTTCTCGGCCGCCGGGCTCATCCCGGCGCTGATCGCAGGTCTCGATGCGCGCGCGCTCGTCGCCGGCGCGGGCGGCGTGCTCGAGGCGCTCGAGCGCAGCACCGCGCCTTCGGGCTTTGCGCCGGCCGAGGGCGCGGCCATGGCCATCGGCCTGATGCGCACCCGCGCGCTCGCCCTCTCGGTGCTCATGCCCTACCGGGACGCGCTCTTTCCCTTCGCCCAATGGTACCGGCAGCTGTGGGCCGAGAGCCTTGGCAAGGACGGCAAGGGCTCGACACCGATCGCGGCCCGCGGCACGCTCGATCAGCACAGCGAGCTCCAGCTCTATCTCGCGGGGCCGGCGGACAAGTTCTTCACGCTGATCGCGGCCCGCTCGGCGGGGGAGGGAGCGGAGCTGCCGAGCGCGCTCGCGGAGCGAGCGGGTCTCGGCTATCTTGGCGGGCACCGGCTGGGCGACGTGCTCGCGGCCGAATTCGAGGCCACGGCCGAGGCCCTCATCGCCGCGGGACGTCCGGTGCGCAAGATCGAGATCGAGCGCCTGGACGAGGAAGGCCTGGGCGCGCTGATGATGCATTTCATGCTCGAGACCGTGCTCTCCGCCCGCTTGCTCGGCGTCGAGCCCTTCGGCCAGCCTGCGGTCGAGGAGGGCAAGGCGCGGGCGCGCGCCAAGCTCGCGCGGGGCCGGGCGTGACCATCCGGGTTCTCTCCGAGAGCACGATCAACCGCATTGCCGCGGGCGAGGTGGTCGAGCGGCCGGCCTCGGTGGTCAAGGAGCTGGTCGAGAACGCGCTCGATTCGGGCGCCTCCCAGGTCGAGGTCGCGCTCGAGCGCGGCGGCCTTTCGCGCATCGCCGTCGCGGACGACGGCTGCGGCATCCCGAAAGACGAGCTCGCGCTCGCGCTCGCGCGCCACGCCACCTCGAAGCTCGCCGAAGACAACCTCGAGTCGATCGCGACCTTCGGCTTTCGGGGCGAGGCGCTGCCCTCGATCGCGGCTGTGGCGCGGCTCAGCCTCGTGAGCCGGCCGCGCGGCGTCGATGCGGCCTGGCGCATTGCGGCCGATCGCGGGCGCATCGCAGCGCCCGAGCCGGCGGCTCGTGCCGCAGGCACCGAGGTCGAGGTGCGCGACCTGTTCTACGCCACGCCGGCGCGGCTCAAGTTCTTGAAGAGCGAGGAGACCGAGGCGCGCCACGCACTCGAGGCGGTGCGCCGGCTTGCGCTCGCCCATCCCAATGTGGCCTTCCGCGTCGTCGAGGACGGGGCGGAGGTGCTCGATCTCTTGGCCTCGCAGAGCGATCTCATCGAGGGCGGCACGGCCCGGCTCGCCCGCCTCATGGGCCGCGACTTCGCCGACAACGCGGTCGCCATCGAGGCCGAACGGGGCTTGCTTCGGCTCGTGGGCCAGATCGCGCTCCCCACTTTCAATGCGGCGACGACGCAGCGTCAGTATCTCTTCGTCAACCGGCGGCCGGTGCGCGACAAGCTGCTCCAAGGCGCGCTGCGCGCGGCCTATGCGGATGTCACGCCCCGCGGCCGGCACCCGCTCGCCGTGCTCTTCCTCGAGGTGCCCGCCGAATCGGTCGACGTCAACGTGCATCCGGCGAAGCTCGAGGTGCGTTTCCGCGACGAGGGACTGGTGCGCGGCCTCATCATCGGTGCGCTCAAGAGCGCGCTCGCGGCCCACGCTCACCGCTCTTCGAGCACGGTCGGGACGGCGGCGCTCGGCGCGCTGCGCCCCGAGCAAGCGGTGCCCTTTGGCGGCTTTTCCGGCTATGCCGGCGCCAACCGGGGGGCGCGCCGCAGTGCGCTGCTCGCGGGCTTCGGCGAGGAGGCGGCGCCCTTCGCAGCCGCGCCGCAAGCCGCGGCCGAGCCGGAAGCGCCGCTCGAGGATGCCGCAGGCCATTCGCTCGGCGCCGCGCGCGCCCAACTCCACGAGACCTATGTCATCGCCCAGACCGGCGACGGGCTCGTCATCGTCGATCAGCACGCGGCCCACGAGCGCCTGGTGCAGGAGCGCATCGAGCGCGCGTTGCGCGAGGGGGGCGTGGCCCGCCAGACGCTGCTCATTCCGGAGGTGGTCGAGCTCGACGAGGGGGCCACGGCGCGGCTCGCCGCGCGCGCGGGCGAGTTCGCGGAGCTCGGCCTCGTGCTCGAGCCCTTCGGGCGCGGCGCCGTGCTCGTGCGCGAGGTGCCGGCGCCACTCGCCGGGCTCGATGTCAAGGGCCTGGTGCGTGATCTGGCGGACGAGCTGGCCGAGCTCGGTCAGGGCGTCAGCCTCAAGGAACGTTTGAGCCACGTGTGCGCGACGATCGCCTGCCATTCGAGCGTGCGCGCCGGGCGGCGACTGAGCATCGAGGAGATGAACGCGCTGTTGCGCCAGATGGAGGCGACGCCCCGCTCGGGCCAATGCAGCCACGGCCGCCCCACCTATGTGGAGCTCAAGCTCGCCGACATCGAGCGCCTGTTTGGCCGGCGCTGAAATTCCCATGCCTGTTGTCGTCCCGCGAACCTGGATTCCAGGCATACCTCGCGGGTGGGGTAACAAGAAGTCGGAGACGGCTTGGCTTGAAGATCTCCGACGCACGTTGAAACCTTATTGTGACATCGGACTTTCGCAGGCTTCGGTGGATACGCGTTATCGGATCGCGCTCGAATTTTTCATTTGGCCGGAAAGCCCGAAATACCAACGAAAAAACCTTCCTCACGGAACAGACCTCGACAACCTCGTCAAGAACACTCTCGACTGCCTGACACCTCACCGGCAGGGCGGGCTTGCAATTCTGCATGAGGATCGTGCCCTGTATGAGTTAAACGCCGTCAAGCGTATCGTCTCAAGCGACGCTGAAATGGGCGTCTGGCTTGCCGTCGAGTCAATCTGAAGCTATGCCCGCACGGACAAGCCGCAAGATCACGATGCGGCCCTTGCCGTAGCGGCGCTCCTCGATGAGCTCGTAATCCGCGGGCACAGGGAACGGCTCCTTGGCGGCAAGCTCGATGACCGCGAAGGCGCCTTTCTTGAGCCAGCCCTTGCGGGCAAGCTCCTCGAGCGCGAGGGGCCCGAGTCCGCTGCGGTACGGCGGATCGAGCAGCGCGAAATCGTATCGCTCGAGGCTGAGCGGCAGATCGGTGGCATCGCCCGCGATCACCCGCGTCTCGTGCTCGGCCTTAAGCGCGGCGATGTTGGCGCGAAGTTCGCTCAGCGCCGCGCGGTCGTTCTCGATCATGACCACATGGCTCGCGCCTCGCGACAGCGCCTCCAGGCCCAACGCGCCGGTGCCCGCGAACAGGTCGACGAGCGTGGCGCCAGAAAGCGGCGGCTGGCCCAGATCGGCGTGGATCAGGATGTCGAACAGCGCCTCGCGCAGGCGCTCGGCGCTCGGGCGCAGGCGCTTGCCCTTCGGCGCGCGCAAGGGCCGGCCGCGCAGCTTACCGCCGACGATGCGCATGGCCGCTCTCGAGTTGCGCCAAGAAGGGCCCCAGCTGCTCGCGCAGCACCTTGCGCGGCACCTCGTCGAGCTCGCCCCGCTCGAGCGCGCCCAGCTGGAAGGGGCCATAGGCGATACGGATCAGCCGCAGCACGGGAAAGCCGAGGGCCTCCAAGATGCGGCGCACCTCGCGCTTCTTGCCCTCGCGCAAGGCCACGGTGAGCCAGGCGTTGGCGCCGCGCGCCCGGTCGAGCCGCGCCTCGATCGGCCCATAGCGCACGCCCGCGACCTCAAGGCCGGCCGAAAGCCGCGCGAGCTCGGCCTCCGTCGGGCGGCCGTGCACCCGCACCCGGTAGCGGCGCAGCCAGCCGGTCGCCGGCAATTCGAGATGGCGCGCGAGAGCGCCGTCGTTGGTGAGCAGAAGCAGGCCCTCGCTCGCAAGATCGAGCCGGCCCACCGAGAGAAGAGGGCCGAGCGACTCCGGCAGCCGCTCGAACACGGTCGGGCGTCCTTGCGGATCGCGGTGGCTGGTCACGCGCCCGCGCGGCTTGTGATAACGCCACAGCCGCGGCGGCCCGGGCGCGCGCAAGGGCACACCGTCGACCGTCACCTGCGCCTCCCGGGCAACCACGACGGCGGGCGAGGCGAGCACCCGGCCATCGACCGCGACGCGCCCTTCCGCGATCAGCCGCTCGGCCTCGCGCCGCGAGCACAGGCCCGAGCGCGCGATGCGCTTGGCGATGCGCTCGCCGGGCGCGGCCTGATCCGAGCTCTCGACGCGCACGGCGCCTCGACTTAAGCGCGCCGGGCCGCGTCGATAAACGCAGCGAAGATCTTGGGGTCGATGGGGCTCGTGCGGTACTCCGGGTGCCACTGCACGCCGAGGCAGAAGCGGGCCTTGGCATGCTCGATGCCTTCGATCACGCCGTCTTCCGCGCGCGCGTTTACGACGAGCCCGGGGGCCACGTCCTTGACAGCTTGGTGGTGCGCGCTGTTGACCGCGGTCGCCTCGAGCCCGGCGATCCGATGGAGGAGGCTGCCTCTTGCGATCGCAATCGAGTGCCCCGGCTGATGCCGCGAATTCTTCTGCTCGTGCTCGAGCGCGCCCTCGACCTCGTCGGGGATGTGCTGATAGAGCGTGCCGCCGAGCGCCACGTTCAGGAGCTGCTCGCCGCCGCAGATGCCGAGCACCGGCACGTCCTTCTCGAGCGCGGCGCGACCGATCGCCAATTCGAAGGCGGTGCGCTTGTCCTTGGTCGTCACGGCTTGGTGCCGCTGATCGGCGCCGAACAGCGAGGGGTCGACGTCGAAGGCGCCGCCGGTCACGATCAGCGCGCCGATGAGCCCGAGGTAGTCCCCCGCGTGCGCGACGTCGTGGGGCAAGAGCACGGGCGCGCCGCCCGCATCGATGACGCACTCGCAGTAGTTCTCGCGCAGCGCATACCACGGCAGCTTCGAGTAGCCGCCGGGCGG
>CAZVZP010000052.1:14385-14615 GCA_964631625.1 uncultured Hyphomicrobiales bacterium | reverse complement strand
CACGATGCGGATCATCTCGCCGAAGCCCAGCGTCACGATGGCGAGATAGTCGCCGCGCAGCCTGAGCACCGGAAAGCCGAGCAGCACCCCGGCCGCGGCCGCCGTGAGTCCGGCGAGCGGCAGGCACTCCCAGAAGCTCAACCCGAAGTAGGCGCCGAGCAGCGCCGTGGTATAGGCGCCGATGGCGTAGAAGGCGACGTAGCCGAGGTCCAAGAGCCCGGCCAACCCCA
>CAZVZP010000052.1:11644-14375 GCA_964631625.1 uncultured Hyphomicrobiales bacterium | reverse complement strand
GCATGACGTAGATCAGCACCGTGGTGGCGACGTCCACCACGTAACGGTTGGCGAAGGGCAGGAAGGGCAGCGCGAAGGCGAGCGCGAGGGCGAGCGCGCCGAGCCAGAGCCGGTGCGGCATCAAGGCATCACGGAGACGGATTCGAGCAGCAGGCGCTGCGGGCCGTTTCGGGCGGCGGCGGAAGAGCCCCAGCGCGAGTCGGCCTACGAATACCGCGGCCACGCCGGTGGGGAGCGAGCTGCTCGTCCTGACCACCGCGGCCACGCCGATGCCGACCCAGTCGAAGCGCGTCTCGATGCCGAGCACGCCGCCCGTGTCCACGGTGCGGAAGCCTATGAGCGGCAGCGCGAGCGCGAAGGCCACGGCCGCCGCCACGGCGGCGTCCTTGAGGAGCGTGGCGATGCGCTCGCGCGCCGCAGGGCCGCCGCCCGCCACGGGCTAGACCTTCTCGACCTCGGGCCGTCCGAGCAAGCCGGTCGGCCGGAAGATCAGCACCAGGATGAGAATGGTGAAGGCCGCCACATCCTTGTACTCGATCGAGAAGTAAGCCGACCACAGGGCCTCGACGACGCCCAAGAGAAGCCCGCCCAACACCGCGCCCGAGAGCGAGCCGATGCCGCCCAGCACCGCAGCCGTGAACGCCTTCAAGCCCGCGAGGAAACCGATGTAGAAGTCCACCACGCCGTAGTAGAGCGTCACCAGGAGCCCGGCGACGGCGGCCAGCGCGGCGCCGATGACGAAGGTGAGGGCGATCGTGCGCTCCACGTCGATGCCCATGAGCGCCGCCATGGTGCGGTCCTGCTCGCAGGCCCGTTGCGCCCGCCCCAGCGGCGTGCGCGCGATGACGAGTGCGAGCACGCCTAAGAGCGCCGCCGTGAGCACCCAGATGAGAATCTGAACGTAGCTCAGTTGGGTGACGAATCCGCTCTCTTCGATGAGGTCGATGCCGCCCTGGATCACCGGTTGCAGCGGCTTGACCCGCGCGCCCTGGAGGATCTGCACGTAGTTCTGCAGGAAGATCGACATGCCGATGGCGGAGATCAGCGGCGCCAGCCGTGGCACCGCCTGGCCGGGGCGGCGCAGGGGCCGGTAGGCGGTCCGCTCCAGCGCGAGCCCGTAGACCGAGGTGAAGACCACGGCCGCGAACAGCACGAGGAGGAGGGCGAGGGGAACAAAGCTGATGCCGGCCAAGCCCAGCAGCGTGAAAGCGATGATCGAGACGAAGGCGCCGATCATGTAGATCTCGCCGTGGGCGAAGTTGATCATGCCGATGATGCCGTACACCATGGTGTAGCCGATGGCGATGAGGCCATAGACGGCACCGAGCGTCAGGCCGTTGATCAGCTGTTGCAGGAAGTAGCTCATGACAGACCGGACGGGCTCCGGCAGTTCTTGGGGGGCGACAGCATGACGCGCGCGATGATAACGGGAGATGGGGCAGCCCACAAACCGGTGCCGTTCGAGGCGAGGGCGATGATGCGGCCTTAACCGGGGTTTGCGCCGGATCCCGGCTTCGGTCGCGAACGCCGCCTTGAGACGGCTCAAGGCCGCTCGAACCCGTGCACGAGAGGATGGTGATTATGCCGCGCCTGCTTCGCCCCGCGGCCACCGGCCTTACGATCCTTCTCCTGCTCGCCGCCGGAGCCGCTGCGCTTTGGTGGTTCGTGGTCGTGCCCGAGGTCACGGTTGCGAGGCCGACGCGCGGGCCCGCGGTCATGGCTGTCTATGCCACGGGCACGGTCGAGCCGGTGAACTGGGCCAAGGTCGCCCCCCTCATCAAAGGCCGGATCGTCGAGCGATCGCCCGGACGCCGCACGCCAACCTTGAGAGAGGACGATCGGGCGGCGCGCCGCTCGACGGTTGCGGCGAGGCTCCAAACGCCGACCGGTTTATCGCCACTTCCTTACAAGAATTGCCTCGCGCTACATTCGGCATGCCGCCGTGGGCGCGTCGACGACGCGGATTTGCGTACGCGCGCCTTGTCTTAACGGCTGTCCGCAATCAGATCGTCGAGATCGACGTCGAGCGCGGCCGCCAATGCGCGGAGCGCCGCGAGCGTCGGCTCGCGCACGCGGGCCTCGATCTGGGCAATGAAAGGCTGCGTGAGTTCGGCCCGCTTCGCCAGCTCAGCCTGCGTCATCCTACGCTCGGTGCGCCACACCTTGATAGGATGCTCGCCCCGGATTAGGGCGAGGGCAGCCGCGCCGGAAAGCCCCCGGCCCGGCCGGTGCACGGCAAGCGCGGCCTCGGCGTCGCGGATGTCCACGGCGTCCTCGAGCCGTTGGCTCAGCCGCTCGAGATCGGCCCGGCGCGCGACCACGAGGTCGCCCCGGCCTTCGATACCTCGCTCGGGCGTATAGACGGCGGCATCGAGCTTCTTCGCCGCCTTGCGGAGCCCGTTCAAGCCGGCGCGACGCTCCCCTTCGACGCCGCGAGCCGCCAAGGCGCGGGGCGCGCGGGTGCTGCTACGCCGCAGTGCTCTCGCTCTCGTCGTGTTCATCGATACGCCTCCTTCCGGTGCGCGATCTTGAGAACCAGCACGATGTCGCCCGGCCAAGTGAACACGGCTCGGCATGCGCCTCGCCGAACGCGCCAGAGGCCCTCGAGCCCGCCCTTCAATCGCTTCACATCGTTTCGCCGCGCGCCCGGACCATCGGCGGCGACGGCTTGCAGGCGCCGAATCAGAGCCTCGGCCTCGCGCGAGGGCAAAGTCTTCAGCCCCTTGATTCC
>CAZVZP010000052.1:0-11634 GCA_964631625.1 uncultured Hyphomicrobiales bacterium | reverse complement strand
TAGCTAATAGTTATGGAGGCGTCAAGCCCGATATAACTTGGCGCTATAGAGACCTGCGAGGGTCGCTGTGGCCCTTGGGGCTGGGTCGCCTCTCTGCAGGAGGCGGCGCCCGCTTACTCCGCCGCTGCGCGGGCCTCGGGCGCGCCGTAGCCGCCGCCGCCGCCGGTGCGCACCACGAGGAGATCGCCCTTGCGCAAGACGTGCGAGCCGTTGGCGGCGAGGGACATGCGCTCGCCCTGGCGCTCGAGGTAGGCCTCGGCGCAGCGCCCGGGGCGGCCTCCGAACAGGCCCCAGGGCGCGATCTTGAAGCGGTCGCTGTAGCTCGCGTACAGCACGCCATCTTCGAGGATGCGGTAGGCGCGGCAGACGCCTTCGCCGCCCCGGTGCCGTCCCGCGCCGCCCGAGCCCGGCCACAGGCCATAGTGCTCGACGCGGAAGAAGGGGTAGTCCATGTCGAGGGCCTCGATCGGGATGTTGCTGCAGTTGGAGAGCGGGCTGTCGATGCCGTCGGCGCCATCGGCGCGCGCCGAGGCGCCGTAGCCGCCGCCGAACACCTCGAGGTAGATGCGATAGCCTTCGTCATCGAGGCGGCTTAAGCAGGTGATGTGGGTGGTGTCGAAGCCGCTCGCGATGACGCGCTCGGGCACCGCCTGGCTCAAGGCCCGCATGACAGCGTTCCAGGCCCGGTAGGCGGTGGTCATGCGCGCGCGCACCGGCGCCGGCGGCTTGGGGTTCAGGATCGAGCCGTAGGGCACCTTGATCGTGAACGCCCGCTTGGTGCCCTCGGTGAACGGGATGTCGGCGCTGGTCAACACCGACTTGAGGCAGCTCAAGGTCGCGGAATAGGTGGAGGAGAGCGGGCAGTTGAGGTTGAAGGGCACCTGCGCGCAAGTGCCGGCGAAATCGACCGTGATCGAATCCCCGGCAATGGTGACCTTGGCCCTAATGAGGAGCGGCTCGTCCCGCAGGCCGTCGGCGTCCGCCGCATCCTCGCCCTCGAACGTGCCGTCGGGCACCGCGGCGATGGCCGCGCGCACGCGGCGCTCGGAGTAGTCGAGCAGCTCGGCCATGGCGGCCTCGACGCGCTCGACGCCGTACTTCGCGCACAGCTCGCGCAGCCTAAGCGCGCCGAACTCGTTGGCCGCGAACTGGGCGTTGAAATCGCCGATGGTCAAGTCGGGCACGCGGATGTTGGCGCGCACGAGCTCCTCGAGCGGGCCGCCGTTCCAGTCGCGGTCGAGGTTGTAGCGGCTGGGTGGGAAGCGCAGGCCCTCCTGATAGACGTCGCTCGCGGCCATGTTGAGGCCGGGCGCGCCGCCGCCGAGATCGAGGTGGTGCGCCACGCTCGCGCCGAAGCCCACGAGCCGGCCCTCGAAGAAGATGGGCGTGAACAGGAACACGTCGGGTAGGTGCTGCCCGCCGTGGAAGGGATCGTTGTTGATGTAGAAATCGCGCTCGGTCAACTGCTCGACCGGGACGCGCTCCGCGCAGGCGCGGAAGGTCTCGCTGATGGGGCCGAGCTGCATGGGAATGAGCTCGGCCTGGGCCACCACGTTGCCGTGGCGATCGAGGAGGGCGGCCGAGCAGTCGGAGGCTTCGCGCACGATGGGCGAATAGGCGGAGCGCACGAGCTTGGCCCCCATCTCGCGCGCGGCCGCGGCGAGCGACTGGCTGATGACGGCGTAATCGACCGGATCGAGTGTCATGGCGCGGGCCTCCGCCCACATAGACCGATGGTCTGGCCGAAGGCCGGGCTTGTCCAGTCTTTTGCCCGGCTGCCTTTGAGCCGCGGGGCGCCGTGCTCCATCCGAGCCTCGCCGCCCCGCCTTAGCCCCGCTTCGAGCAGCCGAGGTCGCGCAACAGGCCGTCCTTAAGGCTGTAGACCCAGCCGTGGATCGAGAGCTCTTGGCCGCGGGCCCAGGCGTCGCGCACGATGGGGGTGTCGGCGACCCGGCGCACCTGCCCCTCGACATTAAGCTCGCACAGTCGATTGACCCGCGCCTCATGGTCGCCGATCTCGGCCAGCACGGATTCATGGGCCTCGGCTAGGTCGCGGATGGGCTGCAGCCAGTAATCGATCAAGCCATGGCGCTCCTTGTCGAGCGCGGCGGTGACGCCGCCGCAGCCGTGATGGCCGCATACGATGACCTGTTTCACGCGCAGAACGTCGACGGCAAATTGCAGCACCGAGAGGCAGTTCAGATCGCCAGGGTTGACCAGATTGGCGACGTTGCGATGGACGAACACCTCGCCTGGCTGGAGTCCGGTGATGACGTTGGCCGGGACCCGGCTGTCGGAGCAGCCGATCCAGAGGTATTCCGGCGCCTGGAGCCGGGCCAGCCGGCGGAAGTAGTCCGGATCGGCGCGCGTACGCTCGGCCGCCCACTGGATGTTCTGCTTGAGAAGACGGTGCATCGTCGTGCGCTCAACCCGATCTAGAAACCTGGGCAATGGCCCGCGGCCCGTCAAGCGCGGGCGGGGCCTACTCGGGCTGCGGAAGCGGCTCCGTGCTCAGGCGGAGGTCGTCGATCCACACGGTACCGCGGCCCTCGACCGTGAGGTTCAGGTAAAACTTGTCGGGCCGCTGGCCCTCCCGGAGGTAGAAGACGGTGCGCAGCGTTTGCCAGTCGCTCGTGCCGCTGATGGCCGAATCGAGGCCGCGCGAGAAGTACTGGGCGCCATCGGAAAATTCGCACCACATCTCGAGATAGGCCGCGCCTGCAAGATCTTGCGCGCGCACTTGCGCCTCGTAGACCACCGTGGCGTTCTCGACGCCGGGGTTGTCGAGGGTGATGAGGTTGACGACCGTGGGCCAGCCCGCAACGACGCGCACCGAGCCCGCCCCTTCGGCCTTGATCTCGGTGTCGATCGAGACCTGGGTCCCGAGTGCCGCGGTGTCGTCGAGGGTGAGGCGAGCGATCTCCTCGGCCCGCGCGCCGCCCATCCCAAGAGCGGCGGCTGCACCAATGATGCCCGCGCCGATCAGACCTGCGAGAAAGGTAAAGCGTCGTGTGCCCGGGCCGTTGCCCGTTCTCCGCGACCGCCCTTGACCGGCCACGCCGCGCACCTGCGTCAATCAGGCCCTACGCCGCCCTAAGCCGCCTGTTTCGCCTTGGGCAAGGTCTTGACCGCGTCGCGGATGCCGGCCTCCGTGCGCTCGAGGATCTCGTCCGCGAGCTTCTTGGTCACCAGCACGCCGACCTTGTATTGCAGCGCCGAGGGGTCGTAGGCGGAGAAGATCGCCCAGATGCCGTGCGGGTAGAGGCAGCGCATCACGTGCTGCGCGCCCTGCGGGTGGTCGAACTTGAGCCCCATGACGACGCCCCTGCGCCGCACCTCGACCAAGAACGGATAGCGGCTCTGGATGTCGGCCAAGCCTTTCGCGAAGTGCTCGGAGAGCATCTTGACGTTGTTCAGCGTCGATTTGCGCGCGCTGATTTCCACCGTCTTCTTGGCCACGACGCAGCCGAGTTCGGAGCCGCCGAAGGTCGAGACGTGGCCCCAGCCGTCGACGTTGAGCCAGCCCGCGACCCAGGGCCGGCACAGCGCCGCGGTGATCGGGTAGATGCCGCCGCCGAAGCCCTTGGCGGTGACGATGATGTCGGGCACGACGCCGTAGCTCTCGACGCCCCACAGATGACCGGTGCGCGCGAGCCCGGTCTGCACCTCGTCGGCGATGTAGACCGTGCCGTACTTCGTGCACAGGTCGCGCACGCCCTCGAGGTAACCGGGCTTGGGCATCGGGAAGCCGTAGGTCGCCGGGATGGTCTCCAGAATGACGCAGGCGACGTCGCGGCCCTTGAGCGCCTCCTCCATCGGCCCGAGCTCGTTGAACGGCACCTGGTGGAACTCGCCGTAGCGGTCTTCGGAATGGAACAGCTTGGAGAAACGGGCGTCGCCCGCCATGAGCGAGAGCCCGGTATGCCCGTGATAGCCCTTGATGATCGAGACCACCTTGCGCCGCGTGGTCGCCCAGCGCGCGCTCTTGATCGCGATGTCGCCGGCCTCGCCGCCGCCCGAGCCGTAGATCGCGTATTGGATGTCGCCCGGCGTGTGCTTGGCCAGGAACTCGCCCAACTCGGCCCGCGCGATGCTCGGGAAATGGTGGTTGCCGATGTCGTAGTACTTGAGCCCCTCTTTCAGGGCCGCGATCACCTCCGGGTTGCGGTGGCCCAGGTTGAAGTTGCCGCCGTTCAGGTGCAGGTCGATCAGCCGGTGGCCGTCGCAATCCCAAATGAAATAGCCTTCGCGCTTGCCGATCACGAGGTCGATGCCGAAGGCGTGCCACTCGCGCACGCGCCCCGGGCAGACGTATTGGGCGGCCCGGGCGAGCACGGCCTTCTTGCGCGCGCTCATGGGCGCAAGCGTGGGCGCCGCGCCCGTGGGCGTCGCGCCCGCGCGCGGCGTTGCCTGGCGGGGCTTGGTCCGGGGTTGTTGAGGGCTCTTGCGGGTGCGGCGAGGATTGGCGCGGCGGCTCATGAAGGTCTCCTGATGGCGGCCCAAAGCGGGCGAAAATCACCGGCAATTGACGGCTCAACAGGTATCAGATGCCGGCCTTTGCGGCAACCGGCACCACCGTCCGCTCGCGCGCTCTCGGCCGGACGGTGCCGAGCCGCCACATTGGCGCGCGGGCCGGCCGGACGATAGGATGACCCGACGCCACGCCGGGGAGGTCGCGATGCCACGCAGCGGAAGTGCCTACGTCAAGTCGATCAAGGCCGACGGCCGCGATGTGCGGCTTGAGGGCGGGCGGGTGGGAGATGTCACGGTCCATCCGGCGTTCCGCAACACGATCGCGACCTATGCGGGGATGTACGACTTCCAGTGCGCGCCCGAAAACCTTGAGCTCATGACCTATCCCTCGCCGGATACCAACGAGCGTGTCAATCGGGCCTGGTCGCTGCCAAGGAGCTACGCAGAGCTGGTCGAGCGCCGCCGCGCGATCGAGACTTGGTGCGAGCTCCACTACGGCTTTCTCGGCCGCTCGCCCGATCATGTGGCGTCCTCGATGGCCGGTCTTTACATGGGACTCGACCTGTTCCGGCAATACGACCCCAAGCGCGCCGGCGCGCTCGCGGATTACTATAGGTATGCGCGCGACCGCGATCTGTTCCTGACCTATACCATCATCAATCCGCAGGCCGACAAGTCGAAGGCCACGCACGCCCAGAAAGACCCGTTCCTGGCTCTGCGCCTGCTCGATCAGAGCAAGGAGAGCATCGTCGTCAAGGGCGCCAAGATGCTGGGCACCAGCAGCGTCATGGCGGATGAGGTGTGGGTCTCGTGCATCCAGCCGCTGGTCGAGGGCGATGAGCCCTACGCGATGTCGTGTGTCGTGCCGATGAACGCGAAGGGTCTGCGCATCCTGTCGCGGAAGTCCTACGAGCAGCACGCGCGCTCGGAATTCGACTACCCGCTCTCCTACCGCTTCGATGAGAACGACGCGGTGCTCTACTTCGATGAGGTTGCAATTCCTTGGGAGCGGGTCTTTATCCTGAACGATCGCGCGATGTGCCAGAAGCAGTTCCACGACACGCCGTGCTACGTTTATCAGGAATATCAGGCGGTGATCCGCTCGGCCGTGAAGCTTCGCTTCCTGGCCGGGCTGGCGCGCAAGATCGCCGAGGCCAACGGCATTCTGCGCATCCCCTCCGTGACCGAGCTCGTGGGCGAAATCGCCGCCGAGGCCGCGGGTCTCGAGGCCTTCGTTCATGCCATCGAGATCAAGGGACACGAGACGGCGAACGGCTACTACGCGCCCGACATGACCATGATCTGCGCGGCCCAGGTGACGTGCCAAAGTCTTTACCCACGCCTGATGGAGAAGCTGCGCAGCCTGGCCGGCGGCGGCATGATCATGCTGCCCTCGAGCGTCGAGGACTTTGCCGATCCCGAGCAGGCCGACTATATCCGCCGGACTCAGAAATCGCCGGTGCTCGAGCCGTTCGATCGCGTCAAGTTCTTCAAGCTCGCGTGGGACGCGGTGGGGTCCGAGTTCGCCTCGCGCCATACGCAATACGAGATGTTCTACGCCGGGCCGACGTTCGTGCTCAAAGGGCACACCTACCACAGCTACGATTGGGCGCGCGCCACCGGCATGGTCGAGCGGCTGCTCGGTAGCTACAGCCTCGAGGAGGCGCTTAAGACGGTGGCGAAGCGCCCGAAAAACTGACGACAGCTCGCGGGTGTCGGGCGGCTCCTCGGCGCTCCGTGGCGCTGTGTTCGCTTGCTAACCCCGGCTTAACCGATAGTGCCCTAGCCTCGGGTCCGGCAATCCCGATCCGAGGTGGCGGCGATGGCGGACGTTGCATTGCGGGCGCCGGGCGCTTCGGCGAGCCCACCGACGGCGCGCGGACAAGGCGGCGCCGATCGCGTGGAACGCCATCCGCTTGTCTTCGATCAACTGCGCATCGAGAACACCAACCATTGCGGCTATCGCTGCTTCATGTGCCCGCGCGAGCAGCAGACTCGCGCGTCGGGCTTCATGCCGATCGAGGATCTGGCGTTTGTTTACGAACGCATCGGTCCGGATCACGAGGGCGAGATCCACCTGCACGGCTTCGGCGAACCGCTCTTGGATAAGCGGCTCATCGACAAGGTGGCGCTCACCCGCGCCCGCTACCCCAAGGCCTTCATCAAGTTCTTCACCACCTTGGGCGTCAAGGTCGAGGACGGCACCTTCGAGCGCTTGGCCCGGGCCGGGATCAGCAACCTTCAGATCAGCTTCTATGGCTTCACCGCGGAGAGCTACGCCAAGGTCACCGGCACTCGGACCTTCGAGCTCGCCCGCGCCAATCTCGAGGCGCTGGCGCAAGCCCGGCGCACCACGGGCACGCGCTTCACGATCACGCTGCAGACCTGGGAGGACAAGGTTTGGCAGAAATGGCCCGAGGAAGCGAAGCGCGCGCGCCGGCAATTCCTCCTCTGGACGCAGAGCTTGGGAATCGGGCGCCACGAGGTCGGGGCGCTGCACAACTACGGCAGCGGCCGCGCCTACAACAAGCCGCCGGCCGAGGGGCTGTGCTCCGTGGCCTGGGGCCTGCGCCGGCGCGTCCTCCAGGTGACGTGGGACCTCAAGGTGATCCCCTGCTGCTTCGACTTCGACGCGAGCGTCGTGCTCGGCGACCTGCGCACACAAACGCTGCGCGACGTCTTCGACGGCGAGCCCTATCGCCGATTCCTCGTGGCGCACCTTGACAACCGGCTCGACGACTACCCCGTCTGTCAAGCCTGCGAGCGCTGTTTCCAGCCTTAGACCGGCTCGTCTCGCGCCTCTGCCCGGCCCGGCCCGAGCCGGGCTCGCTACCGATTTCGTGGCGTTCCAGGGGCTTTTTTTCGGATTGAGTAGACATTGCCGGTTATGCTTTAATTACTCCCCGACAAAAGGCGGTCTTGGCTTCGAAAACGGCAACGCAGCCCGATCGGCGGCTCGAGCATGGCCGCTCGATCCAAGCCGGGGTAACGAAGACCGAAGTTGCCGGCAGGGAGATCATGGCAGTCAAGGAATCGACGACCACCCGCGAGGTGGACGGCGGCCCGCCTGTGATGGGTCTGCGTGGCGGTCTTGCGGATAGCCAGACCCACACGTGGATACCGGCGGCGCTCGCCGGGATCGACGAGCTCAACCAGCGCATCGTCTCGATGTTGCAGGAGGACGGGCGGGCCTCCTTCGCCACGATCGCGCGCACGCTCGGCGTCTCCGAAGGCACCGTGCGGGCGCGCGTCGCCCAGTTGCGCAAGGCCAATCTCATCCACTTCGTCGCCGTGGTGAATCCCCTGGCGCTGGGCTATTCGGCCTGGGCGATGATCGGGCTGCGCGTCGCGCCGGGCACCAGCCCGGACAAGGTCGCCTGCTACTACCGCGAGCGGCCCGAGGTGGTGTACGTGATGCGCGTGGCGGCGCGCTTCGACCTCCTCGTCGAGGTGATCTGCAGCAATCCGACCGACCTGCGTGATTTCCTCGATGCCCATTGCTACGGCTCGCCCGATGTCGTCGCGGTCGAACCGATGATGGGCCTCGGCCTCTACAAGAGCCTGTTCAAGTGGGAAAAGCCGTTGCGGCTCGGCGAGAGCAAGCCGGGCAAGAACGGCGGGCAGGGTGCATGAGCGGGCAGGCGGGCTCGACGGCCTCGGCGTGCGATGACATCCGCCACGTCATGCGCATGTTTCCGAACGGGGTCGCGCTCGTGACCAACTGGGTCGAGGGCCGTCCTTGGGGGCTGACGGTCAATACCTTCAACTCGGCGTCGTTCGACCCGCCGCAGGTCCTCGTCTCGCTGTCGCGCCATACCGCGAGCTTCGGGGCGATTCGGAAGAGCGGGCACTTCGGCATCAGCCTTCTCTCCGACAGCCAGATCGACGTGGCGCGGTTCGGCGCCGCCGCCGGCGAGCCCAAGTTTCTCGAGGAGTACACCGCCGATCGTCTCGAGGGGGTAAGTCCTCCAAGCGCGGGCCTTCAGGTGGTGTCGGTCTCGATCTCGCCCATGATCCGGGGCGCCCATCGCCATGTCGATTGCGAGGTGGCCGGTATTTTCGACGGCGGTGACCATGGGCTCGTGCTGGGCGATGTGCGCGCGGTGCGTGCCGGTTCGATGGACAGTCGGGTTTCGCCGCTGCTCTATTACGACGGTGCGTACCGCCTCCTCGGCCGGCGCATTCGAGCGTAAGGGGAGAGCGCAGCGGCGCGAGGGGACGAGGGGGGGAGCATGCCGAAGAGACGACTCATGCCCAAGGGGCACTGGGACTGGAGCCTGCCGGTGACGTTGTCCCAGGGCTGGAAGGCCGGCGATCTGATTTTCGTCGGCGGCCAGATCTCGGCGGACGCGAAGGGGCGCACCGTGGCGCCGGGCGACATCGAGGCCCAGGCGCGCAACGTCATGGGCTTCATCGAGCGCGTGCTCGAGGAAGCGGGTGCCGGCATGAAGGATGTCGTCAAGCACAACGTCTACTATGTCGTCGACGGCCGGCGGACGAATGTGCCGGCGCTTCTGGCGGGCATCGACACGGTGCGCGCCGAATATTTTTCCGAGCCCGGTCCGGTGACGACCGAGACGCCGGTGGCGGGCCTCGCGTACGAGGGGCTTCTGCTCGAGATCGAGGCGATCGCTTACCTCGGGCGCGACAAAGAGCGCCTCATGCCCAAGGGACACTGGGGCTGGGAGGCGAAGAAACCCTATTCTCAGGGCTGGCGCTGCGGCGACTGGATCGTCGTGGGCGGCCAGCGCGCGCTCGATGGCCAGGGCGCGCTCAACAGTCCGGGCGACGTCGGGGCCCAGGTGCGCCGCTGCTTCGAGGGCCTGAAGGCGGTGCTCGCCGAGGCCGGGGCCGATCTGCGCGATCTCCTTCGGCTCAACACGTATTACGACTTCGAGGCGAGCGGGCATACCGTGACCGAATTCTGGGAGAAGATGACCAAGGTGCGCATGGAGTACTTGCCGAACCCCGGTCCCTCGGGCACCGCCGTGCGCGTGGCGGGCTTCGCGCACCCGGGCGAAGTGTTCCAGATCGAGGGTTTCGCGCATCGGGGGCGCGAGCGAAAGCGGCTCATGCCCAAGGATCATTGGGACTGGAGCATGCGCGTGCCCTTCTCGCAGGGCTGGCGGGTGGACAACGTGGTGTTCTGCGGCGGCCAGATCTCGGCCGACGCGAAGGGGCGAACCGTGGCCACCGGCGACATCGAGCGTCAGACGCAGAACGTCTTCGAGGCGATCAACACGGTGTTGGCCGAGGGCGGCGCCGACATGAGCGACGTGGTCAAGCTCAACACCTACTACCACTACGACGGCGAGGGCCGGGCCGTGACCGATTACTGGGAACGCATGACCAAGGTGCGCAAACGCTACTTTCCGCCTCAGGGCCCGTCGGCCACGGCGGTGAGGGTCAAGGGGTATGCTTACGAGGATCTGCTGATCGAGGTCGAGGCGATCGCCGTGATCGATCGCTAGAGCACCGACGCACGCATGGACGATGACGCGGCCAGCCGCAAAGGGAGACGAAACATGGCGACGACGTTGGGAGTGGAAAAGCTTCAAGAGGTCCTGAAGAAGGGCAAGGAGCCCCACCTGCTCACGGGCGAGCAGTTCAAGGAGAGCCTGCGCGACGGGCGCCATGTCGTCGGGCCCGACGGCCGGCGGATCGAGGACGTGACGCAGCACCCGGTCCTGGGCCGCACGGTGGAGCGGCTCGCGCGTGTCATGGACATGCAGCACGAGCCCCAGTGGCGCGACTCGCTCACCTACACGGAGAACGGTGCGCGCTACGCGCTCGGTTGGCAGATTCCAACGACCAAGCAGCACCTCTACGACAAGCTGAAGTCGGTCGAGGCGACGACCCGGGAGACTCTCGGCATGTTCGGGCGGCCGAACGACTACGGAGCGATGATGGCCATCGGCTTCCTCGCCACCATCGACCGCGTCGAGAAGGAGAATAAGGAGTTCGCCGACAATATCCGCGGCTTCGTCAACCTTGGCCGCAAACTCAACGTGCACAGCACGGATTTGATCGCGGACGCCCAGTCGGATCGGCGCATTCCGCTGCCGAAGAAACCGGGACGCCTGCGTATCATCGAGGACCGCAAGGACGGCGTCGTGCTCTACGGCAGCAAGGTGGCGGGGAGCATCGGCGCCTGCTGTCACTTCTTCACCCTGTCGACGACCTTGGGCAGGGGCCTCGAGGAGGATGCCGCCGTCTGGTGCGCGGTGCCGGTCAATTCGAAGAACCTCTCGCTCGTCATGCGCGAACCGCTCACCGAGGGCGAGAAGTTCGACAACAGCGAGGATCATCCGCTCGATTCCCGGGGCGAGGAAATCGACAACTTCCTCGTGTTCGACGGCACCTTCATTCCGCACGAGTACGTGTTCAGCGTGCGCAATCTCGATCTCCTCGACCTCTACTTCGAGAGCTGCGCGCACGCGCTCTGGCACATTCTCGCCCGGCTCGCCGTGCGTGCCGAGATGTTCGTGGGCGTCGCTCAGGTGACCGCGGACATGCTCGGCACCGACACGCTGCCCGGCGTGCGCAACATGATCTCGCAGATCGCGATGTACGCGGGCGCGCTGCGCTCTTTCGTCAAGGCCTCGATCGAGGAGGCCGTGGAGTGGAACGGCATCATGACGCCGAACCCGCCGCTCGTGACCTGCGGCCGGCTCTACTCGATCCAGTACTATCCGGAAGTCCAGTATCTGCTCCGGGACATTTGCGGGCAGGGGCTGGTCTCGCGCTTTCCGTCCAAGGTCTGGGACGACGCCTACTTCGGCAAGAAACTCGAGGAATTCTTGCCCGGCACGGGGTACACCGCGCGCGAGAAGAACCGCTGGTTCAACTTCGTGTGGGACTTGACCGCCGGCGCCCACGCGATGCGCGTCGGGCAATTCGAGAACGTCAATGCGACCCCGCGCTATTTCATTTCCGAGCTGATCTACAAGCATTATGACCGCTCGAAGTGGATGAAGGTGGCGCGCGAGATCGCGGGCGTGCCCCTGGAGCCGCATACCTAAGCCGATTTGCCGGTCGGGTGCAGAGCGGCCGCCGGGGTCAAAGCGACCTCGGCGGCCGTCTTCGTTAACGCCTCCTTAAAGCCCGCCACGCTAGCTTGAGAGGCAGGAGTTTTCATTTGGGCGGCTCGTCCCGAGGCGG
>CAZVZP010000051.1:7257-14675 GCA_964631625.1 uncultured Hyphomicrobiales bacterium | reverse complement strand
CTCCCCGTTGAGGAAATCCTCAACCGCGAGCCGAGCCTCTAGAGCGAGCGGCGGGGCGGTGGGAGCGGTTCGAATGCGTGCGGCACCCGCCCCGCCCTCTTCGCGGCACGCCTTCTCGCGATCGCAAATCGCGCGCCGATGAGGGCTCTTCTCTCCTCCCGTTATATCAAGCGGGCGATGCGGCGCCCGCACGAGCGGGTCATCGAATCCTTCCTGTTCTTGGCGGCCCTCTCCTCGGTGCTGGTCACGATCGCCATCGTGCTGATCCTGGTGTTCGAATCCGCCTCGTTCTTTCGGAACGTCTCAATCATCGACTTCCTGACCGACACTCAGTGGACGCCGCTGTTCGCGGATGCTCACTACGGCATTCTGCCGCTCTTGTCCGGCACACTGCTGACTGCGGTGGTCGCGCTCATCGTGGCCGTGCCCCTCGGGCTTACGGTCGCCATCTACTTGAGCGAGTTCGCACCGGCGAGGCTGCGCGAGACGGTCAAGCCCGTGCTCGAGATGCTGGCCGGCGTGCCGACCGTGGTGTATGGCTACTTCGCGCTGCTGTTCGTGACGCCGCTGTTGCAGAAGACGATCCTGCCCGACCTTCCGGGCTTCAACGTCCTAAGCGCGGGCATCGTGATCGGCATCATGATCATCCCCTACATCGCCTCGTTGAGCGAGGACGCCATGCGCGCGGTACCCATGGAGCTGCGCGAGGGCTCGTTCGCCCTGGGTGCGACTCGCCTCGAAACTGCACTGCGCGTGGTCGTCCCCGCCGCGATCTCCGGCATCGCCGCGGCCTTCGTGCTCGGCATCTCGCGCGCCCTCGGCGAGACCATGGTGGTGGCGATCGCCGCCGGCCAGCAACCGAATCTGACGCTCGACCCGACCGAGCCCGCGGCCACGATCACCGCCTACATCGTGCAGGTCGCGCTGGGCGATCTGCCCCACGGCAGCATCGGCTACCAGTCGATCTTCGCCGCGGGCTTAACGCTCGTCATCATCACGCTCGTGTTCAATCTGGCGGCCCACTTGCTGCGCCGGCGCTTCCGGGAGGCCTATTGATGGCCGACCGCGCGCTCGCCGCCCGGCCCGAGTCGGCCCGCGCGCAGATCGCGCGGCGCAAGCTCTTCGAGGATGCGTTCTGGATCATAGGCCTCCTCTCCATGATGGTGGG
Organism: uncultured Hyphomicrobiales bacterium; assembly: GCA_964631625.1. Classification (GTDB taxonomy): domain Bacteria; phylum Pseudomonadota; class Alphaproteobacteria; order UBA828; family JAPUJA01; genus CAZVZP01. The sequence goes on along the minus strand of CAZVZP010000051.1, from coordinate 13,507 downwards.
GGTGGTCACGCTCTCCGCCCTCATCGTCGATCTCGCCATCGACGGCGTGCCCCACATCACGCTCGATTTCTTCACCCACTTCCCGTCGCGCAAGGCGGCGCAGGCCGGTATCCTCTCGGCCTGGGTCGGCACGACGCTGGTCATGCTCGTCACGGCCTGCGCGGCGGTGCCGCTCGGCGTCGCGGCCGGCATCTACCTCGAAGAATACGCGCCGAAGAATTGGCTCACCGACATCATCGAGATCAACGTGACGAACCTGGCCGGCGTGCCCTCGGTCGTCTACGGCCTCTTGGCGCTCGGCCTCTTCGTCTACACCTTCGACTGGGGCGAGAGCATCCTGACTGCGGGCTTCACCCTTGCGCTCTTGATCCTGCCCGTGATCATCGTGGCCACCCGCGAGGCGATCCGCAGCGTCCCCTCCGGCGTGCGCGAGGCCGCCTACTCGGTGGGGGCCACGAAATGGCAGATGATTTCCGACCACGCCCTGCCCTATTCGTCGGGCGGGATCATCACGGGCATCATCATCGGGCTGGCGCGCGCCATCGGCGAAACCGCGCCGCTCGTCACGATCGGCGCGCTCACCTTTATTGCCTTCTTGCCGCCCTCGCCGTTCCAGGGCGAGTTGCCGTTCCTCAATTTCGACTGGCTCACCTCGCCGTTTACCGTGATGCCGATCCAGATGTTCAACTGGGTGTCGCGCCCGGGCATGGATTTCCGCGGCAACGCGGCCGCCGCTGGATTCATCTTGATCGTCATGACACTGGTCATGAACGGGCTCGCCATATACGTCCGGTTCCGCATCCGCAAGAGGATCAAATGGTGATGCAGGCCGGGCTCCAAGAGACTACTATCGCCTTCGACATCTCGAAGACGGCGAAGGACCGGGCGAGGGTGAGCGAGCCGTTGAGCACGAAGCCGGCGCAGGACGGCGCGGGCAGCGCCGAGGCCAGGCGGCCCAAGGCGATCGCGCGCAACTTCTCGTTCCGTTACGGCAAGTTCCAGGCGCTCAAGAACCTCAACATCGCGATCGAGGAGAACACGGTCACCGCGCTCATCGGCCCCTCGGGCTGCGGCAAGACGACGTTCCTGCGTTGCTTCAACCGGATGCACGACCTCTACCCGGACAACCGCTACGAGGGCGAGATCTGGCTCGAGCCCGAGGGCGTGAACATCGTCGGCCGGGACGTCGACCCGATCGAGATGCGGCTTCGGATCGGCATGGTATTCCAGAAGCCCAATCCGTTTCCCAAGTCGATCTACGAGAATGTGGCCTACGGCCTGCGCATACGCGGCACACGCCGCCGCTCGACACTCGATGAGCGCGTCGAGAAGGCGTTGCGCAGCGCGGCGCTGTGGGACGAGGTCAAGGATCGCCTCAAGGAGCCCGGCACCTCGCTCTCGGGCGGCCAGCAGCAGCGCCTGTGCATTGCGCGCGCGCTCGCCACCGACCCGGAGATGCTCCTGTTCGATGAGCCGACCTCGTCGCTCGATCCCATTGCAACCGCGAGCATCGAGGAGCTGATCGACGAGCTCGACGGCAAGATCACGATCATCATCGTGACCCACAACATGCAGCAGGCCGCGCGGGTCTCGAAGAAGACCGCGTTCATGTATCTGGGCGAGAACATCGAGTACAATGAAACCGCCGAGATCTTCACCAACCCGAAGGAACGGAAGACGATCGACTACATCACCGGGCGCTTCGGCTAGAGCCGAAAAGGAGTGCGCCATGCGACGGAACGAACGGATGCCATGACCCACGAGCACATCGTCAAGTCCTACGACCAAGAGTTGAACCGGATCTCCAACAACCTGCTGCGCATGGGCGGCATGGTCGAGGTGCAGCTCGCGCAGGCGATCCAGGCCCTGGTCAAGCGCGACAGCGAGCTCGCGCTGCGCGTGGTCGAGGCCGACGAGCGGGTGGACGAGCTCGAATCCGAGATCGACGACAGCGCGATCCGCCTCCTTGCGCTCCGCCAGCCGCTCGCCATCGACCTCCGGGAGACCACGGCGGCGCTCAAGATCTCGAGTGATCTCGAGCGGATCGGCGATTACACCGCGAACATCTCGAAGCGCGCGATCGCCGTCTCGCAGTTCGGTCCCATCCCGCCCGTGCGCTCGATCCCCCGCATGGTGGAGTTCGCCCAGGGCATGATCAAGGACGTGCTCGACGCCTACGTCGAGCGCGACGTCGAGAAGGCGCTCGACGTCTGGCGCCGCGACGGCGAGCTCGACGAGATGTACAACGGGCTGTTCCGCGAGCTTCTGACCTACATGATGGAGGACCCCCGCTCGATCACCGCGGGCACGCATCTGCTCTTCATCGCCAAGAACATCGAGCGGATCGGCGACCACGTGACCAACATCGCGGAGATGATCAATTTCCTGGTCTCGGGCACGCGGAAGCTGCAACCGCGGCCTAAGGGCGATGCGACCGCCCTGATGGCAGGCCTGCCTGAGCGCGGTCCGGGCGGGAACGGAGGCGGCGCCCGATGAAACCCTACATTCTGATCGTCGAGGACGAAGCTCCCCTGGTGGCGCTCCTGCGCTACAACCTCGAGCGCGCCGGTTACGAGGTGAGCGAGGCGGTGGACGGCGAAGAGGCCCTCGTGATGATCGAGGAACGCCGCCCGGACCTCGTGCTCCTCGACTGGATGCTGCCCTCGGTCTCGGGCATCGAGGTGTGCCGGCGCATCCGGCGCAGCGCGCCCAATCGCAACCTGCCGGTGATCATGTTGACCGCGCGCGGCGAGGAGCCCGACCGGGTGCGCGGCCTCGAATGCGGCGCCGACGACTACGTGACGAAGCCGTTCTCGACCAGCGAGCTCTTGGCCCGGATCAACGCGGTGCTGCGGCGCATCCGGCCTGCGTTGTCGCAGGAGGTCCTCTCCTTCGCCGACCTGCGCATGGACGTCTCGGGGCACAAGGTGACCCGCTCGGGCCGCGAGGTCCACCTCGGACCGACCGAGTTCCGCCTCTTACGCCACCTCCTCGAGCATCCGGGTCGCGTGTTCTCGCGCGAGCAGCTCCTCGATGCGGTGTGGGGGCCGGACGTGTTCGTCGATGCGCGCACCGTCGATGTTTACATCCGCCGGCTGCGCCGCGCGCTCAACGCCACCGGCAACGGCGATGTCATCCGCACCGTGCGCTCGGCCGGCTATTCGCTCGACCCCGCGCCGCATCATCAAGCGGCCGAGGCCGCCCGCGCCTAGCCCTGGCACGCCCCCCGCCCGCGCGATGCACGGCGCGGCCCTCTGGCGACGGCAAACGAAAGGGCGCGGGGCCTCTAAGCCCTGCGCCCTCAAGCAATCTTTGCGCGCGAACGGCGGCTGCGTTTCTAGAGCAATATCCACTCAGACTGAACCGTCCGGTTCGATCCGAGTGGATGACATTGCTCTAGATTTAAAGACGATAGAGCAGCTTTATCCGGTCGTTGGATCGCTGAAAGCGATTCCAACTGACCGGATGCTGCTCTAGAGCACGTCCTTGGCCGGCGTGTAGTCCATCCGGTGCGCTCGCGCCACCGCCTCGTAGGTCAGCTTGCCCTCGTGCACGTTGAGGCCGTTGCGCAAGTTGGGATCGTCCTCGAGCGCCCGGCGCCAGCCCTTGTTCGCAAGCGCGAGAGTAAAGGGCAGCGTCGCGTTGTTGAGCGCGAGCGTCGAGGTGCGCGCGACGCCGCCCGGCATGTTGGCCACGCAGTAGTGCACGATGCCCTCGACGACGTAGGTTGGATCGGCATGGGTGGTCGCGCGGCTGGTCTCGAAGCAACCGCCCTGGTCGATCGCCACATCGACGAGCACCGCGCCGCGGTTCATGGCCTTCAGCATCTTGCGGGTGACGAGACGGGGCGCCTTGGCGCCCGGGATTAATACCGCGCCCACGACGAGATCGGCCTCTTTCACGTGATGCTCGATGGCGCCCGCGGTGGAATAGACCGTCTTGAGCCGGCCCTGGAACACGAGATCGAGCTCGGCCAGGCGCTTCGCCGAGGTGTCCATGATCACCACGTCGGCCCCCATGCCGGCCGCCATCATGGCCGCGTTGGTGCCCACGACCCCGCCGCCGATGACCACGACCTTGCCCGGATAGACGCCGGGCACGCCGCCCAGGAGCACGCCCCGGCCCCCTTGCGCCTTCTCCAGACAATGGGCCCCGACATGGGCCGCCATGCGGCCTGCGACCTCGCTCATGGGCGCCAGAAGCGGCAGCCGGCCGGCGTTGTCGGTCACGGTCTCGTAAGCGATCGCGGTCGCGCCCGATTTCATCAGACCGACGGTCTGGGGCCAATCCGGCGCGAGATGCAGATAGGTGAAGAGCACCTGGCCCTTGCGCAGCATCCTGTATTCGGCGGGCTGCGGCTCCTTGACCTTCACGATCATCTCGGCCTTGGCGAAGATCTCGCGCGCCGTGCCCGCAATCTTGGCACCAGCCTGGACGTACTGCCGATTGTCGAAGCCGATGGCGGCGCCAGCGTCCTTTTGCACCATCACCTTATGGCGGCGGCGCGTGAGCTCGCGCACCGCATCGGGCGTTAAGCCGACGCGATATTCGTGGACCTTGATTTCCTTGGGCACCCCAATGAGCATGGATAAAGATCCCCCCGTGAAAGCAACGAGATAGGCCGAGCCGGAGCCCCTGGCGCGGGCGCGCCTTCTGCGGCAGGCCTCAAATTCGAGCGCAAGGAAGATCAGCCGAAGGACTTCGCAAAGTCAACGGCAAAGGGGCCTTAGGCCGAGCGTACCGGCGGCGCGTTTGCAGGCGAAAGGAGAGCTCCGTTACGCTCCGGGATCGGTGGCCGGCTGGGCCCGGCGCCGCATAAAACGCATGAGCCAGAGGAGCACGATCAGGCCCGGCAGCGCCGCCCCGGTGCTGGCAATGAAGAAATTTACCCAGCCGATGGCTTCGACAAGAAAGCCGCCGCCCGAGGCGAGCCCCGTGCGCGCGACCATCGCGATCGAAGAGAGCAGCGCGTATTGGGTAGCCGCCAAGCCGAAGCTGCACAGGCTCGAGAGATACGCCACGAAGGCCGCCGAGCCCATGCCGCCCGAGACGTTCTCGATGCCGATCGTCGCATAGAGAAGGGTGACATCGTGACCCACGCTCGCTTGCAGCGCGTACATCAGGTTCGAGCCCATCTGGAGCGCGCCGCACAAGAGGAGCCCTTTGAGGAAGCCCAAGCGCGTGACCACGAGCCCGCCCAGGAACAGGCCGAATATCGTGGCGAAGAAGCCAAAGGTCTTGCTCACCTCGGCAATCTCGAGAGGTGTGAAGCCTGTCTTCTGATAGAACGTGTTGGCCATGACGCCCGCCACCGCGTCGCCCAATTTGAAGAGCAGGATGAAGAGCAAGATGACGGGCCAGGCGGGTCGCTGCATGTAGTCCGAAAATGGCACGATCACGTAACGCTTGAGCCAGTCGCGGTCGGCCGCGTTTCGTGACCCTGCGCGTGCGCCATCCGAGCCCTCGGGCGCTTGCGGCTCGCGCGCAAACAGCACCGCGGCGATCCCCACCGCCACGAGGGCGGCCATCGCAGCGTAGGCAACGGACCAGCCGAAGGTCCCTCCGATCACGAACCCGCCGGCTCCGACGACGAGCATGGCCAGCCGATAGCCGGCTTGGATCGCCGCGGCTCCGGTTCCTTGTTCGGCCTTTTCGAGGATTTCGATCCGGTAGGCGTCGACCACGATGTCCTGGGTCGCCGAGAGGAATGCGACGACGAGCGCGAGCACGGCCATCGCCATCAGCTCGTGCTTGGGCTCATGCGTGCCCAGAGCGATAATCGTGGCAACGAGCGCGAGCTGAACGGTGATCGCCCAGGCTCGGCGAGGCCCCAGGAGACCCGCGAGCAAGGGCACCCTGAGCCCATCGATCAGCGGCGACCAGAGAAACTTGAGCGCATAGGGCAGCCCGACGAGGGCGAACAGGCCGATCGTTCCGATCGGTATATCCTCCTCGCTGAGCCAGTAGGACAACGTGCTCGAGGTGAGCAGCAAGGGCGTGCCGCTCGAGAAGCCCAAGCAGAAGATCAGGAGAATCCGGCGGTCGCGGTAGACGGAGAGAGCGGCGAGCCAGCGCCTCATGGGACTCCTTGCCGAGCAACGCGCGGCGCGATCATAGAGGCGCGCTCGACCCTTGGCCAGCGCGAGGGCCGCATCGTGCGCGACGGGGATCGCGGGGCACGGCGCCGATGGGCATCGATCCGCGCTAGGCCGCGCTTCTCTCGATGAAGGGCCGAAGCGGCTTCTCGGGC
>CAZVZP010000051.1:0-7247 GCA_964631625.1 uncultured Hyphomicrobiales bacterium | reverse complement strand
AGCGAGCGCGCCCAAGCGGCCCGAGCGAGCGAGCGAGAAGCCTTGGGTCAAGCCGTAGAGGAAGCCGGCCGCGAACAGGTCGCCCGCGCCCGTGGTGTCGACGACCGCGCCGAGCTTGACGGCATCGATCACGTGCACCTCGTCGTTCGAGACGATCACGGCGCCCTTCTCGCTCCGGGTCAAGACGGCGATCTCGCAGTGGCCGCGCACGCGTTGCAACGCCTCGTCGAAGCTCTTGGCCTCGTAGAGCGAGGTGATCTCCGCCTCGTTGGCGAAGAGCACATCGACGTGATGCTCGACGAGTTCGCGGAACTCGGCGCGATAACGCTCGACGCAGAACGCATCCGAAAGCGTCAGCGAGACGCGCCGGCCGCGCGCGTGGGCGGCGTTGAGTGCCTTGCGGAAGGCCTCCTTGGCGCGCGGCGGATCCCACAGGTAGCCCTCGAGGTAGGTGACTTTCGCACGGCCGATCAGCTCGGGATCGACGTCCTCGGGCCCAAGCTCGACGGAGGCGCCGAGATAGGTGTTCATGGTGCGCTGGGCATCGGGCGTGATCAGAATCAGGCTGCGCGCCGTGGGTGCGCCGTCCGTCAAGGCCGGCGTGTCGTGGTGCACGCCCGAGGCCCGGATGTCGTGGCGGAAGGTTCGGCCCAGCTCATCGTTCGCCACTTTGCCCACGAAGGCCGCGCGCCCGCCGAAAAGCGCGATCCCGGCGATCGTGTTCGCGGCCGAGCCGCCCGAAACCTCGACCGCCGGACCCATGTCGTCGTAAAGCGCCTGGGCCCGCGCGGCATCGATGAGCGCCATGGCGCCCTTGACGAGGTCGTGCTTGACGAGGAAGCGGTCCTCGGCGTGGGCGAGCACATCCACGATGGCATTGCCGATGCCCACCACATCGAATGTCGGATCGTCCACGCCGCGTCACCCCGGGTAGTGTCTCAGTTTGGCCAATGGATCTGGATAGTGACTTTGAGAACATCTTCCGCCACCGCCTTGGCCGCCGCCCCTCCAGCCTCGTCACCCTCATCCTTGCAGATCGTGGCTTGATGCTGAAGCCGCTAGCGTTGCTGCTTCAGAACGTCCTTCAGCGTGGCTTTGATTTGTTCCTCGACTTGTTCACGAACATCACCCTTCATGTCGTAGACCATAGCTTCGCCCCGATGCCCGTTTCGCCCCGGGCCGGGGGCGACTATACTGGCGCGCGCTCTCTGCGCAAGCCACCGTCGCCCCCTACGATCGGCCCGCCGCCCGTGCTCGACGCGCTTCTCAAGGCCTTCGCGCAGCTCAAGGACAAGCGCACCCGCCGGCTCGTGTGGTGGGTGCTGCTGATCTCGCTTGCCGTCGCGCTCGCGCTGATCGGCATCACCACCGGTCTCTTGAGTGCGCTCAAGCTCGTGGGCATCGGCTGGCTCGATGACCTCGTTACCGCGCTCGGCGGACTCGCCGCAGCGTTCGTCGCCTGGATGCTGTTTCCTCCGCTCGCGCTCCTGATCGCCTATATCGTGACCGACCCGGTGGCCGAGCACGTCGAGGCGCGCTACTACCCGCATCTGCCCCCCGCCCACCCGCAGGGCCTGTGGCAGTTCACCAAGGCGGCGATCCGCTTCGAGATCGTCTCGATCGTGGCCAACCTCTTGATTCTGCCGCTCTCGGTGGTCCCCTTCGTGCAGGTCGTCTACCCGGTGATCTACTACGGGGTGAACGGGCTGTTGTTCGGCCGGGAGTTCATGGAGATCGTGGCCCCCCGGCGCCTCGACTTTCAGGCCACCCGCGCGCTTATCCGCAAGCACCGGTTGCGGCTGCTGATCGCCGGCATGATCATCACCTTCCTCTTCACCGTGCCCGTGCTAAACTTGCTTGCGCCGATCCTGGCCACCGCGTTCATGGTGCACGTCTATCACCGGATCGCCGGGCCGGCGGCCGCGGGCTTGCGCGGCGCGCTGCCCCCGAGCGGGGTGGCGGCGGGCCGCTAACGAGAACGGGAGAGATGAGCATGTTCCAGCGCAATAAGGACGAGACGCAGGGCGAACACGGGGCCGCGTCGATGCGGGAAGGCGTCCGCCGGCCGCAGGCGGCGGTGCCGCCCCCGGCCCCGCCGCGCCTGCCCGAGCCGCGCTTCCATCCGGACATTCCCAACTTGCGGCCCGAATCGGGCGGGCGCGAGCACCCGGTCAGCACCGAGAGCAAGCGCCTGACGGTGGGCCAGGACATCACGCTTTCGGGCGAGATCACCGCCTGCGACAAGCTTCTGGTCGAAGGCACGGTGGAAGTCGACCTGCACGAGGCGCGCGAACTGCAGATTCTGCGCCCGGGCCGCTTCACGGGCACGGCCACCGTCGAGGACGCCGACATCGCCGGCGAGTTCTCCGGCAAGCTCGTCGCCACCGGACGCCTCGTCGTGCGCGCCTCGGGCCGCGTGCGCGGCGAAATCCGTTACGGCTCGCTCAAGATCGAGGAAGGCGGCGAGCTCGAAGGCACGGTCGCGCCGCAGAACGAAGACAAGAGCAAGAGCGCGCCGGCCGAGGGCGGTGCGGCGCGCAGCGCCGCCGAGTAGGCGCGCCATCCGGGGCAACGGTGCGGGCCGCGCGCTTCGCCCCGATCCTGGCGGCGGTGCTGGCGCTCGTTGGGGCCTGCAGTGAATCGATAAGCGAACCCTCGCCGTCCGCACACGGGGCAGCGCCCGCCGACGGCGTTGCGCCCGCGCCCGAAACGTCGGCGGGCTTAACGCCTGCGCAACCGCGCGAGGCCGAGCCGATCGATCCTTCGAGCCTCGTCGGGCTCGACGCCGATGCCATCCGCCAGAAGCTCGGGCGCCCGGGCTTCGTGCGCAAAGAGAGCGGCGCGCGCGTCTGGCAATATTTCGCGCTCGACTGCATCCTCGACCTGTTCCTTTATCAGGACGGCGCAGGCGAGCCCTTCCGCGCGGCTTACGCGCAGCTGCGCTCGCGCGTGGCGGGCGAGCCCGGCCGCTGCCCGCGCGAGGGCGGGTTTCCGGCCCCGGGCGGCTAGCGCGGAATCCGCTCGAGTGGAAACGGCCCCCTCCCCCTATCCCCCTCCCGCAAGGGGTGGGGGAACTAAATAAAACTCCCCTTCCCCTTTCCCTACGGCATTCACACATCTCAACCGACCACTGCGATGGAAGAGAAAAAATGAATCCTTTCAATGCTCGTGCTCAATCGCGACACCCTTACCTAATTGTGCTGCGTGGTTGGTAAGTGCTTGATGCTGAGTCGATTTCCGACATGTGTGAATCCGGTAGCCCGCAAGGGGGAGGGTTGGGGTGGGGGGTTAAGCAGCGCGTTCAAGACACCCCTCACGTGATTCCACTCCGGCGGATCTTGCTCTAGCGCCCGGACGCAAGCGGGCGGCTCAGGCGGCCGTGGTCTTGCCCTTGAAGGCGCACAGCTCGCGCACGACGCAAGCCGGGCAGTCCGGCGTTCTCGCCTTGCACACATAGCGTCCGTGCAGGATGAGCCAGTGATGGCAGTGCTGTTTGAACTCGGGCGGCACGGCCTTCTCGAGCGCCTCTTCGACTGCGCGCGGCGTCTTGCCCGGTGCAAGCCCCGTGCGGTTGCAGACGCGGAAGACGTGGGTATCGACCGCGATGGTGGGCAGGCCAAAGGCCGCGTTCAGCACCACGTTCGCGGTCTTGCGCCCGACCCCGGGGAGGGCTTCGAGCGCCTCGCGCTCGCGCGGCACCTTGGCCCCGTGCTTTTCGAGGAGGGCGCGGGAGAGCGCGATGATGTTCTTGGCCTTGGTGTTATAGAGGCCGATCGTCTTGATGTGTTGCTTCAGGCCCCGCTCCCCGAGCTTGAGCATCCGCGCCGGCGTGTCGGCCACCTTGAAGAGCGCCTCGCTGGCCTTGTTCACGCTGGCATCGGTGGCCTGCGCCGAGAGCACGACGGCAATCAGGAGGGTATAGGGATTCTCGTACTCGAGCTCGGTCTTGGGCTCGGGGATGGTTGCCCGCAGACTGCGGAAGAATTCCGAAACCTTCTCCCTGCGCATGGCTCAAGGCTAGCGCGTCCGGCCGGGCGGGGAAAGCCGGGCAGGCTTTACAGGCCCCTCCGCCGCGGGAGAGAATAGCCACAAACCAATGGATGCTGCCGTCGCATCGCCGCGCGAGGAGCCCGTCTTCCGGGCCGTGCTGACCCCCAACCGATCCTTGTCGCCTCTCGGCTTCGCCCTCGTGATGGGGGCGCTGTGCGCCGTGAGCTTTGCGGCCGGCATCGTCTTTGCGCTGCACGGCGCCTGGCCGGTATTCGGCTTCTTCGGACTCGACGTGCTCCTCCTTTACGGCGCCTTCAAGCTCTCCTACCGGAGCGGCCGCCTGAGCGAGACGCTCGAGCTCACGCCCGAGCGTCTCGTGGTGCGCCGCATCGAGCCCAGCGGCGAGAGCAGAGAGTGGCAGTTCCAGCCGTACTGGCTTCGGGTCGAGCTCGACGAGGCGGAGAGCGGCGGGGCCGAGCTTGCGCTCGCGAGCCACGCCCGCCGCCTCGTGATCGGCTCGTTCCTCTCAGCGCCTGAGTGCGCGAGCTTGGCCCTTGCGCTCAAGAAAGTGTTGCTCGGCGTGCGTGCAACGCCGGGGCTTACGCCACCCGAGCCGGCGCAATCCCTCGTTCAGGAGAGGCCGAGCACGTCTTGCATCGAGTAGAGACCGGGCGCCTTGTCCTTCGCCCACAGTGCGGCGCGCAGCGCCCCTTGCGCATAGATGCGCCGGTCGGAGGCGCGGTGCGTCAGCTCGATGCGCTCGCCGGATCCAGCGAAGATCACCGTGTGATCGCCGACCACGTCGCCGCCCCGAAGAGAGGCGAAGCCGATGGCGCCGCTCTTGCGCGCTCCCGTCGCACCCTCGCGGGACGGCGCCCGGACATCCTCGAACACAACCCCGCGCGCCTCCGCCGCCGCTTTGCCCAGAGCGAGCGCCGTGCCCGAGGGCGCATCGACCTTCCCCCGGTGATGCATCTCGAGGATCTCGATGTCGTAGTCGGAGGCCAGCGTGCCCGCGACCTTGCGCGTCAAGCCCAGGAGCAAATTGACGCCGACGCTCATGTTGGCGGCATGGACGATGGGCGAGGACGCGGCGCAGGCGGCGAGCTCGGCACGCTCCGCCTCGGACAGCCCGGTGGTGCCGATCACGAGAATGCGCTTGCGGCGCGAGGCCGCGCGCGCCAGCGCAAGCGTCGCCGCAGGGGCCGTGAAATCGATCAGGGCCTCGGCCTTGGCTATGGCCTCCTCGAGATCGGCGCTGAGCGGCACGCCGAGCGGGACAAGGCCGGCCAGGCGGCCCGCGTCGGTCCCCAGCTCGGCATGGCCGCTCTTCTCGAGGGCGGCCACGAGCCGCGCATCGCGCGACGCGGCGACCGCGCGCACCAGCTCGCGCCCCATGCGCCCGGCGCATCCCAGGATGCCGATCTTAAGAGGCTCAAGAGCGTCCAAGAGTTCCGTCCGGCGGCTGGCGCAGCGATGCGGCCGGCCTTAAGGCCGCCCGAGCGGCACGCTACACCATCGGCGTGAGGCCGCAAAGCCGGGCTACTCCTTCAGGTCCTCCCAGAACTCCTTGACCTTGGCGAAGAAGCCTTCGGACTCGGGGCTCGTCCGCTTGCCCTCGCTGGCGCGGAACTGCTCCAACAACTCGCTCTGGCGCCGATCGAGGTTGAGCGGGGTCTCGACGACGACGTGCACGAACATGTCGCCCATGCGCGAGCTGCGCATGATGGGCATGCCCTTGCCCTTGAGCCTCAGCTGATAGCCGCTCTGGGTTCCCGCCGGGATGGTGACGCGCGCGCGCCCGCTGCCCAGCGTCGGCACCTCGAGCGTGCCGCCGAGCGCCGCCGTCGTCATCGGCACCGGCACGCGGCAGTGGACGTTGGCGCCCTCGCGCTGGAACAGCCGGTGCGGCTTGATCGACAGAAAGATGTAGAGGTCGCCCGACGGGCCGCCGTGCAGCCCCGCCTCGCCCTCGCCCGCGAGCCGAATGCGCGTGCCGTCCTCGACGCCCGCGGGGATCGTGACCTGGAGCGTCTTCTCGCGTTGCACGCGGCCCGCGCCGGCGCAAGTTCGGCACGGGTTCAAGATCACGCGGCCCGCGCCGTGGCAAGAGGGGCAGGTGCGCTCGATGGTGAAGAAGCCTTGCTGCGAGCGGATCTTGCCCAGGCCCCGGCAGGTGCCGCAGACGGTGGGCTCGGCGCCGGCCTCCGCGCCGCTGCCCCGGCAGGCCTCGCAGACGATCGAGCCCGGCACGCGGATCGTGGCCTGCCGGCCGCGGAACGCGTCCTCGAGCGTGATCGCCATGTTGTAACGCAGGTCGGCGCCGCGCTGGCCGCCGCCGCGCGCGCCGGCGCGCCGGCCGCCCGTGAACTCGCCGAACAGGTCGTCGAAGACGTCGGCGAAGCTCGACTGAAAGTCGGCCGCGGAGAAGCCGCCCGCGCCGAAGCCCTGGCCGTCGACGCCGGCGTGGCCGAATTGATCGTAGGCCGAGCGTTTCTCTTTGTCGGAGAGAACGCTATAGGCCTCCGAGAGCTCCTTGAACTTGGTTTCCGCGCTCTTGTTTTCCGGATTACGGTCCGGGTGGTACTTCATCGCGAGCTTGCGATAGGCGGCCTTGATCTCGGCCTCGTTCGCGCCCCGCGAGACCCCGAGAACGTTGTAGTAATCCGCCTTCGCCATCGCTCAACCGGTCCCGCACAGCGATGCCGCCTCAGCCTCATCCGAGGCGGCATCGGCCGCAGCGCTCGTCGAACCGCAACCCCAAAACCTACGGCGCGCGGTCCTGACCCGACTTGTCGTCCTTGACCTCTTCGAAGTCGACGTCGACTACCCCTTCGTCCGAAGAGCCGGTGCTCGTTCCCTCGCTCGGCGGCGGCGGCGAAGCGGCACTTTCGGCCTGCTGAGCCTTGTACATCGCCTCGCCCATCTTCATCGCAGACTGGGCGAGCTTCTCCATGCGGCTGCGGATCGCCGCCACATCCTCGCCGGAGAGCACTTCGCGCAAGGCGGCGACATCGGCCTCGATCTGGCTCTTATCGCCGGCCGGCACTTTCTCGCCGAACTCCTTCAGGTTGCGCTCGGTCGAGTGGATCAGCGACTCGCCGTGATTGCGCGCCTCGACGAGCTCCTTCCTCTTCTTGTCCTCGGCGGCGTGCGCTTGCGCCTCCTTGACCATCTTCTCGATCTCTTGCGGCGCGAGGCCTCCGGAGGCTTGGATGCGGATCTGCTGCTCCTTGCCGGTGGCCTTGTCCCGCGCC
>CAZVZP010000050.1:601-14861 GCA_964631625.1 uncultured Hyphomicrobiales bacterium | reverse complement strand
CATGACCCTCGCCATGACCCCAGTACCCTGCCCCTCGCCCCGGCCGCCGTCGATCCCGAGCAGCGACGGGCGCACGCAACTCCGTGCGGTCGGAACCGTGGTCGCCTTCGACGGCTTCTTACGACTCTATCAGGAAGGCGAGGACGAGAACGGGAGCGACCGGCCGCCCGAGGAGCGGGCGCTGCCGAAGATGGCGGAAAACGATCCGCTCGCGCTCAAAGACGCCCACGCGGAGCGCCACTTCACCCAGCCGCCGCCCCGTTACACCGAGGCGAGCCTGGTCAGGAAGCTCGAGGAGCTCGGCATCGGCCGCCCCTCGACCTACGCGCAGATTCTCTCGGTGCTGCAGGAGCGCGACTACGTGCGCATGGAGAAGCGCCACTTCGTACCCGAGGACCGCGGACGCCTCGTCACCGCATTCCTCGTGAGCTTCTTCCGCCGCTACGTCGAATACGACTTCACCGCCCATCTCGAGGAAGAGCTCGATGACATCTCGGCCGGCAAGATCGGCTGGCGCGGCGTGCTCGAGGAGTTCTGGACCGAGTTCAAGAGCGCGGTCAAGGGAACCGAGAAGCTCCGGGTCAAGGACACGCTGGAGGCGCTCGATGCCTTGCTCGCGCCGCACATCTTTCCGCCCGATCCCACGGGCAAGGAGCCCCGCGCCTGCCCGGCCTGCGGCGAGGGGCGGCTCAACCTCAAGCTCGGCCGCCGCTACGGCCCCTTCGTCGGCTGCTCCGCCTATCCCGAGTGCCGCTACACGCGCCCGCTCGTGCCGGAGGGCGACGAGGATGCGGAAGCGGCGGCCGGGCCCAAGCTCCTGGGCCACGATCCGGCGAGCGGGCTGCCCGTGACCCTGCGCAAGGGGCCCTACGGCTATTACGTGCAGTTGGGCGAGCAGGTCGCGGACGGGGAACGCCCCAGGCGCAGCTCGCTCGGCAAGGAGATCCCGGCCCAGTCGGTGGATCTCGCACACGCCCTCGCGCTGCTCTCGCTGCCCCGCGAGATCGGCAAGCATCCCGAGACCGGCAAGCCGATCTATGCCGATCGCGGCCGCTTCGGCCCCTACATCCGCCACGAGGGCGCGAGCCGCAGTCTCGGGCCTGACGACGACGTGCTCTCGATCGGGCTCAACCGCGCGGTGGCGCTCTTGGCCGAGGCGCCCAAGCGGACGACGATGAGCCGGATCCTGCGCGAGCTTGGGCTCGATCCCGAGAGCCAAGCTCAAGTCACGGTGCGCGACGGCCGCTACGGTCCCTATCTCCACTGCAAGAGCAAGAACGCACCGCTGCCCAAGGGCCGCTCGGCAGAGGGAGTGACGCTCGAAGAAGCGCTCGCGGCGCTCGCCGCGCGCGCCGGGCGAAAGGGCCGCACGCCGCGCCGCAAAGCCGCACGCAAGTCCGCACGCCGCAGCGTCAAGCGCCGGCAGAGCGCCGGCGGCTCCGCCCGAGAGGCGTAGGCCCCTTGGCCCGGCGGTCCCGCAAGCCCGCAGCCTTTCCATCACGGGACGACGTCCTGCGCTTCGTCGCGAGCCGCTCGGGCGAGGTCGGCAAGCGCGAGATCGCGCGCGCCTTCGGCCTCAAGGGTGCGCAACGCGAGGAGCTGAAGCGAACCCTGCGCGCGCTCGCCGAGGAAGGCCACATCGCGCGCGGGCACAAGCGCAAGGTGTCGAAGCCCGGCGTGCTGCCCCAGGTCGCGGTCATCGACGTCATCGACATCGACGTGGACGGCGAGCCCCTCGCCAAGCCGCATCGCTGGCCGCACGAGGAGCCGCCGCCCCGCATCATCGTCGTGAGCACCGAGCGCGGACCCCGCGTGGTCAACCTGCGCGCTCTCGGGCCGGGCGATCGCCTGCTCGCACGGCTCTCGAAGAGCCCGCGGGAGGATTTCTACGAGGCGCGGCCGATCCGCATTCTCGAGAGCGCGCCCGACCGGGTCATCGGCGTGCTGCGCGAGGGGCCGTCCGGCCTGCGGCTCCATCCGACCGACCGGCGGGTTAGGCACGACTACATCGTGCCCGCGGACGCGGCCAAGAACGCGCGCGCGGGCGAGCTCGTGCTCGCGCAGGCCCGGCCGCGCGGCCGTCTCGGCCTGCCCGAGGCCTCGGTCATCGAGCGCTTGGGCTCGCTCGAGGAACCGCGTGCGATCTCGCTGATCGCCATCCACACCCACGGCATTCCGACCGTATTTTCGCCCGAGGCGCTGCGCGAGGCCGGGGCCGCGACGGTGCCCCCGCTCGGCCCGCGCGCCGATCTTCGGGCGGTTCCCCTCGTGACCATCGACGGCGCCGATGCCCGCGACTTCGACGACGCGGTGTGGGCCGAGCCCGACACGGACCCGGCCAACCCCGGCGGTTTCCGGCTTCGGATCGCGATTGCCGACGTCGCGGCCTACGTGCGCCCGGGGAGCGCTCTCGACGGCGTGGCCCACGAGCGCGGCAACTCCACCTATTTTCCGGACCGCGTCGTGCCCATGCTGCCCGAGGCGCTGTCGAACGGCCTGTGCTCGCTCAAACCCGACGAAGACCGGGCGTGCCTCACGGTCGAGATGACGATCGACGCGCAGGGCAACCGCCTCGGCCACCGCTTTAAGCGCGCGCTCATGCGCTCCGCCGCACGCCTCGTCTACGAGGACGTCCAGGCCTGCCACGACGGACATCCAAGCCGCATCGGCGCACCCGTGCGCGAAGGCGTGATCATGCCGCTCTATGGCGCCTACCGGGCGCTCGTCGAGGCCCGGCGGCGGCGCGGCGCGCTCGAGATCGATATCCCCGAACCGCGCATTTCGATCGGCCATGACGGCCAGGTCGAGTCGATCCGCATTCCAGCGCGGCTCGACAGCCATCGCTTGATCGAGGAGTTCATGATCGCCGCCAACGTCTGCGCGGCCGAGACCCTCGAGCGCACCGGCCGGCCCTGCCTATACCGCATCCACGACCGGCCCGCGCCCGCCAAGCTCGAGGCGCTGCACGAGTTCCTCTTGACCCTCGACCTCAAGCTGTCGCGCGCCAAGGACATCCTGCCCAAGCACTTCAATGCGATCCTCCTCAAGGTGCGGGATACGCCGCACGAGCATCTGATCAACACCTTGACCCTGCGCACCCAGGCCAAGGCCGAGTATGCGCCCGAGAACATCGGCCATTTCGGCTTGGGTCTCGCGCGCTACTGCCACTTCACCTCGCCCATCCGCCGCTACGCCGACATCCTCGTGCACCGGGCCCTGATTGCGGCGCTCGGCCTGGGCGAGGGCGCTCTGCCGCCGACCGCCGGGCACGACTTCGCGCGCATCGGCCAACACGTCTCCCAGACCGAGCGACGCGCCGAGGCCGCCGAGCGCGACGCCGCTGAGCGCTACATGACGGTCTATCTGGCCGAGCGCGTGGGTGCCACCTTCGATGCTCGCATCTCGGGCGTGACCCGCTTCGGGCTGTTCGTCTCCCTCGAAGAGACCGGCGCCGAAGGCTTGATTCCGATGCGCGCGTTGCCGGGCGAACGCTATCGCTTCGATGAGGCTCACCATGCGCTTCGGGGCCGGCGCGCGGTCTATCGTCTGGGCGATCTAATCGAGGTGCGCCTCGCCGAGGCCGACCGGATCACCGGTGCGCTCGCCTTCGAACCGGCGCAGCCGCCTTCGCCTGAGGGGAGGCCGCGACCCGCCGCCAAGGCGCGCCGCGCCCGCGGCGCTTCGCGGCGCCCATGAGGCGCATCCCGTGCGGCCCTCGCGCGGCTCGCGACGAAGCGGATCAGGGCCTTGACCGGACGAGGGTTTTGAGCTTCGCGCCGAGACTTCCCGAGGAGCGCGATGCTTGCGGTCCGGCCCCCTCGCTTGGTATTGTCCCCGGCTCGAAGAGAGCGAGGTTTTCTGGGGCAGCGCCATGGCCAAGGCCAACAGCATCCTGATCAAACTGGTGAGCACCGCCGGCACGGGCTATTACTACACCACCCAGAAAAACCCGAAGGGTCAGACCGAGAAGCTCGTGCTCAAGAAGTACGACCCGGTGGTGCGCAAGCACGTCGCGTTCAAGGAAGCGAAAATCAAGTAGCTTTTCTTAAGCCCGCGCCGGGCCGGGCCTGCGGGCATGGATAGGCGGGCCGTGATGAAGCAGGCACCCGCGTCAGGCAAACGAACGACTCTGTCCGTTCACCTCCTCCGCGTCCTCGGCGCGTGTGCCCTCGCGGCGCTGTCGCTCACGGCATCCTCGGGCCTCGCCCGCGCCGGCCCGACGGAGGGTTACCGGGCACTCGAGGCCGGCGACTACGGGGCGGCCGAAGCGGCGTTCCGCCCGCTCGCCGAGGCAGGCGATGCGCGCGCGCAGATGGCGCTGGGGGTGATCGCCGACCTCAAGAGCGAGCGCGAAGCGGCGATGGCCTGGTACAAGCGTGCCGGCGAGCAAGGCCTGAGCGAGGCCCAGGTATTGCTCGGCGCCACGCATCTGAGCAACGGAGACCTTCTTGCGGCCCACTGCTGGATCGCCCAAGCCGCCGAGCGCAAGCATCCGAAGGCCGACGCGCTGCTCCAATCGATCGCGGCCCGGCTTTCGCCCGAGGAGCTCGCGCGCGCTCAGGCCCTCCTCGATGAGGGCTGTCCGTAGGACGCCCCGTCGGCCGGCGACATTTCCGAGCCCGTGAACACCGCCGACGTGCATCCCGACGTGCTGCCGCAGCTTGCGGAGCTCGTCCTCGAGCCCGAGCGACCCCTCATCGTGTGCGATGGCGACGAGGTCATCTTCGAGTTCATCGGCCGCTTCGCCGACTATCTGCCGCGCCACGGGCTGTCCTTCAGCTGGGCCTCCTACCATCTCACCGGTAACGTACTGAAGGGGGACGGCAGCGCCGCCTCGGTGGACGAGGTGCTGCCCGCGTTCTTCGCCTTCTACGACGAGCACGCCGAGAGCCTCGAGCCGGTGGCCGGAGCCGCCGAGGCGCTGGCCGCGCTCGGCGCGCGCTCCCAGGTCGTCGTGCTCTCGAATCTGCCCCTGCGCCATCGGCAGGCTCGCACGCGCAATCTGGCGCGCGTCGGACTCGCGCTGCCGGTGATCGCCAACATCGGCCGCAAGGGCCCTGCGGTGCAGCGCTTGGCCGAACGGGTCGACGCGCCGGTGTTCTTCCTCGACGACAGCCCGCGTCACCTCGAGTCGGTCGCCGAGCTGGTGCCCGACGCCATCCGCCTGCACTTCGTCGGCAATGCCCGCCTCGCCGCACTGGTCGAGACCTCGCCCGCGAGCCACCACCGCACCGACGACTGGGCAAGCGCCCGCGCGATCATCGAGGCCCGGCTCGCCGAACAGGGCTACTGATCGCTCCCCTCGATCGCGCCCGCGCGCCCCTCGGCAATCCGGCTTAACCTTGCGGAGTCGTCATAATTGGGGAGTGCGCGCACGCCCGGTTAGGCAACCGGCACGAAACTTAAGCGGAATACGGGGAGCGGCCGGGCTTGCCCCGCGTGGCAAAGCGCGGATCGAGGCCGACGGTCCGGCGCGACGGAAAGGCAGACCGAGGCGGGGCCGCTAGAGCAGCATCCGGTCAGTTGGAATCGCTTTCAGCGATCCAACGACCGGATAAAGCTGCTCTATCGTCTTTAAATCTAGAGCAATTTTATCCACTCAGATTGAACCGTCCGGTTCAATCTGAGTGGATATTGCTCTAGAACATCTCGCCCTTCTCGCTCACCTCTTGATACCACTTCTTGCGCGTCCCCACCTTGGCGCGCAGCCTCCAGCCCATCGATTTGGGCGCCGCCTCGATCGTGTTGAGCAAGTGATCCACGCGCCCTGCGATGACCTGCTGCTGCTCCCCCTTGAGGGAAGCGAACTCCGGCATGAACTCCTTGAGCTTCTTCAGATTGGTCGTGAACGTGTAGTAGAAGCCCCAGTCCCTGGCCATGATGTTGACGACATAGTCGAGGTTGATGTTCTCGCGGCCCGCCGAGGGTTCGCCCACCGGATGCTCCAAGAGGAGCACGAGCGAGTCCTTGATGTCCTTGAGGTTGATCTCGACGATCTGCATCTTCTCGAGCAGGAGATCGGTCGTCGGAATCGTCGGGCTGTCAAGATGGAGCCGGCCCTTGAACGGAATCGGGTGGCAGAAATAGAGTTCGTCCGTGAACACGTCGACGTTGAGCCGCGTCTCGGCGTGCTCGTAGATGTGGCGCGCGCCTTCGGTCGCGATCATGATCGAGTCGTTCGAAATGTAGCCCTCGCTCACGAGGAAGTTGCGGATCTTGTGGCCCTGCCTGCGCTCGGCGGCAAAGTCGATGTCGGTGAGCTCGCGTTCCATCTCCTCGAACAGCAGGATGTTCTCGGGGCAATGGATACGGAAGGCGAGCGAGCCCAGAATGCGCAGCTGCAGGCCCTGCCGCTCCCCCTTGTCCACGAGGCGCAAGGCTTCGTCCACGAAGTGCGTGTTCTTGAGCGCCATGCGGTGCTCCCCGCTGTGGCCGGCTGACGGCGGGCCTTTTCTCCGATAAGAGGCCGAAGCCGGTCAATAGCTCCGGGGACCGTTCCCGGGCCAGGGCCGATCAGCCTTGCAACAATTGGATGTCTTTGATGCCCCCCTCGCCCAAGGCCACGAGGATGCCTTGCAGGAGGCCTTCGTGGTAAACGCTGCCGGGATTGACGCACACCGTCTTGCCGATGGTGATGCGGCCACGGCCCTCGTGGATGTGGCCGTGGAGGCCGAGCAAGGGCTGGAACTTCTCGATCGCCTGGCGCACGGCAGTCGAGCCCGCGTGCATCTGCACCGGGTTGCCCATGTCGTAGACCACTTGGAGGTTTGCGTCGAGCTTGGGGCACTGGTCCAGAACCGTGCCGTGCGGCGGCACGTGGACGTCGAAGACGCAGCGCCGCATGTCGCGCACCAGCGGCGCCAGCTGCTCGAACTTCTTCACGTACTCGTCCTCGGTGAACTCCCGCTCGGTGTTCCAGGGTGTCGGGTTGGAGCCGCCGACGTGGAGCATCTGGAAGCCGTCGAGTTCGGTCACCTCCATCTCGTGAAACCGGACCGCCGGGTGCTTGGACAGAATCTCGTCGATCTCGAGAAAATCGTCGTTGCCCGGCATGGTCATGAGGATGACGTTCGAGCCCTTGAGCTTTTCGCCGCCCCAATCGCACCACTCGCGCACGCGCTCGAGCACGAGCCTCTTGAACAGCTCGTGCTGGTCGTCGGGACTGCCCTTCAGGCGCCGGTACTCGGCCTCCGTCATGACATGGGGGTAGAGCCCCATGTTCGTCGTGCGCTTGACGAAGTGGTCGACCTCCTCCCTCGACTTGAGCTTCAGGGTTTGGCCCGCCTGGTCCGCGAGGAAGCTGCCGTCCGCCTGCTCGGCGATCGGCATGACGGCCTTGCCCGTCATGTCGCCGCCCATGAGCAACACGTTGGCGCCGTAAAATTGTGCGGCGTTGATGAACTTCTTGAAGCACACCGTCGAACCGTGCAGATCCGAAGCGAAATAGATGCGGACGTCGGCGCCGCTGTCCTTCTTCTTTTTGCCGAACAACATCGCTCCCGAACTCCTTGCTCCGTCCCCTCGCCCCGGCGATGGCCCCGGGGTCTGATCGAGCGCCTCTATCGCGGGGCCCAAAGCTAGGAGAAGACGGGGCTAGGGTCAAATCGGCCGGCGCACGGCCGGCGGCCCCGGGAGCGGGCCGCGGGTGGCGCAATCCTCGCTCGGCTATGATGGGCCGAAGCGATAACCGGACAAGACGCATGGCCAAGAAGCCCGTCCTGCTCCTCACCCGCCGGCTGCCCGAGGCGGTCGAGGCGCGCGCGGCCCGCGACTATGCTGCGCGCCTCAACGCCGACGACGCAGCCCTCGACGAAGCGGCCATTGTGGCGGGCGCCCAAGGCGCCGATGCCCTGCTCGTCGCGCCGACCGAGAGGATCGGCCAGAGCCTGATCGAGCGCCTGAGCGCCTCGGTCAAGATCGTCGCCTCCTTCTCGGTCGGCTTCGATCACATCGATCTGGCGGCGGCCCGGGCGCGTGGCCTTATCGTCACCAACACGCCGGATGTGCTCACCCGCGCCACCGCCGACATCGCGATGCTGCTGCTTCTCGGCGCGGCGCGGCGCGCCGGCGAGGGCGAAGCCATCATGCGCGGCAACGCCTGGCAGCGTTGGGGGCCGACGCACCTGCTCGGCACCGAGTTCTCCGGCAAGCGCCTCGGCATCGTGGGCTTCGGCCGGATCGGGCGGGCCGTCGCCAAGCGCGCGCGGGGCTTCGATCTCGAGATTCATTATTATGACGTGGTGCGCGCACCGGCCGAGGTCGAGGACGGCGCGATCTTCCACGAGAAAACCGAGACGATGTTGCCCGTATGCGACTTCCTCTCGCTGCATTGCCCGCTGAACGAGGCCACGCGCTCGTTCTTGAACGCCGAACGCATCGCGCTCTTGCCCGACGGAGCGATCGTGGTCAACACGGCGCGCGGCGACGTGGTGGACGACGGGGCGCTCATCGCGGCGCTGCGCTCGGGCAAGCTCGCTGCCGCCGGGCTCGACGTCTATCGCGGAGAGCCCAACGTGCACCCGGCTTACCGGACGCTGCCCAACACCTTTCTTCTCCCCCACCTCGGCAGCGCCACTCTCGAGACTCGCAACGCCATGGGCTTTCGCGCGCTCGACAACCTGGACGCCTTCTTCGCCGGACGCGAGCCGCCCGACCGGGTCGCTTGAGAGCGGGCGGATCTTGCCGCCCCCGCACCCTCCGGCGCTCCCGCAGAAGCTCCCGCCAAAGCCCGCTGGATCCACGTAAGCTTCTGGTTTATATCGATAAATTCAGTGCCGGCCGGTGGCACACCCCTTGCGTGTGCGGACG
This sequence comes from uncultured Hyphomicrobiales bacterium, assembly GCA_964631625.1. GTDB lineage: Bacteria > Pseudomonadota > Alphaproteobacteria > UBA828 > JAPUJA01 > CAZVZP01. Next base: position 6,053 of record CAZVZP010000050.1, on the reverse strand, counting down.
TGAGGGAGGCTCCGGCCAGGGGTCGCAAGCAGAGCCTTCCGGATCTCGTTTCAGGCAGCCCAGGCGACGCCGTGGAGGATTGAAGAGATGGCGCAATTGAGCGGAACGATCCAAACCCAGCTCCCGTCCAATCCGGGGCTCGTGACCAGCGTCGGGCTCGTTGCCGATCGGCTCGCACGCTCGATCCGGCGCGGCGGCTCGGGCGCCGAGGTCGATCAGCGCGCGCTGCTCGAGCGCCTGCTCGCGGTCGCCGCCGAGGCGGAGCAGCGCATCACCGAGCAGACCCAGCGGATCGCCGTTCTCGAAGCGCTCTCGATCACCGACGAGCTGACCGGCCTCGTCAATCGCCGCGGCTTCAGCCGCGAACTGCGGCGCGCCCTCGCGGAGGCCAAGCGCTATCGCACGGGCGGCGTCCTGATGTACATGGACATCGACGAATTCAAGAAGATCAACGACCTCTACGGCCACCAAGCGGGCGATGAGGTGTTGCACCGGATTGCCGAGCTGCTCGCGAGCCACGTGCGGGCGACCGACATCGTGTCCCGGCTCGGCGGGGACGAATTCGCGGTCTTGATCGCCAACTCGCCGACCGAGGACGGCCTCACCCGCGCGCGCGAGCTCGAGCGCCTCGTCAACACGTCCACGGTGGCCTACGGCGGCGTCGGCATCCCCATCCACGCGAGCTTCGGCGTCGTGACTTACGACGACGAGGACGAGCACGAGAGCTTGATGGTGCGCGCCGACCGCGCGATGTATTCCAACAAGCACCGGGACGAGCGAGTCCTGCGTCCCCGTTTCCCGCACCGCAGCCGCGATCTGCGCCGCGTCAACGAAGGCTCGGGCGGCGCCTAAAGCCGGGCCTCGACCGAAGTTTTCGCCATTGGAATGGGGCCGGCCCCGGCCACGGGCGCCGGCCTTCTTTTTCGTCTTCGAGCGCTGGCCCAAAGGGAATCGCCAGGCTTGGGGCGGGCGACTATGATCCGGCTTCGGGAGATGAGCCCGAGGAGGGCAGCATGGCGGGACGGATCGACGCGCGGCTGAAGGAACTGGGGATCGACTTGCCGGCGCCGGCCAAGCCCGTGGCCAACTATGTGCCCTTCGTCAAGACCGGCTCGCTCGTGGCGATTTCGGGCCAGGTGCCGATCGAGAACGGCGAGATCAAATGGAAGGGCCGGGTGGGCAAGGACCTCGCGCTCGAGGACGCTCGGCAGGCGGCGCGGCTGTGCGCGATCAACCTCTTGTGCCAGCTGCGCGAGGCCTGCCACGGCGATCTCGACCGCGTCACGCGTTGCGTGCGGCTCGGCGTGTTCGTGGCCTCGGCCGACGGCTTTATCGATCAGCCGAAGGTGGCGAACGGGGCCTCCGACCTCATGGTCGAGGTGTTCGGCGAAGCCGGCAAGCACGCGCGCACCGCGATTGCGACCAACGTGCTGCCGCTCAACTGTGCGGTCGAGGTCGACGCCCTGTTCGAGATCGCGTGAGCCGGTCGGAAATCGAACCGTGACGGGAGGTGTCGCCCTCGTCGAGACGCTGATCGCGGCGGGCGCGCGGCTTGCCTTTGGCGTGCCCGGCGAGAGCTACCTTGCGGTGCTCGAGGCCATGCGGCGCGCCAGCGGGCGCTTCCTGTTCGTGCCGACGCGCCACGAGAGCGGCGCCTCTTTCGCCGCCGACGCCTGCGGCAAGCTCACCGGCCGGCCCGGCCTGTGCTTCGTTACCCGCGGCCCCGGTGCGACGAACGCGGCCATCGGCGTGCACACCGCGGCGCAGGATTCGACTCCCCTGATCCTGTTCGTGGGCCAAGTGCCGCGCGCGCGGCTCGGCCACGAGAGCTTCCAGGAGATCGATTATCAGTCGATGTTCGGCGCAATCGCCAAGCGCGTGCTCGTGCCCGATTCCGCGCGCGACCTCGCCGCCGCGACGGCCGAGGCCTGGGCGCTGGCGCTCTCGGGCCGGCCCGGGCCGGTGGTCGTGGTGCTGGCCGAGGACGTGAGCGAGGGCGAAGCGGTCGCCCGCGCCGCCGCTATTCCGCGTGCCGCCGCGCCGATACCGGATGGCGCGGCGATCCGGCGCGCCTCGGCGCTCATCGCCGAAGCCCGGCACCCGGTGATCATCGCGGGCGGGCTCGTCGGCCACGAGGAGGCGTCGGCGCTGCTGGCAACCTTTGCCGAGCGTATCGGCGCCGGCGTCGTCGCGGCGTGGCGCCGGCAGGGCTCGATCGCCTGCGACCATGCCGGCTATCTCGGCCACTTCGGCATCGGCCGCGCCGAGTTTCAGCGCCGCCTGTGGCAGGAATGCGACCTTGCGATCGCACTCGGCTGCCGGCTCGACGACATCACGACCGAAGAGGGCAGGCTGATCCGTCCCGATCAGACGCTCATCCACGTCTATCCCGAGCCCACGGTGCTGGCGCGCCACGGCGCCGACGTCGCGATCGAAGCCCCTGTAGCGCCCACGCTCGATGCGCTGATCCGCGCCCTCGAGGGCAGGCCGCCTTCGGCCGACCGGCTGCGCTGGCGCGCCCGTTATCATGCCGAGCAGATCGCCTTCGCAACGCCGGGGAACGACCCCAAGGTCGCGCCCGTGGGCCTTCTCGACATGGCGCGCATCGTCGAAACCGTCGGGCGCCGGCTGGGTTCGGGCGATGTGATCACCAACGACGCCGGCAACTTCGCCGGCTGGGTGCAGCGCTACTTTCCCTACCGCGCGGCGCGCGGCCAAGCGAGCCCCACCTCGGGCGCCATGGGCTACGCGGTGCCCGCCGCACTCGCCGCGGCGCTCTTGCGCCCCGATCGGCGCGCGGTCGCCTTCGTGGGCGACGGCGGCTTCATGATGACGGGCCAGGAGCTGTCGATCGCGGCCAACCTCAAGCTGCCCCTGATCGTGCTCGTGTGCGACAACGAGGGCTTCGGCACCATCCTCATGCATCAGCACCAGCGCTACGGGCCCGAGCACGCCTTCGCCGTGCGCCTGCCGAGCCCGGACTTCGCGCTGCTGGGCCGCGCCTACCGCGCGAAGTCGTTCCGCATCGCCCGCACCGAAGAGTTCGAGGCGGCCTTCGACGAGGCGCTCAAGGCCGAAGGGCCGAGCCTCCTCCATCTCGTGCAGGACCCGCGCGACATCTCGGCCATGGGCCGGCTCGATCTCTAATGCTTGGCTGCAAGGCTCAGCCGGCGCGGCCGCTCTGGCCGGACCGGCTACGGCAGGGCTAAGCTTGCGCGCATGAGTGCGACGCCCGCGACCGATGCGCCAGCCCAGGCGAGGCTGCGCGTCCTCTCCGGGGCGGGCGCGATTTCCGCCGAAGCGTGGAACGCCTGCGCCGGCGTAGCGAACCCGACATTGGCGCACGCCTTCATCCAGGCGCTTGAGGACAGCGGCTCGGCGGTGCGCGAACAGGGTTGGCTGCCTCAGCACTTGGCGCTCGAGGATGGCAGCGGCCGGGTGCTGGGCCTCCTGCCCCTCTATCTCAAGAGCCACTCGATGGGCGAGTACGTATTCGACCAGGGCTGGGCCGAGGCCTACGAGCGCGCCGGCGGACGCTATTACCCGAAGCTTCAGGCGGGCGTGCCGTTCACGCCCGTGCCCGGGCGCCGGCTGCTGCTCCGCCCCGACACGCCGAGGGAGGCGGAGCGCCTGCTGATCGAGGGCGCACAGCGCGCGGCCGAAGCCTTGGCGGTCTCCTCGCTCCACATCGTCTTCACGACGCCTGAGGAATGGCGCCGGCTGGGCGAGGCCGGTTTTCTGCTGCGCCGCGACGTGCAATTCCACTGGCGCAATCGCGGCTACGGCAATTTCGAGGATTTCCTCGACTCCCTCTCGGCGCGCCACCGCAAGCAGATCCGCAAGGAGCGGCGCATCGCCCAGGGCACCCCGGGGCTCGACATCGAGGTGCTCACCGGCGATCGAATCGAGGAGCGCCACTGGGAGGGCTTCTTTGCCTGCTACGTCGAGACCTGCGAGCGCAAGTGGGGCCTCCCTTATCTGACGCGAGCGTTCTTCTCCATGATCGGCGAGGCCATGCCGCAAAACCTTGTCCTCGCGCTCGCGCGGCGCCAGGGTCGCATCGTCGCGGGCGCGCTCAACCTGCTCGGGCCTCACGCGCTGTACGGGCGCCAGTGGGGTGCGCTCGAGGAGCACCCTTGCCTTCACTTCGAGCTCTGCTATTACCAGGCGATCGAGTTCGCCATCGCGCAGGGCCTTGAGCGCATCGAGGCGGGTGTTCAGGGGCCGCACAAGCTGCGGCGCGGCTACGAGCCGGTCGCAACCTTCAGCGCGCACTTCATCCGCGATCCCGCGCTGCGCGAGCCCATCGCCCGCTATCTCGCCGCGGAACGGGGGCACCGCGCCGAGGAACTCGACGCGCTCGCGGGCTACCTGCCCTTCCGCAAGGACGGACGCTGACCCTCCGGCGCGCGCGACCAGTCGCCAAGCACGTCTTCGGCGGTTGCGAAGCGGATGGGGCGACGCTCCGCCGGCGGCGCGCCGTCGAGCCAGGCCGGAAACAGCACCTCGCTGAAGGGGTCCTCGCCCTCGTGCACGCGCACGAGTCCGCGCGCCCTAATCTGCGGATGGCCGGGCACCGCGCCCAAGGGATGCACCGGCTCGAAGCAGCAATCGACGTTCTCGAAGACCGCTTCCCATTCTGCCAACGTCTTGCCCGCGATGAGCGCCGCGACCTCGCCGATGAGCGCGCGCTGGGGCAACGGCTCGTGCTGGCGCTCGGCCCATTCGGGGTGCCCGAGCGCGGTGCAGAAGTTGCGCCAGAACTTCTCCTCGATCGCGCCCAAGGTGATGAAGGCGCCGTCCTTGGTGCGATAGATCTGGTAGTAGGCGGCGCCGCCGTTCAGCATCATGCTCGCGCGCTCAACCACCAGGCCCGGCCGTTGCAGTGCGGTCAGGCTCCATCCCTGCCACGGCAGCACGCTCTCGGCGATCGAGGTGTCGAGGTAGGCTCCCTCGCCGGTGCGTTCGCGGCGCAAGAGCGCCGCCGTGAGACAGAGCGCCGCGTTAACGCCGCTCGCGTAATCGGCGACCTGCGGGTAGCCGATCGAAGGCGCCGTGGCCGGCCCGGAGAGCGCGAGGCCACCCATGAGCGCCATGTAGTTCACGTCGTGCCCGCCACGCTCGCGATAGGGCCCCGTCTGTCCCCAGCCGGAGAGCGAGCAGACGACGAGCGAAGGGTTGAGCGCGCGCAGGCGCTCGGGCGAGAAGCCGAGCCGCGCGAGCACGCCCGGCCGGTAGGATTCGAGCAGCCCATCGGCCGCCTCGATCAACTCTTCGAAGAGGCGTTTGCCGGGCTCCCCCTTGAGATCGAGCTCGACCACGCGCTTCTCCCGGTTGACCTGCTTGTACCAGGCGGAAAGCCCGCCGCGATCGAGCGGCCCGATGCGCCGCATGGGCTCGCCGCCCGGCGGTTCGATGCGCACCACGTCGGCGCCCAGGTCCGCGAGAATTA
>CAZVZP010000050.1:0-591 GCA_964631625.1 uncultured Hyphomicrobiales bacterium | reverse complement strand
CCCGGCAGGTATTGCGAGAGATCGAGGATGCGCAGCCCTGCGAGCAGCGGGAGGGACACCGCCTAGCCCGCGAGCTCCGGCAGTTTCGTCGGGCCGCCGGGCTCACCCCGGCCCTTCTTCGCCGACGGCGGACGGGGCGGGTCGGGCAGAATCTCGAAGGCGAGCTTGTCGCCCTCGAGCCTCATCTTGACGCGGCCGCCGTGCTGGAGCGCACCGAACAGGAGGTCGTCGGCCAGCGGCTTCTTGACGTGCTCCTGGATCACGCGCGCCAAGGGCCGGGCGCCGTAGGTCTGGTCGTAGCCCTTGTCCGCGAGCCAGGCGCGCGCCGCCTCGTCGAGCTCGAAGCTCACGTTGCGGTCCGCAAGCTGGTTCTCGAGCTGCAGGATGAATTTGTCGACCACCTTGAGGACGGTCTCGCGCGCGAGCACCGCGAAGGTGATGGTCGCATCCAGCCGATTGCGGAACTCGGGCGTGAACAGGCGCTTGATCGCCTCCTCGTCGTCGCCCACGCGCACGTCGCGCGCGAAGCCGACCGCGGGCTTGGCCAGATCGCCGGTGCCCGCGTTCGTGGTCATGATCAGGATGACGTTG
>CAZVZP010000049.1:11681-14901 GCA_964631625.1 uncultured Hyphomicrobiales bacterium | reverse complement strand
TCGCCGTAGCGCCGGCCGATCACGTCGTAGCCGTAGTTGGGCCCTGGCCCCTCGCCGATCTTGCTCACGACATAGGGGGCATTCTCTCCCGCATTGGCGAGGATGCGCCGGGCCGGCGCCTCGAGCGCACGGCGCACGACGGCGATGCCTGCATCCTGATCGGCGTTCTCGCCTTTGAGTCCGTTGAGCGCACGGCGGGCGTGCACCAGCGCCACGCCGCCGCCCGCGACGACGCCTTCCTCCATCGCGGCGCGGGTGGCGTTGAACGCATCGTCGTAGCGCTGCTTCTTCTCCTTGACCTCGGTCTCGGTCGCGCCCCCGACGCGAATCACGGCGATACCGGACACCAGATGGGCGAGCCGCTGCTGAAGCTTCTCCTTGTCGTAGGTCGCGGTCGTCTCCGCGATCTCCTTGCGCAACTCCTCGCAGCGCGCCGCGATAGCGGCCTTGCTCCCCCCGCCGCCGATGATCATCGTCGAGTCGTGCTCGGCCCGAATCTTCTTGGCGCGGCCGAGCATCTTGAGCGTCGTGTTCTCGAGCTTAAGCCCGAGCTCGCTCGAGATGACCTCGCCGCCGGTCAGGATCGCCAGGTCCTTGAGGATGTGCTTCCGCCGGTCGCCGAAACCGGGAGTCTTGACCGCCACGCAACGGAGCGCGCGGCGTACGTTGTTGGCGACGAGCGCCGCGAGCGGTTCCGCCTCGATCTCCTCGGCCAGCACGAGCAAGGGCCTCTTGGCGCGCACCACCTGCTCGAGCAGGGGAACGAGCGAGCGCAGGGCCGTGATCTTCTGTTCGTGCAGGAGAACGAACACGTCCTCGAGCTCGCAGCGCATCTTCTGCCGATCGGTGACGAAGTAGGACGAGAGGTAGCCGCGGTCGAACTTCATGCCCTCGACATAATCGATTGTCGTCGTGGCGGTCTTGCCGTGCTCGATCGTGAGCAGCCCGTCCTTGCCGAGCTTGGTGAGGAGCGGGCCGAGGGTCTCCCCGATCTCGGCGTCGTCGTTGGAGGAGACCCTGGCGATCTGCGCGATGTCCTGCTCGCCCTTGACAGGGCGCGCCTGCTGGCTGAGCCAGAGGGTCACGGCCTCGACCGCCCGATCCACCCCGCGCCGGAGGTCGATCGGGTTCATGCCGGCCGCCACCGCCTTCATGCCCTCGACCGCGATCGCCCGGCCGAGCGCGGTGGCCGTCGTGGTGCCGTCGCCCGCCTCATCGCCGGTCTTCATCGCCACGACGCGCAAGAGGCGGGCGCCCATGTTCTCGAACTTGCCTTCGGGCTCGATCTCCTTGGCGACGGTGACGCCGTCGCGGGTCACCCGGATGCCCCGTTCGAAGGAGCGCGTGAGCAGCACGTTGCGGCCCTTGGGCCCGAGCGTGATCTCGACCGCATCGGCCAACATGTTGGCGCCGGCCATGAGCCGGCGCCGGGCTTCCGCCGCATAGACCACGTTCTTCGCCGTCATGGCGGCTCTCCCGAAGGCCTTGCCCGGAGGTCAGAGCTAGGCTGCGCGCTTCTTCTTGGCGGCCTTCTCCTGCGCCGCACCCTCGATGATGGCGAGAACGTCGGATTCGCGCACGATGAGGTACTCGCCCTCGGGCATCTTGACCTCGGTGCCCGAGAACTTGGAAAAGAGCACCCGGTCGCCGGCCTTGACCTCGAGCGGATGAATCTCACCCGCCTCGTCGCGCTGGCCGGGGCCGACTGCAATCACGCGGCCCTGCATCGGCTTCTCCTTGGCGGTGTCCGGAATGATGATGCCGCCCGTGGTGCGCTCCTCCTCCTCCAGCTGTTCGATCAGGACGCGATCGTACAAAGGTTTGAATTTCATGGCCTATTCTCCCTGATGACTGGCCCCCCACGGGGCCCGGATCGGCGGTTAGCACTCTGGATCGATGAGTGCCAATTGATAGTAGCGGCCCTCGGCCCTGTCAAGCCTGCCACCCCAAAAGCTGAATTGGGCTCGGCAGTTCCTTGGCTAAGCCGCGGCGCCGCGGGCGCGGCACGAGCCGGGCTCCTGAGCGAACCAGAACCCGCCGCTCTTCCCGGGCTCCGAGGTCTTAAGGCTCGAACATTACCCCCGGGTTGAGGATGCCCTTGGGGTCGAGCAGCGCCTTCATGCGGCGCATCAGCGCGATCTCGCCCGTCGTGCGCGAGTAGCCGAGATAGGCGCGCTTCAAGACACCGATGCCGTGCTCGGCGCTGACGCTGCCGCCGAGATCCCGCACCTGGCCATAGACCGCTTCGCCGAGCCGCCCTTCGAGAGCGCGGAAGGGGGCCTCCGCCAACCCTTTGCCCTGCATCAGATTGACGTGCACGTTGCCATCGCCCAGATGGCCGAAGAGGATCGGCACGAGGCCCTCGAATCTCGAGGCCAGCGCGGCCACCCGCTCGATGAACGCGGGGATGGCGCCGGGCGGCACCGTGACGTCGAACTTGTGCGTCAACCCGGTCTTGCCGATCGCTTCCGCGATGGTCTCGCGCAGGCGCCAGAAGTCCGCGCGCTGGCCTTCGCTCTCGGCGATGAGCGCATCGGCCGCAAGCCCCTGGCCGAGCGCGCCCGCGAGCACCGAAAGCACGGGCTCCCCGTCCCGATCCTGCGCGGACTCGGTCTCGGCCAACACATAGGCCCCGTGGCGCGCGGCAAAGGGATCGCGCGCCTGCGGCTGATGGGCGAGCACGAGATCGAGCGCATCGCGCAAGAGAAACTCGAGCGAAGACAGGCCGTCGAGGCTTCGCATCAGATAGGCGGCGAGCGCGCTCAAGCCCGCGGGCGCCGGCAGGCCGAACAGCGCGGTCTGGCGCGCGGTCCAGAGCGGCCGCGTCTGCAGCACGGCGCGGGTGATGACGCCCAGGATTCCTTCCGAGCCCACGAACAGATGCTTGAGGTCGAGCCCGGTGTTGTTCTTGCGCAGGCGGTTTAAGTTCGAGAGCACGCTGCCGTCCGCCAGCACCACCTCGAGCCCGCGCAGCTGCTCGCGCATGTGGCCGTAGCGCAAGACCTTGATGCCGCCCGCATTGGTCGCGATCATGCCACCCACTTGGCAGGAGCCGCGCGCCCCGAGATCGACCGCGAAGGCACGGCCGCGTTCGGCCAGCTCGCGGTGCAAGGCTTCGAGCACCACGCCGGCATGACCCGCGGCCATACCGCCGACGTCCTGGCCGAGGCGCTGGGCGCCTACCTCAAGTGGGACTTGTACAGGCACCCGTAGCGCGGGT
>CAZVZP010000049.1:10097-11671 GCA_964631625.1 uncultured Hyphomicrobiales bacterium | reverse complement strand
CTGGACGGTCTCGGTGGCCGACGCATAATTAAAAAAAAGGTTCATGCGGCTTAGGCTTAAGACCACCTCGCCGCCTCTCGGCACGGAGCCGCCCACCATCCCCGTGTTGCCGCCTTGGGGCACGACGGCGATGCCCGCGCGGTTGCACGCGGCGAGCAAACGGCTCACCTCCTCCGTCGAGCGCGGCCGGGCGACGAGCGGCGTCGCGCCCCGGAATTTGCCGGTCCAGTCGACGGCAAAGGGGCGCAGCGCCTCGGGCTCGTCGAGATAGAGGCCCGGCGCTTCGAACTCGGCCCTAAGGCGTGCGACGGTATCCACATGCCCCCCTTGCCGGGCGATGCAAAATAGTGGTTTACCGCTGGCGCTTCAGCGGCCACCATGCGGCGCGCCCATGCTCCGCTGCAGCGCACTCTATCTCGATTTCGACGGCGTAGTGGCCGATTCCATGAGCGGCAAGAGCGAAGCCTTCGCCGAGGCCTTAGCCCCGCTCGGCATCGGCGCCGAAGACGCCGCCCGCTTCTACCGCTCGCAGGCCGGCATCGGCCGCGCGCGCATCTTCGCCCTCGCCGCGCACAAGCTTCTGGGTCGCACGATCGAAAGCGACGAGGAGGCCGCCGCTGCGGAGCGGTTCGCCCGGCTCGAGCGGGAGGCGCGCCCGGGAATCCGGCTGTTCGAGGGCGTCGCGGAGTTCTTGGCGCGCGAGCAGGCGCGCCGGCGCCTCGCGCTCGTCACCGGCACACCTAGCGGCGTCATCGGCGAGGCGCTCGAAGCGCTCGGCATCGGCGGGCTGTTCCATGCCGCTTATTCGACCGCGCCCGGTTGGAGCAAAGACCGCCTCATCGCTAGCGATCTCGCGAGCTGCGGCGTGGCGGCGGATGCGGCGCTGTTCGCCGGCGATTCCCACGCCGACATGGCGGCGGCGGCGCTCGTTCCCATCCGTTTCGTCGGCATCGGCGAGGCCGATTTCTTCGAGGCCGGCCGCGCCTGCCTCGTGCTGGCGCGGCTCGTCGATCTCGAAGCGCATCTCGGCGCCCCATGAAGGTTGTCGTGCTGGGCGCCGGCGTGGTCGGGGTCGCAGCCGCGTATTTCCTTGCCCGCGCGGGCGCCCAAGTGACGGTTATCGAGCGCGCAGGCTCCGTGGCTCAAGCCACGAGCTACGCCAATGGCGGTCAGCTCTCGGCCGAATCGGCCGGGCCTTGGGCCAACCCCGAGGCCATCCCGATCGCGCTCGGCTCGCTCCTGCGCGAGGACGGCCCGTTCAAGCTCCGGCTCCGCGCCGACCCGGCGCTCGCGGCCTGGGTGTTCCGCTTCTTGCGCAACTGCACGCCCGCGCGTGCGAGGCTCAACCGCGCCCGCCTGCTTGCGCTCGGTCTCTACAGCCGCCGCATGTTGAGCGACCTGCTCGTGGACATCCCCCTCGACTTCGATCACCGGACGCGCGGCATCTTGGAGCTCTACCGAGAGCCCCGCGCGTTTGAACGCGAGAAAGTGCCGGAGCGCGGGGGCCAGCGGCGAGGAAAACTCCGGGCTTGGGGCCGCGCGCGGCGGCGTCACGAGCCCACCTCCGCCTCAGA
>CAZVZP010000049.1:8002-10087 GCA_964631625.1 uncultured Hyphomicrobiales bacterium | reverse complement strand
CTGCCGAGAGCCCCGCGCGTTTGAACGCGAGAAGCGCGCCGCCGCCGAAGTATCGCCCGCTGCCGCGCGCGTGCTGTCGGCGAGCGAGTGCGTCGAGCTCGAGCCCGCGTTGGCCGAGCGCCGGTCCGCGATCGCCGGCGGCATTCATTACCCGCAGGATGCCAGCGGCGATGCCCGCCGTTTCACCGAAGGGCTCGCCGCCGCACTCGAGCGGCGCGGTGTGCGCTTCGAGTTCAACCGTCGGCTTCGCGCTCTGCGCGCGTCCGGCACGACCATCGTCGCGGCCTTGACCGACGACGGAGCGTGCGAGGCCGATGCCTACGTGCTTGCTCTCGGCTGCGACAGCGCGGCGATCGTGCGTCCGCTCGGGCTGCGCCTGCCGATTTACCCGGTCAAGGGCTACTCGGTGACGCTTCCCGTCGAGGGGGCCAGCGGGGTGCCCGAGATCAGCATCGGGGATGAGGCGCGCAAGATCGTGATCGCGCGCTTGGGCGCGCGCCTGCGCGCCGCGGGCACGGCGGAGCTTGCGGGCTACGACCTGACGCTCAACCCCGTGCGCGCCCGCGCGGTTCTCTCCGGCTTGCTCGACCTCTTCCCGCGCGCCGGCGATCCGGCGCGCGCCGAGTTCTGGGCGGGCCTGCGGCCCATGACCCCCGACGGCGCACCGATCCTGGGCGCCACAGCCTACCGCAACCTGTTCCTCGATACGGGCCACGGCACGCTGGGCTGGACGCTGGCCTGCGGCAGCGGCCGCTTGGTCGCCGATCTGGCGACGGGGCACACGCCCGAAGTTCCGCTGGCGGAATACGGACTGGAGCGTTTCTAGGCTGCCTTGTCCGGCTCTTCCCATCGGCTAGAATGGCGGCCCTGCGTTCCGGGGGATGATCGTTACGATGGGTGAGAGCATCACGGTCGACGGCGAGCGCCTGCTGCGCCGGCTCGCCGAGCTGGCGAAGATCGGCGCGACGCCCAAGGGCGGGGTCACACGGCTCGCCTTCACCGACCTCGACAAGCAAGGCCGCGATCTGTTCGTGCGCTGGTGCAAGGAGATCGGCCTTGCGGTCAAGATCGACGAGATGGGCAACATCTTCGCGCGCTACGGCTCGAGCGAGGTTGCGCCCGTGATGTCGGGCTCGCACCTCGACTCCCAGCCGACCGGCGGCAAGTACGACGGTGCCTACGGCGTGATCGCCGCGCTCGAGTCGATCAACACGCTGATCGACCAGGGCATCAAGCCCAAGCGCCCGATCGAGGTGGTGAACTGGTCGAACGAGGAGGGCAGCCGCTTTGCGCCCTCGATGGTGGGCAGCGGGGTCTACGCCGGCGTGTTCTCGCTCGATTACGCCTACGCGCGCGAGAACCGCGAGGAAGGCGTCACGCAAGGCGGCGAGATCGCCCGCATCGGCTACAGGGGCGGCGTGCCGTGCAAGGCCGGGCCGCTCCACCGCTACTTCGAGCTGCACATCGAGCAGGGCCCGGTGCTCGAAGAGAAGAAGCTGCGCGTGGGCGTGGTCCAAGGCGTGTTCGGCATCCAATGGCTCGAGATCACGATCGCCGGAAGCCAGAACCACGCGGGCTCGACGCCGATGGAGGGTCGTCGCGATCCGATGATGGCCGCGGCCGAGATCATCGCCGGCGCGGAAAGCCTTCCCACGAAGCACGCGGGCGCGGACGGGCGGCTCACGGTCGGTTGCGCCTGGCTCAAGCCCAACTCGGTCAATGTCATCCCGGGCGAGGCGCGGTTCACGGTCGACATCCGGGGCAAGACCGCGGACAAGCTCGAACGCATCGTCACGGCCTTCCGCGAGCTCGCGGGGAGCGTGGCCAAGCGGCGCAAGGTGGGACTCGAGATCAAAGAACTCTCCAACATCGCCCCCGTGACCTTCGAGAAGTCGTGCTGCGACACCGTCGAGGAAGTGACCCGCGAGTTCCAGCTCTCCTACCAGCGCATGCACTCCGGGCCGGGCCACGACGCGGTGTTCATCTCGAAGATCGCGCCCACTGGCATGATCTTCGTGCCTTCGATCGGCGGCATCAGCCACGCCGAGATCGAGAACACCGCGCCCGAGGACCTGATCGCCGGCT
>CAZVZP010000049.1:0-7992 GCA_964631625.1 uncultured Hyphomicrobiales bacterium | reverse complement strand
GACCGCCACCCTCCTGCCGTGGCGCAACGTGCTCGCCAACACCCTCCTGCGCAGCGCCAATGGCTGAGCGCTCCGGCGCCCTCGGAACCGCGCCATGGTAACGATCTTTCTGCTTGCCTTCGTCACCGCGGCCTACGCGGGCTACAACCTGTTCATCAAGCTCGCGACGGGCCATGTGCCCGCGGGCACGACCTCGACCGTGCTCGCGACCATGACCATGCAGGCCATGACGCTCATCGCCTCGCTCGTCTTCTTCGGCGCGCTCAAGCTGCAGGGCGGCCACGTCTTCACGCTCCCGCCGCGCGCGTTCCTGTGGGCCACCGTGGCCGGAATCTCGATCGGCACGGCGGAGATCGCCTACTATTACCTGTTCTCCGGCATCGGCCAGACCCGGAGCATCGAGGCCAACGTCGCCGTGCCCTTCATCGTGGGCGGGACCATCGCCGTGGTCGCCCTCGCCTCGATCTTTCTCCTCAAGGAGCCGTTCGGCTGGCCGCAGGTTCTGGGCACGCTCCTCATCATCGGCGGCATCGCGCTCACGTTCCTGCGCGGGTATTGAGCGCGGAGGGATCGTGAGCCGGCGATGACCGGAGCGATCTTGGCCGCGCTCGCCTGCGCCATCTGGACCAGCATCCTGCTTCTGCCCTGGCGGCCCTGGAGCACGCGCGAGCGGCTCGACGCTCCCGCCGAGGCGCAGAGCGGTACGGATTTGAGCGACGTGAGCGTGCTGATCCCGGCGCGCAACGAGGCCGCGGTCATCGGGACGACACTCGAAGCCCTCGCGCACCAGGGACCCGGCCTCTCGGCCATCGTCGTCGACGATCAATCGCAGGACGGCACCGCCGAGGCCGCCCGGCGCACCGGTCTGCCCGGGCTCTCCGTCGTCACGGGCGCGGCCTTGCCGAACGGTTGGAGCGGCAAGCCCTGGGCGCTCGAGCAGGCGCGCAAGAACGCGCGCACGCGCTACCTCCTCTTGCTCGATGCGGACATCGCGCTGAAACCCAACACGATCGCGACGCTGAAGGAGAAAGCGGCGCAGGGCTTCGGCCTGGTCTCGCTCATGGCGGAGTTGCGCATGGCGAACGCCTGGGAGCAGCTGCTCATGCCCGCCTTCGTCTACTTCTTCAAGTTGCTCTATCCCTTCGCGCTCGCCAACTCGCGCTCGCCGTGGGTCGCGGCCGCGGCCGGCGGCTGCATCCTGATCGAGGCACCGGCGCTCGAGGCCATCGGCGGCTTCGCCAGCCTCAAGGGTGCGCTGATCGACGACTGCACGCTCGCACGCAAGATCAAGAACACCGGCGTGTGCACCTTCATCGGGCTCACCCACTCGGCCGTGAGCCTGCGCCCCTATCCCCGGTTCGCCGATATCTGGAACATGGTCGCGCGCTCGGCCTATACGCAGCTCCATTATTCACCGCTGCTCTTGATCGCCGTCAGCGCGGTCTTTCTCGTCGCCTGTGCCGTGCCACCGCTCGCCCTTGTCGCCTTTCCCGGCGCGCTCGCCAAAGGGCTTGCCGCGGCGGCGCTCGGTGCGATGGCGCTCGGCTATCTGCCGACGCTCCTCTACTACCGGCGCTCGCCCCTCCTCGCGCTCGCCATGCCCGCGATCGGCGCGCTCTTCCTCGCCATGACCTGGAGCTCGGCGCTGCGCTACGGGCGCGGCCGGCGCTCCGAATGGAAGGGGCGCATCTACGGCCGCGCCTCGCTCTGAGGCCGGTCGAACGATGCACACACCGTCGATTGTGCGGCTGCGGATTTCGGGCTAAGGAGGCCCCGCCATGGCTGCCGCTCAATTCCTGCGCGTCGCCGACGAGTCGCGCCAGGCCGTCACGATCTACGTCGACGGCGAGCCACTGCGCGCGCTCGAGGGCGATACGCTGCTCGCCGCCCTCTTGCTCCACGGCCACGTCGTGCGCCATTCCGAGTTCGGCGACGGCCCGCGCGCCGGATTCTGCCTCATGGGCGCCTGCCAGGACTGCTGGACGCTGACCGAGTCCGGCGCACGCATGCGCGCCTGCACGACGCTCGTCCGCGAGGGCTTGCGGGTGCGCACCCGGAGCCCCGAGTGAGCCCTCTGCGCGTGCTCGTCGTGGGTGCCGGCCCGGCCGGAACGCGCGCGGCCGAAACGCTCGTGCGCCATGGTCTGCGGCCAGTTGTCGTCGACGAAGGTTGGCGCAGCGGCGGCCAGATCTACCGCCGGCCGCCCGGCGGGGTCCTGCGCCCGGCCAAGGCGCTCTACGGCTTCGAGGCGGACAAGGCGGTGCGCATGCACTCGAGCTTCGATGAGCTCATTCCCCGCATCGACTACCGGCCCGAGAGCCTGGTGTGGAACCTGTGGCAGGGCTCGGCCTACGTGCTCGGGCCCCGGGGCCACGAGACCGTGCCCTACGATGCACTGCTGCTCGCGACCGGCGCCATGGATCGCGTGTTGCCCTTCCCGGGCTGGACGCTGCCCGGCGTGTTCACGCTGGGCGGCGCTCAGGTCGCGCTCAAGGCGCAAGGCTGTCTCGTGGGGCGGCGCACCGCGTTCGTGGGCACCGGGCCTCTGCTCTATCTCGTCGCGTATCAATACCTGCGCGCGGGCGGCGCCATCGCGGCCGTTCTCGACAGCGCGAGCCTGGTGCACGCTGTGCGCGCCCTGCCCGATCTCTTGTCTCTGCCCGCCACGCTGGCTAAGGGTCTCTATTACCGGGCGAAGCTCGCGCTCCGGCGGGTGCCGCATTTTGCCGGCGCCCGACCGCTCGAAGCGCTCGGCCGCGAGCGCATAGAGGCACTGCGTTTCTTAACCGCCGCCGCCGGCGAGCGCCGCGTCGATTGCGATGCGCTGGCCTTGGGCTACGGCCTCAAATCCGAGACCCAGCTCGCCGACCTCGCACGCTGCCCGTTCCGCTTCGAATCCCGCGACCGGCAATGGCTGCCCGAGCACGACGAGGAGGGGCGTGCGCCGGTGCCGGGCCTCTATCTCGCCGGCGACGGCGCCGGCGTTCTCGGAGCCGATGCGGCGGAGCTTCGCGGCGAGCTCGCCGCTCTCGCCCTCATTGCGGACAACGGCGGGCCTTCGAACACGGAGCGGCGCGCCGCACTGCGCCGGCGACTGGGCCGCTTCGAGCGCTTCCGCGACGGGCTCGAGCGGGCCTTTCCCTTCCCGCATCGCTTTGCCGCCGAGCTGGCGGAGGAGACGATTCTGTGCCGCTGCGAGGCGGTGCGCGTCGGCGAGCTTCGCAAGGTGCTCGCCGAGCAAGGGGCGCACGAGCTCAACCGGGCCAAGGCACTCTCGCGGGTCGGCATGGGTCGCTGCCAGGGCCGGGTGTGCGGCGCGGCGGCGGCCGAAATCGCGGCGGCCGCGCGCGGCGTGTCTCTGAACGAGGTAGGGCGGCTCAGGGGCCAAGCGCCGGTCAAGCCACTACCCATCGCCGCTTGCGCAGCGAACGGCGAGCGGGGCTAAGGCCTGATGGCCACGCTGCTTCGCACCGAAGTTGCGATCATCGGGGGCGGCATCGGCGCCTGCTCCGCGGCGCTCCATCTCGCGCGCCGCGGCGTGCCTGCGCTGGTGCTCGAGCGGGATTATGCGGGCGCCGGCGCGAGCGGCGTCAACTTCGGGGGCGTGCGCCGCAACGGCCGGCATCTCGAGGAGCTTGCCCTCGCCGAGCGCGCGCTCAGCGACTATTGGCGGCGGCTCGAGGAGTGGGTCGGTACCACTTGCGAATACGCCGAGACCGGCCACCTCAAGTTCGCGCACAACGCGGAGGACGCCGCCGAGCTCGAGCGCCACAACGCCAAGGCCCAGGACTACGGCGTGCCGCTTGAGATGCTGGGCCGTTCCGAGCTCCTCGAACGCTTCCCATGGCTCGGCCCCGACGCCTACGCTGCCTCCTGGTCGCCCACCTGCGGCCAGGCCAACCCGCGCCTTGTCGGCCTCGCCTTCGCCCGCGCCGCGCGCGCGGCCGGCGCCGAGATCCGCGAGAGGGTGCGTGTCGTCGGCGCCGAGACGATCGGCAGCGGATTCGAAATCGCCACCGAGGACGGGTTATCCGTGCGCGCCCGGGCGCTGCTCAACTGCGCCGGTGCCTGGGGCGCCGAAGTGGCAGCTTGGTTTAACGAGAGCGTGCCGATGAGGACGATCACGCCCCAGATGGTCGTGACCGAGCCGTTGCCCTATGTCATCGAGCCGATGCTCGGCGTCGTGGGCGGCAACCTCTACCTGCGGCAGATCCCGCGCGGCAATGTGATCTTCGGAGGCGGCGACGGAGTCGCCGATCTTGCAGCCGCGCGCTCCTACGTGGCGCCGCCCACAACCCTTGAGAGCCTGCGCCACGCCGTGCGCATGGTGCCTCATCTCGCCCGCGCCCACGTCATCCGGGTATGGACCGGGCTCGAAGGCGAGACGCCGGATGGCCTGCCCATACTCGGCCCGAGCGCGACGACGGCGGGCCTCTTCCACTCCTTCGGTTATTCGGGGCACGGCTTTCAGCTGGTGCCGGCGGTCGGCGCGATTCTGGCCGAGCTCGTGTGCGAGGGCGCGACGCAGACGCCGATCGCCCCACTTGCGATCAGCCGCTTCCGGCCGGCGTCTTGAGCGCGCGCGCCGTCGTCCCGGCCGCATGGCGCGCCGCGCACAGCGCAAACCAGCGCTCGGCGACGTGCGTGCAGAAGGGACGATTGTGGCGCTCGCAGTCGGCAATCTGGGTCAAGGCACGGGCATGAAGCGCGGGCACCTTCGCCTTGATGATCTCGGCGTTCGAACCCAGCGTAAGCCAGCCGCGCATCATCTCGGGCGAGGCCTCGAAATGAGGTTGAAAGCCATAGGTCGTGGCGCCGATCCGGAAGGCTTGATTGACGCACGGGCTTCCGGTCATGAGCACGGCCGCCTGCTCCGGCAGGTCGAAGGTATCGAAGTGGAACTCGAGCAGCGACGGCACCTTCGGCGCATCGTTGAGCAGCACGTCGGCATCCGCCAAAGCCGTGCGCGTAATCCCGAAGAAGCCGAATTCGGCTTCGGGCGAGATGTAGTTCCGCCCCCCAAAGGCCCGCGCGATGAGCTGCGCACCCAAGCAGATGCCGAGCACCGGCTTCCTCTGCTCGTGGCAACTCAGGATCAGATCGATGACGTCGAGGAGGAAAGGATACTCCTTCTCATCGCACGCCCCCATGGCGCCGCCCAGCATGACGAGCCCATCGACCGCATCGGCCCGGCGCGGCACCGGATCGTCCTGGAAGGTCTGGCAGTAGGAAAAATAGGCGCCGTGCACCGTGGCGCAGTACTCGAGATAGGGCCCCGGCGGATCCCACGGATAGAACTGAACGGCGAGAATCTTCACGGGGCGAAGCCTCAAGGGATCGTTGCGGCGCGGACGGGCTCGGGCGAGGACGCTAGGCCGATCGTTCCCGCTTGAGGAAACGCCAGAGGAAGTAGGCGCCGAACAGCACGATGAACGAGCCCACGACCGAGAACGTGCCGATCACGGGAACCATCGGGGTGTAGGCGACCGTCATCTTCGAATAGAGCCACTCGGGCACGGTCGAATCGGCCCCCGTTGTAAAGGCGGAAAGCGGGAAGTTGCCCCAGGATAAGAGAAACGCGAAGAGCGCGCCCGAGAAGACTCCGGGTGCCAAGGCCGGAATGGTGATTTCGCGGAGCACCTGCAGGCGGCTCGCACCGAGATCGTACGCCGCCTCTTCCATGGAGGCGTCGAAGCCGTAAATCTGGATCGAGATGACCAGCGTCACGATCGGCACGATCCAGACGAGGTGCGCGAAGGCCGCGGTCTGCCAGCTGGGCAGAACGCCGACGAAGGTAAACCACAGGAGCAGCGCGAGGCCCAGGACCGCTTGGGGGAAGAAGATCGGCACCAGGATAATTTTCTGGTAAACACTCCGGCCCTTCCAATCGAAGCGCGCAAAGGCGAGCGCACCCAGAAACCCCAGCACCGCGGCGATCACCGCAACGCAGATCGCGACATAAAGCGATGTGAGGTGAATCGTCGTGGTCACGTTGGCTTCCAGCGTGTCGCCATACCACTTGAAGCTGAACTCCTTGATCGGAAAGTGGAAATAACGCGCCTTCGTGAGCGAGGCCAGAATCACGGTCGCCATCGGCAGATAAACGAAGACGACGATCGCCGCCGTCCAGGCGAGCAGGAGGCTGCGCACCCAGGGCTTGGTGTCGCGGTTCATGCTCAGCGCCTCCCGAGCAGGCGGTCGAGATTGAGCCTCATCAGCAGCAGGACGACGAGGACAGTCGTTACGACCGTCACCAGCATGGCGACGGCCGATCCGCCCGGCCAGTTCTGCGAGTAGGTGAAGTCGCGGCGGATATCGAGCGCGATCACCGAGATGTTCTGTCCGCCGAGAATCGTTGCCTCCGAGACCGCGCCGACGGCCAGAACGAAGGTCAGCAGCGTGCCGACCAGAATCCCCGGCATGGCGAGCGGCAATTCGATCTCGCGGAAGATCTGCCACCGGTTGGCCCCGAGATCGCTCGCCGACTCGACGACATCCTTCGGCACCATGGCGATGCCGAGCTCGATCGGAAAGAGCATGAAGGGCAAGTAGACGTAGCACATCCCGAGCAGAACGACTTCGGGCGTATAGAGCAACGAGCCCGGGTCGACACCGAACAGGGTCTTGGCGATGCCGGCCAGGATGCCGCCCCCCTTCATGAGGAAGAGGACCCAACCGAACAGGCGCACGTTTTCCGAGACGAAGAGCGGCAGGACCAGGAGGAGGGTGATGGGTGCGGTCCAGCGCCCGAACACCTTGGCCATGCCATAGGCGATGGGATAACAAACGAGCAAGAGGATCGCCACGGTCGCAAACGCGAGCCCGAACGACCAGATGAACGAGATGTAGTGGCTCGTTTCACCAGTGAACATGCGCGCATAACTTTCGACGCTCCACACGCCGTGGAAACCGAAGGTGCGCTCGGGGACGAAGCTCATCAGCCCGACGATAACGAGCGGGCCGGCAAAACCGGCCAGGAACAGAGCGATCACCGGCAACGCATTGAGCGTCCCCGGCGAGACCGCGTTGCGGATGAAGGTCAGCAGCCGCGGCGGCTCGGCCAGAGGCCCGTGCTCGCCGCCAATCGGACGGGCGGCCTCCCTCATCAATCGACCACCAGCACGCTGTCGGCCGTATCCCAGCCGATCAGCACCTCGTCGTTGAGATTCCCGGTGTAGCGCTGCTCGCGCAATTTCTCGACCACGTACATCTCTTCGCCGGCCTTGACGTGATATTGCACGCGCGAGCCCAGAGCGTATTCGTTGTACACGATGCCCCGGATGCAATTGTCGGCCTCGGCCGCCGAGGAGACGAAACGCATCGACTCGGGGCGAATGACGAGGTGTCCTTCCTCGACACCCGCCGGCAACGCCGGCCCCTTAACCTCGCCGAGCACTGGGCTCTCGAGCTTGCCGTTCGCGCCGCGCCGCACCGGCACGATATTCACTTCGCCCATGAACTGGGAGACGAACTTGTTCTTGGGCAGCGTGTAAATTTCATTCGGCGTGCCGATCTGGATGATGCGGCCTTCTTGCATGATGCCGATGCGATCGCTCATCACCATCGCCTCCTCGAGCGAGTGGGTGATGAAGATGAAGGTCTTGCCGGTCTCGCGGTGGAGATCCTTGAGCTCGACCTCGAGGAGCTTGCGCAGCCGATAGTCGATCGCCGAGAGCGGCTCGTCGAAGAACAGGATCTCCGGGTCCGAGGCCAGCGCCCGGGCAAGGGCGACCCGCTGGCGCTCGCCACCCGAGCATTTCATGACGTTCTTGCCGTAGTAGTCCTCGGGCAGGCGAACGAGCCTCAAGAGTTCCATGCCACGCTTGCGGCGCTCCTCCTGCGATACGCCCCGCATCTTGAGCGAGAATTCGATGTTCTGACCGACCGTGCGGTGATGGAAAAGCGCGAGCGATTGAAACACCATGCAGGTCGGGCGTCGGTTCGCGGGCACGTCATTGATGCGCTGCCCGCGGAGCAGAATGTCCCCCGCCG
>CAZVZP010000048.1:0-14941 GCA_964631625.1 uncultured Hyphomicrobiales bacterium | reverse complement strand
GGGCCTGCGCCGCGTTTCTCTCCGAGGATGCCGCCTACGTGACGGGCGAGAACATCGCGGTCGACGGCGGCGTCAAGCGCTCGCTCTGACGGAACCCGGGCACCGCGAGCTTGCCACGATCGACCTCAAGAGGCGTGACGGGTGCGCGGCTCAGGCCGCGCTTCGAACGGCGCGGCGTCGCGCGCGGCCGTCGCGGACGTCGATCCAGGCGAGCACGAGGGGCATGAACCAGGGCCTACCGCCATAGAACGGCCAGGTTGGGAAGCCCGTGCCCCAGTAGGCGGTCTCGCCTTCCACATGACCCAGGATGCGGTGGGCGAGCTTCTGGCCGAGATGCGTGCCGAGCGCAAGCCCCGCGCCGCAAAAGCCAGTCGCATAATAAGCGCGGTCCGGGGTCTGTCCGATATGCGGCCACTTGTCGAAGGTGAAGCCCATGACGCCCTGCCAGGCGTGCGTGAGCCGAACGTTCTTGAGCTCGGGATAGACCTCGACGAGGAGCGCGCGCAGCTTCTGCGCCGTGATCTTGAGGTCGCCGTCGTCATGCCCGGTGCGGGCGCCGAAGATCAGGCGCTTATCGTCCGGCGTCGGGCGCACCCAATAGATGTTCTCCTTGCTGTCGGTGATCGGCCGGCCCGTGGGCATGACCCGCTTCATGAGCTCGGGCGCAAGCACCTCGGTGCAGATCTGGAAGGCCGGAATCGGGATGATGCGCCGGCGCACCCAGGGCAGGGCGGCGAAGACCGAGTCCGTATAGCCGTTCGTGCAGATTGCGACGTCCCGCGCCGCCAGGTCCCCGCGCGATGTCCGGATACGAAATTGCGTGCCCTCCGTCGCCACGTGTCGAACGGCCGTTTGCGCGGCCACGGCGGCGCCGGCCCGAATCGCCGCATCGAGCAGGCCGCGATGATATTTCGCGGAATGAAGGATGCCGTAATCCTCGATGACGACGCCGCCGAAGTAGTAGTCGGTGCCGACCTCTTGGCGTTGCTGGGAGCGGGGACAGGGGAAAAACGCGAGCGGCACGTATTTGTTGACCAGCTCGACGTTGCGCAGGACCGCCTCGTAGTGCGCGGGCGTGCAGGCGGCGGCGAAGCGGCCCCGCCAGAGAAGCCCGGCCTCGATGTTCTCCTCGGCGATCACGTCGCGAATCGCCTGCTGGGCCTCTGCCGCCTCCTGGAACAAGCGGATGGCCCGCTCGAGGCCGAACTTGTTGCGGGTCTTGGCAAAGGAGACGCGTGGCGTGCGCCCGATGTGGCCGGCGAGCCGCGTGCTGGCGCCGTAGCCTGGATCTTGCGCCTCCAAGACCAGCACCTTGCGCCCGCCCCGCGCGAGCAGGCGCGCGCAGTTGAGGCCCACGAGCCCCGAGCCGATCACGGCGACATCGACGCGCTCGGGCAAGGGCTCGTCGGGCCAGGGCCGCAAAGGCGCCTCCTCCCACCAGAAGGGCGCTTCCTTGAAGCCTGGCGCGAAGATCTCCGGCGTCAACGGTTTCGATCCTTCCGGCCCCTCAGGGTAGGACAGGGGCATGACGTTCGAGCGGCGCGAACGATACCGTCGGCCAAATAACGGCGCGCCCGGTCAGCCTCGCGCGGCGGCACGGTCGGCCGAGCGGGACCGTTCGGCAAAACCGTAGAGCCGCGCGGCGTTCTCATAGACCACCTTGCGCTTCACGCTCTCGGGAACGCCGGCGAAGATACGTGCGATCACCTCCTGAGAATGGGGGAAGGTGCCCTCGTCGTGCGGGTAGTCGCTGCCCCACAGGAGGCAATCGGGGCCGGTAAACCGGATGTTGTGCACGGCCACCGGATCGTCGCTGAACGTGATGTGGCCCTGGCGCGCGAAGAATTCGCTCGGCAGCATCTCGAGCACGGGGCGAATCCACATGTGCTTTTTCTTGATCTGCTCGTCGAGCACGTGGAGCAGCCACGCGAGCCAGCCGGCGCCGCATTCGACGACGACGAAGCGAAGGCGGGGGTGGCGCTGGAGGACGCCGGAGCTGACGAGCAGCGAGACGGGACTCTGGCCGTCGGCCATGCTCATCGCCATGTGGTTAAGGGCGCCGCCCATCCCCTCTGCTTCGCCCCAGTCCTCCGGATAGGTGTCCTCGCTGTTGGAGAAGGCGTGGAAGTGAAGCACGGCTCCGTTCGCCTCGGCCGCCGACCACAGCCGTTCGTACGCGGGGTCGTTGTAGGGGCGCCGACTCATGACGATGGGCACCTTGACCGCGCGATAGCCGAGCCGGGCCGCGCGCTCGACTTCGGCCGCCGCCGCGTCGATGTCGATGACCGGTATGACGGCGACCGGAACGAAGCGCTCCGGGTGCTCACCGAACAGCTCGATCGCCCAGTCGTTGTAGGCGCGCGCGACGGCCATCTGATACTCGGGGTCGGGCGAGTTGTAGAGAAAGAGGGAATGGTTCGGATAGATGACCTCGGCGGCGATCCCGTCCCGGTCGAGGTCGGCGAGCCGGCGGGCGATGTCCGTGCCGCCGGAGGCGTCGTCGCGAAATTCACGCAGCTCGTCCTCCGGTCCGATGCGCGATTCCGCGATGTCCAGCCGTCTCGGCTTCTTGCCCTCGAAGACGTAGTAGAGCGCGCCGTCGCGCTCCTCGATCCGGGGAATGCGATGGCGGAACGTCGCCGGGAGCCGCTCGCGATACATCGAGAGCGGCTCCTGGACGTGGGAGTCGGCGGAGATCACGTCGAGCGCGGCCATCCTCTTGCCCTCCCCTTAAGCCTCCTTTGGGCCCGAGGCGCCGATCGTCGGCACGGGGTAGGCGTCACCGACATCGGACGGCTGTCCTGGCACCGCTCGCGCGGCCAATCTCGTCAACGGGCCAGATCGAGCCCGGCCCGGAAGGTCTTCGTCGCCCGCTTGGCCGCCTCGGCGGCCGCAGGGCCGTCGGGCAGCGCCGCGCAGAAGGCGTCGATCGCCTTGTCCGCGAGCGGCTCCCACTTGGCGACCCACTCCTTGAGCTGCTCGTGATTGCCCTCCTTGTCGCGGAGGAATCGCACCAGATCGCAAGCCCACCGGCGCGAACGATCGCTGTCCCTGAGCGCCGCTTCGGCCAAGAGGCCGAACAAGGTATCGCGCTGGCCGCGCGCGACGTGGCCGAACTGCCGGAAGAAGGTTTCATCGACCGCAGGCTTCGCCACGAGAGAGAGGCTCGCGAAACACTCGCCCCAATCGTAGGTCACGAGGACTCTTTCCATGAGCTCGCGGAAGCCCTGCCAAGCCTCGTCCTTCTCCCAATGCCCCCGCTCGTCCTCATTGAGGCCGAAGCCCGACCGGGCCTTGGCGAGCTCGACCGTCCGGTAGGCGATGCGCGAGATCCAGCGCAGCTGATCCGCCGCCTGGAACGCGGAGCAAATGCCGATCGTGCTCGAGGGCGCGATGATGAAGAGATAGGAGGAGGCCATCTGCACCGTGTGCAGCAGATAGCGGCCGGGCGTATAGAGACGGGCCAGAATCTTGACCCATTCCTCGGGATACTCCTTGTCGTCGCCGAGCTCGGCGTAGTGATCGAGGAGGCCGTCCACGTAGTTTTCCTGGCCGTCCTGAATGATGTTGTAGGCCCGGTAGGTCATTTCGTCCGGGTCGCGGAACGCCTCCCAGTCGTCGTGCTGAAGCGGCGAGCCGTTGCCGTACTTGCGGTACCAGACGTTGAGCGGTTCGTTGAGCCCGATCGTCCAGGGGCGCGCGGGGTCGTCGCGGTTGTAGAAGAGGCGCGGTGTGACGACCTCGTATTCGCTCGGCGTGCGCTTCGATTTCGAGAGATAGCTCCAGGTCTTGAGCGGTTTGGCGCCGGCCGGCCAATCGTAGTCGGCCTTGTTCGACATGGGATGCTCGTTGTCCGCCATTGTCCTCTCTCCCCAGCCTCGCGCGAGGGGGCGCAGAACGCCAACCCCGCGCGACGGCCGATGCCCGCCGCGCCTTACAGCGATCGCACGAGATAGAAGCGCACGTAATCGTCCTGCGTGTCGATGAAGCCCGAGAAGCCGCTCAAATTCAACTCGAGGTCGCGGATCTCGAACCGTCGTCCGAGAAACTCGGAAATCGTCTCCTGACGGACGATCAGGCCGCCGTCGGCCTCGATGCGCACGTAGGCGCCATGATCCTCGACGACGATCTCCTTGTCCGGATTGTCGATCTTCGCCGCCTCGGCAACCGCCCGCGCGACGTCGCCACCGCGCAGCACCGGGCCGGCCATGTTTCGCGAGCGCTGCGCCATGCTGTCCGAACTCCCTCGCCCTCTCTTAATTCCTTCGCGCCTTCAGTCCGCCCCATCACTCGTAGTAGACGACGATCGGCTCGGTCTCGATCCATCCGGTGTCCCGTATCCTCATGTCGCGCGGGTAGGGTTTGTCGTCCTCCTGGCGCCGGATCCGCAAGATACGTCCCGGCTTGGGCCGCACTTCGCAGCCCACCATGATGTCCGCACAGATCTGCGCGAGCTCGTCCATGGTCTTATCGCGGTCGACCGCGAGCAACTTGTACTCGTAGCCGCCCTCGAAATTGAACGCGACGTGGACATGACTACCCACCATGACCTCTCCCCTCTGCCGCCCGACTGTGCGGAGCGGTCTGGCGCGCCGGCCGCGCGGGTCGGTTAGGCCCGGCGGCCCCGCGCCACGCTACTCCGCCGCCTCCTTGCGGTAGTAGTCCTTGATCCACTCGTAATTCTGCGCGTCCGTTCCCGTGTCGTAGCCCGGCTGCAAGCCCATGTAGCTCAAGAAGCCGTACAGCTCTTCGGACACCTCGCCGGAAAGTTCGCGGTCGGTGAAGGACGGGTAGTCCTTGTAGCGCGCCGGGTTGCGCGTGAAGATCCAGCGGTCCACCTCGGACGCGAAGTGATAGCGGCGGCCTTCGTAATCGACGTAGTAGTCCTTCACGTCCCACTCCTCGCCGCACTGCCCGCTGATCGCAACCTGGCTCATGTTGCAGATGAGCGCACCGGCCTGGGGAATCGTCTTCTCGAGCCGCCCGTTCGCGATGTTCTCGGCGATCACGTCCCACAGTTGGCCGTAGGTCCGGTTCCACCCCGGGTATTTCTCCTCGAGCCACTCGCGCTCGGCGGCGGTCACGCCCGCATGATCGTCCCACCACAGCGTGCAGCGCCAGAGCCAGACGCCGATGTGCTGCTGATGGTGGAAGGTCTCGACGTCGCGCAGGAAGATGTCCCAGTACCAGGGGCGATCGAGTCCGAGATCGAGAAGCTGGCGCTCGAACTGGGTGATGACCCACTCGTGCATGAACTCCTTGAAGGAGCGCTCGCGCGCATGCAGCGGCGTGCCGTAGTCCATGGCGTTGCCCGAGACCAGGGCGAAGATGCGGTACATGCGCCAGAAGGCGATCTCCATCAGCTCCTGAGCCTCGGCCTTCTTGCCGTTGCGCACCATCATGCGGATGATGGGCATGCAGATCTGCGAATGGCGCGCCTCGTCGGTCTGAATGCTCTGGAGCAAGTGTTCGAAGGTGTGGTCGCCCGTCTTTTGGGCGTCGGCCGACAGCCCGATGAATTGGAGGTTGGTGAACGCCACCTCGAAGATCAGGTTGGTCATGATCGTCGAGGCGACCACGTCACGCTGCTCCATATCGTCGAGCAAATGCTTGACCGAGATCGAGACCCAATTGTTCGTGTGATAGGCCTTGAGGGCCCAATCGAACTGCGGGTCCTTGCGGATGTGCTCGTAGGCGAACCAGAGATGAATCTGGCCGTGGCGGATTTCATCGAGCGTGCCCAGCGTGCAAATGTTGCGCATGGCCGCCGGCTTGGCAAAGCGCGCGAATCGGCCCTGCAAGACGGCAGCGGACATTTCGACCAGCGAAACGCCGCCGTAATGAGCCTTCACCAGATTGCGCCAGCCGGGGGGGGCGTTGTCGTAGAGCTTCGAGCGCTCGAGCGCGGCCCGGATCGAATAGGCGTAGGCGTCCTTCTCCCGCTGAACGTGGACGTAATCGCGATAGGCGTCCTTATAGGGCTCGTCGAATTTTTCCCATTCCTCGAGCGGCAGATCGAACGCGTCGCTAAGCTCTCTCGGGAACAGCTCCCCGAACGAGACGTAGCTTGGAGTCCAGTTGATGTTGCGCGCCGTGTCGTACCAGGCCGAGCGTGCCAAGCGTGCCATGTTCACCTCCTTGACCCCTCTGCGCCGCTAACGCGCAAAGCCCAGCGACCTGGCGACCGAGGAACGGCCGAGGTCTCGGGCTCATGTCTGGGCAAGTCTCTCTCCGCTCAAGAGCCTGCCCGCTGAAAACGTGAATGGCAAGGGTCGACTTGGCCCCCGATCGCTCGATGCGGGGCCGGGGGCGCGGCCGGCTCCAAGTGCCCGAGCGGCGCGGTTTTCCCGTATGCAGCTTCCGTTGGCCGAGCTGGAGGCCCTGCCTAAACACGCCGTGCCCGCCACCCTATGCGGGTGTACAATTGCTGACAGTGACTCCGGCCAAGAGCGGCAGCGACGCCGGGCCGTCACCGGGGAGAGGGCAATGACCACCACGAACGGGCTTTGGTCCTTCGTGCCCCATCGGCACGAGGGCCCGGCGGCCCACACGGGAAGCGACGATCACCTCCGGTCGCCGAAAAAGCACAACGGCGCATTCAAGGCGGGCGGCATCGTGACGCTCTTGGGCGCGCCCTACTGCCCCCCTGAACGACGGGCGATCCGCGCGATGGGCGCCAAGGTCTGCTTCTTGGGCGTGCCCTGGGACCACGGCCAGGCCGCGCGCTGGGGCACGGCGACGGGCCCGGGAGGTCTGCGCCAGGCTTCGACCCAGTACTTCACCTACATGTTCGAGTACGACATTGACGTGCTCACGTTCTTCCACCTCGTCGATTGCGGGGATGTGCCGATCGTGCCCGGGAACAACGACCGCACCCACGAGTACATCCACGCCTACGTAACCGAGTGTCTCGAGGGCGGCGCCAAGGTGATTCTGTGCGGGGGCGATCATTCGGTGCCCGTGGCGGCCGCGCGGGCGTTATCCGATGTCCACCGCGAGGGGCGCATCGGCTACCTTCATATCGACTGCCATTTCGATGCCTCGCCCGACTGGGGTGGAATTCGCAACACCAACGCCTCGGGTATATCGCGTGCGCTTGAGCTACCCAACTGCGATCACTCGAATATCGCCCATATGGGCGCGCGCAACGGCCTCAATCCGAAGGACTGGTGGGATTTCTTCGTCGACAACGGCATACGCTACATCCCGATGAGCGACGTGGTGGCACGTGGCGTGGAGCCGTGCACGCGCGAGATCTTCGAGCTCGCGTGGCGTGGCACCGATGCGGTCTATTGCTCGTGGGACACGGATTCGCTCGATTCGTCGTGCATGCCCGGGACGACCGTGCCCTCGACCTTCGGCATCAAGGCGCGCGAAGCGATCCAGCTCGCGCGCATCGCTGGCCTTTACGGTGCCGATATTTTCGAGCTCTCCGAGCTCGCACCCATGTTCGATCCGAGCCAAATCAGCAACAAGCTCGCCTGCTGCCAGGTGCTGCATTATCTCGGAAGCCGCGCGAGGACGTTGCGCGACCAAGGCCGGCAGCCAGAGGGGGTCGCATGATGCGTGGGATCAACGATCGCGGTGCGAGCTCGGCAGAGGGGGACCTTCGATGAATCCGGTCAAGGCCTATGCCCACCTGTTCTCCCCCGGCCGTCCCGACGCGACATCGTTCGGCACCTCGTCGGGCCAGATCACCTTCATGCGCGGGGCGCATGTGCCACTTACGGCTCAAGCCCTGAACAGAACCAAGGCGCGTTATGCGTTCGTCGGCGTTCCCTTCGAAGAGGGCAACGTCGGCCGGCCGGGTTGCGCAGAGGGACCCCTCGACTTCCGGTTGGCTTCCCATGAGTTCTTTCCCTATTGGTTCGAGTACCAGGTCGATCTCTACGGCTCGGTGGTCGACTGTGGCGACGTCCTGTTCGCCAAAGTCGATCCCGACGCCGCCTACGAGCGCATCTACAAAGCGGTCCGGGAGATTCTCGCGGCAGGCTTGACGCCGATCGTTTGCGGGGGCGATCGGTCGATCTCGGTTCCCGCGGCGCGCGCGCTGTCGGATCACATCGGCAGGACGAAACGCATGGGTTGCCTCCATTTCGGCGCGACCCTCGATATGGCGGACAGCTGGGCCGGACGGACGAACGTCGGCCCCTGCGCGATGGCGCGGATCACGGAGCTTTCGAACGTAAAGCCCGGCAATGTCGCCGCGATGGGTGTGCGCAATTCGATGAACCCGAAAGACCACTTCGACCTCGCGGCGAGCCGTGGCATAAAGGTCTACGCCATGTCCGAGATGCTGAAGAAGGGCGTTGACCGATGCGTCGGGGAAGCCATCGATCGTGTCTGGAACGGCACGCACGCCCAGTATTTGAGTTTCAACTTCAACGTCATGGATGCCTCCGATGCGCCGGGTGTGACCATGGCCGAGCCCGGCGGCCTCGAATCGCGCGAGATGATGCGCATCGCCGATATGCTTGGGCGAAAGAAGTCGGTCAGCGTGATCGATATCACCGAGCTTGCGCCCGTATTCGATGTGTGCGGCACCACCTCGCGGTTGGCGGCGTGTACCGTGCTGCGGACCATGGCGGCCCTGGCCGGCGCGCGCGGTGAGACAGTCGATCCAAAGATCAGGCGCAAGGTCTCTTGAGGCTGCCGAAACCTATGGTCCTGCCTTCGCAATAGTGGCCGGGGGCCCTCCATGACCCTGCCTTCTCTCAGTGATTTTGTGAATGTGGACACGATCGCCGCCCTGCGCCGGCCGGTGAAGCAAGCCAAGGGCCTGCCGAGAGTCGTCTACACCAGCCCCGATTTCTTCCGCCTGGAACAGACGGCCCTGTTCCCTAAGCACTGGATGGCCGCGGCCTACGCCCATGAGGTTCCCGAAGCCGGGGACGCCATTCCCCTCACGGTGCTCGGGCTTCCCGTCATGCTGGTACGCGGCGCAGACGGCACGATCAGGGCATTTCACAACGTGTGCCGTCATCGGGGCACGGTCCTGGTACGTCAGCCACAGAAGCGGGGGCACACGTTGCGCTGCCTGTATCACTCCTGGACGTGGGATCTCAGAGGCGAACTGCGCGCGCGACCGCTGTGGGATGGACGGGAGGAGCGCACGGAGGAGTGCCTGGTGCCCATCCGTTGCGGCGTTTTCGCCGGCTTCGTCTTTCTCAACCTCTCGGGCGACGCTCCGCCGCTCGAGGAGAGCTTCGGCTATGTCAGTCGGCGCTGGAAGATCTATGACTTCGATGCTTTCGCGCCTTACGCGACCCAGGAGTGGACGGTCAAGACGAACTGGAAGCTCTTTGCCCTGGGCGTCGTCGAAGCGTACCACGAGCCCTTCGTGCACCCCCAGATCATCGGGACGCGAATGGACGAGGCGACAGGCGCCAAAGTACCTGATAACGATACCTTCATCTCCTGCCTCGAAAGAAACTGCATCGGCTTGGTGACCCCAGCCCAGGACCGCGGCTATTGCGTAACCGGGCGCCTTCCGCTGTTGCCGGGCCCGGCTGCCGGGTTTGACTACAGCACCGATATTTTCCTGCTCTTTCCCACGGCTGTCGTGACCCTCATGAAGGACCAGATGACCACCATGGTCTGTGCTCCCCTTTCCGTCGACGAGATGAAAGTCAAAGTCGCGTTCTATACGGCCCGCGAAGCCGCAAAGAATGCCGAGTATGCCGATGCCGTCCACGATCTCTGGTCGATGTGGGTCGAGATCACGGAACAGGATCTCGAGGCGCTCGAGGCTCAGCAAAGAGGCCACGCCTCGCCCATTGCCGATGACGCGAAGTTCTCTCCGTTCTGGGAAGCAACCGCACTCTATTTCGAGCAGAGAGTCGTGGAGGAATTGACTAAAGTGTGCGACCGGCCACGGTCCTTCCAGGTCCGATAACCAGCCAAACGTCGTTCGGCTTGTCTCCTGCGTCGAAGCGCGCTCGATGGCTGCGCACCCCGCCCACTCGCCGCGGAGCCCAACACCACGCTATTGACCCGGACGCTCGCCTTCTGAACGGACCAAAACTGGGGAGATGGTTAATGACGCGCCCATGTCGTCGTGTGCCAAGAGACGTTCCTGCTTCCGGGATCGGCCCCTCCGGAATATAGTATTATGGTCGATGATTTAACGACTTAAGAAATAACCGTGAGCGGCGATCTCCGTATTCCACTCATGCGGCCCTCCCTGCCGAAGGCGGAGGAGCTCGTGAAATATTTGGAGGCTATTGACGTCGCCCGGCGTTACACGAACGCCGGGCCGCTCGTCACGGAATTCGAGCGGCGCCTCGCCCGGCACTTCGGCGTCGGGGACGGGTGCGTCGTCTGTGTGGCGAACGGAACGCTCGGCCTCGTCCTTGCGCTCACGGCCGGCGAGCCCCGTCCCGGAAGCCTCTGCATCGTGCCCTCGTGGACCTTCGCGGCGACCCCGTGCGCGGCGGTGGCGGCCGGCTTGACGCCGTGGTTCGTCGACGTCCGCGAGGACACCTGGTGCCTCGATCCGGAGCAGGTCGCCGCGTTCCTGCCCCGGGCGCCGGGCGCCGTCGCGGCCGTCGTTGCCGTGTCTCCCTTCGGGGCGCCTCTCGACCCCGCGGTGTGGGACGCCTTCCGCGCAAGCACGGGGATTCATGTCGTTCTTGACATGGCGGCCGCCTTCGACAGCTGCAAGGCCGGGCGGGTTCCGGCGCTCGTCAGCCTTCACGCGACGAAGGTCTTCGGCGTTGGGGAAGGGGGACTCGTCGTCACGACGGATGAAGAGCTGGCCAGGAAAATTCGGCGAAATGCGAACTACGGCTTTTCTCCCGGCGCACAGATGACGTCGCTCGGCACCAACGCGAAGATGAGCGAATACGCGGCCGCCGTCGGCCTGGCCGGGCTGGACCGTTGGCCGCGCCAGCGCGCCGCCTACTCGGCCCTGACCCGAAGCTACCGCACCCGGGTCCAGGAGATTCCCGACTGCGTTCTTTCGCCCGCGTTCGGCGAAGGCTGGTGCGGATCGACCTGCAACGTTCGCTTCGGGTGGAGCGATGCGGACCGCCTGCGACGCGAACTGCAGCGCTTTGGCATCGAATCGCGCAAATGGTGGGGCGACGGCTGCCATCGGCACCCGGCCTTGGCGTCCTTCCCGAGGACGCCGCTGCCGGCAACCGAAGCCCTCTCCTCCTCCGTCCTTGGCCTTCCGTTTTATCCGGATCTCCGCGAGGAGGATGTCGATTACCTCTTCGAGGCGCTGCACGCGATTCGAACGGCCATCTGCGGCGAGACACGAAAATTCGTGTGATCGATCCGATGCCCGAGCCAATCCGCGCGCCTCACGCGAAGCCGTCTCGCCGGCTCGATCACGACATCGCCTTCGATGTTGATCGCTTCGAACGGCATGTCTTTGGGCGACACTATGACGAGGCGTTCGACTCTCTCGCGGCCTTGCTCGCACGGCTCGAAAAGGAGCCCAAGCTGCCGCCACCCTTTCCGGCCGATCCGGCAAGCGATGATCTCACCGACATCTGCACCCGCCTCGCGATGGGGATCACAATCCTCTTCACCGATCCGGAGTCGCGTCTCTCTTCCGCAAGATACGAGGCTCTCGCGACTCAGCATCAATATCTGAGCGCGATCTTTCGGCTGTCCCGACTGTCGACCATGGATTACGTCCACGCGATCATGGGAAAGCGGCGTGCAGAGTCGCCGCCTGTCGGCGATCCCTCGGCCTATCGGTCCGTGCTGTTCAAATATCTGCTGTCCTCTTCGCTCTATTCGCAGCACCGAATGCCGTGGGACGAAATTTTCGCCGAAGATCCGGCCGCGGCCTTGCCGGTCTACCTTTCGCTCGTCCGCCAGCGGGTGATCCTCGACCCCGCGGCGGAGGTCCGCCGCTGCGAGCTTCTTCGTCTGGGAGCGAATCTCGAGGGGGCCCGGCTCGCGGACGGCTCGCTTCGCACGTTGCGCCGCGCCTGGATGCTGTGCAGCTATGCCACCGCTGCCGACCGCCACGAGATCAAGAAGTCGTTTAACCGACTCATCCAAGACTGGCTCGAGGGCAGAGGCTACGGCTCACTGCCCGTCCCGCTCCCCCGGACGCGGAAAGAACGGCCGACTCTCCTGATGGGCGCGGAAATGTTCCTCTCCCACCACGCGATGTACCGCTGTTACGCCTCCTACTTCCGGGAGCTTCGAGCGCATTTCCGGCTCGTCATTGCGGCCCGCAAGAGCGCCGTCGACAAGACGAGCCTCGAGCTGTTCGATGAGTCGATCGAGATGCGGACGCTGCCGCAGGTTGCGGGCGAGATCGTGAAGCTTAAGCCCGACATGATCTTCTACCCGAGCCTGGGCATGGACGATTGGACCGTGCTTCTCGCCAACTTGAGGGTGGCCCCGATTCAAATGGCGAGTCTCGGGCACCCGGCGACGAGCCACTCCGCCCACATCGACTATGTGGTCATGGGGACCGCTCTCTTCGGCGGCGAGGAGTGCTTCAGCGAGACCGTGATGCTCCTTCGCTCTTCGGGCAATCTCTTCACGCCGCACCCGCAGACGCCGGACCTTAAGCCCGAGCCGCGCCGGAACCCGAGCCCGTTGCGGATCGCGGTCGTCGGCAAGGTGATGAAGCTCAACGCTCCTTTCCTCGCCCTGTGCGCCCGCGTGCGCGAGAAATGCCGGCGCGACGTCCAATTTGCGTTCTTCCCCGCCGAAACCGGCATGAGCCACGTTTACACCCGCGAGGAAATCCGACGCTGGATACCCGACGCCCTTGTCTATCCCATGGCTCCCTACACCGAGTATCTGCAAAATTTGGCGCAATACGATGTCCGGTTGGGCACGTTTCCCTTCGGTGGAGCGAACTCGAACGTGGACAGCCTGCTCTTGGGGATTCCCGCCGTCGTCTTCAAAGGCAACGAGCCTCACAGCCGGACGGACTATCGTCTCGTTCGGCTCTTCGCGCTTCCCGAGTGGCTGGCTGCAACCAACGAGGCGGAGTACGAGGCCGCGGCCTTGCGTCTGATCGAGGACGAGGAGACGCGAATCAGCGTCGCGCGTCACATCCTGGACGCCCATCCTTACGACACCATCTTCGAAAGACCGACCGATTTCTACCCAAACGACTACGCGGAGCTGTTCCGCTGGATCTATGATCGACACGAAGAGATCAAGGCCTCCGGTCGGAAAGTCTGGACCTGGGAAGACCGTGAGCGGATGCGAGAAGGCTCCTGCTGAGGTCGCCGGCCGACACCTCGGCCCGGGTCCCGTGCCACTCGGAGCACGACGCGAATGAGCCGAATCGAGCGACGGCGCCGGCTCATCATCATGGGCGCGGGCCGGCAGGGCCGCAACATCAACGACATTTGCCAGGTGTTGGAGATCGAGGTTGTCGGGTTCCTCGATGATACGAAAGCGCCGGGAGAGGAAATAAACGGCGTCCCCGTTCTGGGCGGCTTCGACCGCGCCAAGGAGTCGGCGCTCATCGAACAGGCCGAGTGGATCGTCGGCATCGGAGAGAACGTGATTCGGCGCCGACTTTGCCGGGAGATCGAGAGCCGGGGCGGAACACTGGCCACGATCATCCATCCCGCAGGCGTGCGCTCACCCTCGGCCGTCATCGGCAAGGGCGTCTATATCAACGCCTTTTCCCGGCTGCTCGCAAACACGCGGGTTGGGGATTATGCCTTGATCGAAGGGCTTTGCTCGATTGGCACGGACAGCGTCCTCGAGGAGGCTGTCCTGATCGGCCCCGGCTGCCAATTGACGGCCGGGTGCCATATCGGAGCCTGTGCCCTCATCGGCGCGGGGGGGGTCATCCTCGGGGGCGCGCCCGTCGGCCGCCACAGCATCGTTGGAGCGGGCGCAACGGTGGTCAGCGAAATACCCGATTACGTGTTGGCGGTGGGAACCCCGGCGCGGGTCAAGAGCCAGCTCCCCAGGGGCCGCTGAAGACCGCCCAGCGCCCCCTCCGCCCCGATCAGAAGGCTGGAGAGTGGGCGTTGCGCCCAGTGACCTCACTCGTCCCTGAACGGATGCGGAGGCCCCTCGACGTAGTGGGGCTCGGGCCGTGTGAAAAGGTCGTCGTACTGCACGAGCACGGGCTCGCCCAGAGCGCAGGGCTTTCCATCCCGGAACGCCCACTCGCCGCGGTCGCAGTTCTGGGCGATGACGTAGCCGTTCACGTACGAACGCCGATCGATCGCCGAGAGGTTCGGGCCCGAGCCGTGAACCGTGTACGGGTTCCACAGGGCGACATCGCCGGGGTCGAGCACGAGATCGACGAGGTCCTCAGGGTCGAGTCCCTTCTTGCGCAGGGCGTTCTCATCGAGGGCGGCGTTGTACACACTGCCTTCGAGGCCGATGGCGAGATCGCCGAGCGTGTGACTGCGCGGATACACCCTCATGCAGCCGTTCTCGGGGCGGTGCGGGTCCACGGCGATCGCGGTTTCCAAATCAGCTGATTGATGATCTGCTTCAGATGATTGCCGATGAGCGGCTCGACGATCTCCAGCAGGCGGCGATCGACGCGATAATCTTGCAAGATATCGCTGACGTAAGCGGGCCACTGCAGGAAGCGAAGGATGCGTCCGAGACGGGGGTCTTCGCCGATCACGTAGAGGACGTTCTTGTGCCGAAAGCTTGCGCGGTGCTTCAGGCCTTCGCTCTTCATGCCCTCGAATTCCGTCGAGAGCTCGGCGATGTCGGCGGCGGCAAAGACGTTCCGTACCACGGCGTAGCCGTTCTCCCTGTAGAACGGGACGTGGTCCAATTCGCACTCCCCTTTCCTCCCCAGAGCGCCGGGGCAGCGGCAACCGGCGCCTGCCGCATGCGCCAATAGACAAACTTAACGCGCCGGCACGGCCAACGCCACGCGCTCAGCCGCGGGTGCCGGAAAGGCCGCGGGCCGACAGCACGACGGCTCCCGAGGTCCGGGCCCTAGAGCAGGATCGTTTCAGGTGGAATCACCTGA
>CAZVZP010000047.1:10387-15019 GCA_964631625.1 uncultured Hyphomicrobiales bacterium | reverse complement strand
TCTAGAGCAATTTCATCCATTCAGATTGAACCGGACGGTTCAATCCGAGTGGATATTGCTCTAGCGAGCGCGCGGGCGGCGCAGCAGCAGGTAATACGCCCCGGCGCCGCCGTGCCGGCTCTGCGCCTCGGAGACCGCCAGCACCAGGGGCCTTAGGCCCGGCGAATTGAGCCAGCGCGGCAGCGACCGGCGCAAGACGCCAGCCCCCGGCTCGCGCCCTCCAGCCTCCCCGCCCTTGCCGGTGATCACCAGCACGCAGCGCCGCCCGCGCGCCGCGCCATCCTCGATGAAGGAGACCAGCGCCGAATGCGCCTCGCGCTGCGTCATGCCGTGCAGATCGAGCCGCGCCGAAATCGGGTACTGGCCGCGCTTGAGGCGCTGCGCGCTTCGCCCATCGAGGCTCACCGCGCGGCCCACCTCGAGTTCCGGCGTCTTGACCGTCTCGGCCCTTTGGGCGCACGCACGCGCCGGGCGCGGCGCGGCGCCGGCCTCGGCCGGCAAGTCCTGCGCAATTTCCTCCTGCTCTCGCCGCCGCCGCTCGAACGCCCGGGCATCCCTGACCGTATCGAGCCAGAGCGCGCGCTCGGCCGCGCTTGGACGACGCTCGGGTCGGGCCGCTTTGCGTCCCCCCTCGGACATGCTAGGCGTCCTCGATCAGGAGGATGTGGACGCGCCGGGGCCCGTGCGCGCCCATCTGGATCTTCTGCTCGATGTCCGCGGTGCGCGAAGGGCCGGTGATGAAATTGACCGTGCGCGGCATGAAGCCCTTGCCCCGCTCGCGCAAGGTCTGCCAAGCCTCCTCGTAGGCGCCGACAACCCGGCTTTGGGGCAGCACCACGACGTGGTTCTCCGGCATGAAGTTGAGCGTGCTCGGCGCCTCTCTGCCGGAGAGCAGCATCAGCGTGCCGGTCTCGGCGATGCCGCGCCAGGCGCTCACCACGCTCGTCCTGTCCGCATCCTCCGCGGGGCCCTGTCGAACTCTAAGCAGCCCGCTCTGGCCGAAGCCATAGCTCTCGAGCTCGGGATCGGGCGCGAGTTTGACCTCGAGCGGCAGATTGTGCGCTCTTAGAAAGCGCTCGAGCGCGGCCACGGCCGCGGCCCTTGAGATACGCTCGACGCCCGCGTCCGCCTTGCGCGCCATGGTTTCGAACAGCACCACCTGCTCGGCGCGAGGCAATCGGCTTCGCGCCGGGATCAGGTTCGCGGCCGGCTGTGCCAAGCGGCGTCGGACACTTGCCTCATCGCGCGCCGGCGCGGCGCGCGAAAGCGCCTCGCGGATCGCCGCCAGGAGCCCTGCTCGAGCGCCCTCGGCGTGCCCGGTCACGGTGTCGGGCTCCGCGGCGGGCGCGCGCCGTGCGCCCATAGGGCCTTGAAGGTCGCGCCCTGGGGCACGGGCAGCTCGCGTGCCTCGGTCCAGCCCCGGGCGAAGGGCAGGGCGCGGAAGCCACCCTTCTTGCGCCCCAGCGCGTGCAGCCAGCCCGCGGCCTGGCGCGTGAGCCAGTTGTAGAGGCCGGGCCTGCGCGCGCACCACGCCCAGAGCTTCAAGCCGCGCCGGAACAGCGGTGGCGAGAGCGCCGCGGCGAACTCCTGTTCGCGCAAGATACGCATGAGCCCGGGCAAGGGGATGCGCACCGGGCAGACCGACTCGCAGCGCCCGCAGAAGGTCGAGGCGTTGGGCAGATGCCGCGCCTCCTCGAGGCCCACGAGCAGAGGGGTTAGCACCGCGCCCATGGGCCCCGAATAGATCCAGCCGTAGGCGTGGCCGCCGATCGCGCGATAGACCGGGCAGTGATTGAGGCAGGCCGCGCAGCGGATGCAGCGTAGCATGTCGCGGAACGGGCCCGCGAGGATGTCGGCGCGCCCGTTGTCCAGGAGCACGACGTGGAACTCCGCCGGGCCGTCGAGATCGCCTGCGCGCCGGGGCCCGGTCGCGAACGTCGTGTAGGTGCCGAATTCCTGGCCCGTGGCCGAGCGCGCAAGCACGCGCAGAAGCGTCGTCGCGTCCTCGAGCGTGGGCACGAGCTTCTCGATGCTCGCGGTCACGATGTGCACCTTGGGCAGAATCTGCGTCAAGTCGCTGTTGCCCTCGTTCGTCACCACCACGACGCTGCCCGTCTCGGCCACCAGGAAGTTGGCGCCCGTGATGCCGACGTCGGCCTCGAGAAAGCGCCGGCGCAAGACTTGGCGCGCTTCATCGACGAGCTCGCGCGGCTCGACGATGAGCCGAGTCTTGCCGTATTGTCGGTGGTGCTCGAGAAAGAGCTCGCCGATCTGATCGCGCGTCTTGTGAATCGCGGGCGCCAGGATGTGGCTCGGCGGCTCGTGCGCGAGCTGAATGATGTACTCGCCGAGATCGGTCTCGACGGGCGTGATCCCGTGGGCCTCGAGATAGGGATTGAGCCCGATCTCCTCGCCGATCATCGACTTGCCCTTGGTCACGCTCCTCGCGTTCACGCGCCGGCAGATGCCGAGGATCGTCTCGCGCGCCTCGGCCGCGGTCCGGCACCAATGCACAACGCCGCCCGATTGCGTCACCTCATCGGCAAAACGCTCGAGATAGAGATCGAGATGATCGAGAACATGATCCTTGATCGCGCGCGCTTGATCGCGCAGCGCCTCGAACTCGGGCAGCTGCCCGACCGCCTTCTGCCGCTTATCCACAAAGCCCTCGCGCAGATTGGCGAGCGCGCGCTGCAGATGCGCGTCGCCAAGCGCGCGCACCGCCGCCGCCTCGAACTCGTGCGAGCGGGGCTCCATCGGCTAGCGTTCGCCCTCGCCGATCGCGGGCGCCTGGGTCATGCCGGCCAAGACTTCCGCCACGTGGCGGACCTTGACCCCGTAGCCCTGGCGCTTGAGCCGCCCGGCCAGGTTGAGCAGGCAACCGAGGTCGCCCGCAAGCACGGTGTCGGCGCCGGTTGCGAGGATGTCGGCGATCTTGTCGTCGGCGAGCCTCGTCGAGATCGCCGGATACTTCACGCAGAAGGTGCCGCCGAAGCCGCAGCAGATTTCGGGCGTGGCCAGCTCCTTGAGCGTCAAGCCTTCGACCGAAGAGAGCAGCTCGCGCGGTTGGCTCTTCACGTTCAACTCGCGCAAACCCGAGCAGGAGTCGTGGTAGGTCACGACGCCCTCGTAGCGCGCGCTCACCTCGCGCCGCCCCAGCACGTCGGTCAGGAACGAGACGAGCTCGTGGCAGCGGGCGGCGAAGGCGCGCGCTCGGCCGCTCCATTCGGGATCGCCGGAAAGCAGCCGCGGATAATGTTCGCGCAGCATGCCGGCGCAGGAGCCCGACGGCGCGACCACATAATCGTAGCCCTCGAACAGGGCAATGGTCTGGCGCGCGAGCGCCTCGGCGTTCTTCCGGTCGCCCGCGTTGTAGGCGGGCTGTCCGCAACAGGTCTGCTTGAGCGGCACCTCGACCGTCAACCCTGCATCCTCGATCAGCTTGGCCGCGGCAAAGCCCACGCTCGGGCGCAAGAAATCGACGAGGCAGGTGACGAACAACGCCACGCGCGCTCTCGGCTCCGTCATGTCCGCTCCTCCAACCCCGCCTTCGTGCGGCCGCCCTACGGCTGCGCCTCTTCTGCGAGCGCCGCGAGCGCCCGCGCCCCCAGCCCCTGTGGCAGAAGGAGATAATACCGGCCTTGGCTTTTCATCTGGCCGGCCATCCATTCCGCCTCCTCGCCCGCGCCCCAGAACAGATCGCCCCGCACGGGACCCTCGATCGCCCCGCCCGTATCCTGGGCCACGACGAGACGGCGCAGCGGCGCTTCCGGCGAGGCCGGCGGCCGCGCCGGGCGTAGCGTGTCGAGCCAGAGCGGCGCGCCCAAGGGCAGGAACCGGCGGTCCACGGCGAGCGAGCGCTCGGGCGTCAGCGCGACCCCAGCGGCGCCGAGGGGGCCGGAGGCATCGCCCTCGTCCTCGAGCCAGTGGAAGAACACGTAGGAGCGGTTGAGGTTGAGCAACACGGGGATCTCGCCGGGGTTGGCCGTGAGCCAGGCCCGGATCGCTTGCATCGACACGCTCTCGGAGGTGAGCTCCCCACGCCGGATCAGCTCGCGCCCGATCGCCGTGTAGACCTGGCCGTTGCTCACCGCGTAGCCGATGCGGCGTACCGTGCCGTCCGCGAAGCGCACGCGGCCCGAGCCCTGGATCTCGAGAAAGAAGGCGTCCACCGGATCGTCCAGGAACACGAGCGGCTCGGCCCGGCCGTCGAGCGCCCCTTGCGCGATCGCGGCGCGATCCTCGTAGGGCACGAAGCGGCCCTCGCTCACGCGCCCTGCGAGCCTTACGCCCTCGAGGTCCTCGCGAAACTCGCCGAGGTCCGCGGTGATGAGATCGGAGGGCCGGGCATAGAGCGGCACGCGATAGCGCGCGCCTGCCTCGTAGGAGCCGGACACTTCCGGCTCATAGTAGCCGGTGAACAGACCCTCGGGCTCTGCGCCGGCTTCGACCGCGAAGGGCTCGAACCACGCCTCGAAGAAGGCGCGCGCCGCAGCCGTCGCCGCCCCTTGGCCGAGCGCGAGCGCGGCTTGGCAGGCGGGCGCCCAGTCAGCCGCGCGGCCGCCGATCGGCTCGGGCTTGACCGGCGCCTCGAGCTCCCGCTCCAGCAGCGGCGCGCAGCTCCGTTGAAAA
>CAZVZP010000047.1:0-10377 GCA_964631625.1 uncultured Hyphomicrobiales bacterium | reverse complement strand
AAGCGCCTCCTCCTGCCGGTCGTCCGCCCAGCCCTCGAGCGCGTCGAAGGAGACCGGCACCAGGGTCAGGCGCTCGCTCGGAGGCGTGGGCGCTGCGCAGGCGGCCACGAGGACGAGCGCCGCAAGGCCCGCGCCGCGCGGCCAACAAGCAAGAGCGCGCGCCACGCTCGTCCTTGCGGCCACGGGGCGCAGCCCTATTGCGAGGTCTGGGTCGCCGCGAGCCTCCAATTCGGATCCCGCAAGCGCGTGTTGCGCTCGAACGTCCAGTAGTCGGTGACGCGCGCGATCGCTCCTGGATCGCCTTCGACCACCGTGCCGTCCTTGTCCTTGAGCGCCGTGATCTGCTCGCTCACGAACTTCACGGTCGCACGCGCCGTCTTGCCGATGAGCTCGGCATCGACGATCTGCGCCGAGGGCAGCCCGGCCAGCTTGAACTCCAAGTGCTCTTTGTTCGCGTCGCGTCTGCGGATCGCCGAGACGAACTCGTCGTACACATCCGATGCCAGAAGCCCGCGCAGCTCGCCCGCATCGCCGCGCGCGTAGGCTCCCATGATGATCTCGAACGCGGCGCGCGCACCGGAGAGAAAAGCCCCCTCGTCGAAACTCTGATCCGCAAGGCCGATCTGCGCCATCCCCGCGTCCACCCTGTGCGAGGGGCTGGCACGGCGAGGCGCCTCAGCGACCTCCTCGGCTACCGCATCGGCAGGCGTCTCACGCTCCGCCTCCTCCTCGGCCGGCGGGGGCACCGGCCGCGGCACGCCGCCGCTCTCGCCCCGCTTGGGCAAGGGCACGACCTTGTCCGCGGCTCCGCGCTCGCGCATTCCCCGGTCGCGTGTGAGAATGTTCGTGCGCTGGCCCTCATGCCCGGTGCGCCGGCCAAGCACCCGGTAGAGACGAACCAGGATGAAGACCGCGATCGCGGCCAGAATCAGAATATCGAAATACTGGAACCCGCCCGACATCGGCCCTTTTCCCGCCGGCCCCGGCACGGCGCCGGTTGCGGCGCTTGAGCACCGCTCCATGAGCGCAGGAAGCGATACTGTTTAGATAGCTTCTCGGGACGAAAACCTCAAGCATGCCGCTCATCCTTTGGCTCGCCTTCTTGGCCTTTCCGGCCTTAGAGATCGTGCTCTTGGTTAAGATCGGGGGCGCCATCGGCGCCTGGCCCAGCGTTGGGCTCGTCCTTCTCGGCTTTTTGGCGGGCGGCTTGCTGCTGCACAGGCAGGGCCTATCGACCCTGGCCCGCGTCCGGGCCGAGTTCGCCGAAGGCAAGCTGCCGGTCGAGACCCTGCTCAACGGCCTCATCCTGAGCATCGCCGCGCTCGCCCTGCTGTTCCCCGGGGTCGTGAGCGACGCTCTCGCCCTCCTTCTGATCCTGCCCCCGCTGCGCCGCTGGGCCATCCGGCGCGTAGCCGACATTGCCCGGCGCCACTTCATCCAGCCGTCGGCGCCCGGCCGGGCGGATGAGGCAAGCGTGATCGAGGGCGAGTACCGCGACATCTCCGGCGCTGCCGAAGAACCCAAGCCCCCATCGAGTTCGCGTATCGGGCGCCCCTAGTGGTCTCGTTTCAACACATGAGTCCCCGATGACCCTCATCCTTCGAGACGCTCGCTGCGCTCGCCCTCAGGATGAGGGCCGATTTTGGGCCTCACCCTGAGGAGGCCCGAAGGGCCGTCTCGAAGGGCGAGGTCAGTCGCGGGTACCAAGTGTTCGATTCGCACCACTAGATCGAACCTCGTGGCGGGCGGCTTGCCCGGGCCCCCTCTCGCGTGCTAGGGCGGATCGTCATCTCGGGCGGGAGGAAGCGATGGCCGAACAAAACACGGCACCGGCCGGCCCGGCGCCGGGCGCAACAGAAGGACCCGGCCTACCCGAGGCGCCGCGCCTCTTGATCGAGGCCCAATACGTCAAGGACCTCTCCTTCGAGCAGCCCAATGCGCCGGCGAGCCTCATGCCTTCGGACAAGCGGCCCGACATCAAGGTGGGGGTCGAAGCGCGCGCCCGGCTCGTCAAGGAAGGGAGCTACGAGCTCGAGCTCCTGATCAAGGCCGAAGCCCGCCGCGCCGAAGAGGTCCTGTTCCTCGTCGATCTCACCTACGGCGGCGTGATCACGGTGCAGAACGTGCGTGCCGAGATGCTTCAGCCCGTCCTGCTCATCGAGGGCCCGCGGCTGCTCTTCCCCTTTGCCCGCCGGGTCATCGCCGACGTGACGCGCGACGGCGGCTTTCCGCCCCTCATGCTGAGCCCCATCGACTTCGTCGAGCTCTACCGAAAGAACGCCATGGCCCGCGCCCGCCAGGACACGGGGCCCGCCAGCGCGATCGGGCCCGACGGCAAGCCCCTGATCTCGTCCTAACGCGCCCTTAGCGGTTCCACACCGGGTTCTTGAGCGTCGCCACGAACGCCCGGTGGCGCGCCAGTTCCTGCGCCGTCGGAGCGTGCGCGCGCGGCGTGCGGGCAGCATGGACACTGCCAACGAACACGTCCCCCGTGCTCGCTTGGCCGGCGAGCGCCAGACCGAGGTTGCCCTGGCGCGCGCCGATCAGCTCGAGATAGACCTCGCTCAGGAGTTCGGCATCGAGCAGCGCCCCGTGCTTGGTGCGCCGCGAGTTGTCGATGTTGAAGCGCTTGCACAGGTCGTCGAGCTTGGCGGGCGCACCCGGGAATTTACGCCGCGCCAAGAGCACGGTGTCGACCGCGCGCTCGAGCGGAAGCGGCGGATGGCCTGCCCGCCCGAGCTCCACATTCAGGAAGCCGATGTCGAAAGGCGCGTTGTGCACCACCAGCCGGTCCTCGCCCAGGAAGGCCAGGAAATCGGCCGCGACCTTGTGGAACACCGGCTTCTCCCTCAGAAACTCGCTCGAGAGCCCATGCACCGCGAAGGCGCTCTCCGGCATCTCGCGCTCGGGATTGAGATAGGTCTGATAGTGCCGCCCCGTCGGCCGCCGATAAACCAGCTCGATGCAACCGATTTCGACGATGCGGTGGCCATCCTGCGGGTCAAGCCCCGTGGTTTCGGTGTCGAGCACCACTTCGCGCATCCGCCGTTCCCTCTCAGGGCCGCAGCCGCCGGTTAGGCCGGCAACGGCCGCGGCAACCTTCAAGCATCCTGACGATGGCGCGCACCGCCCGCAAGGTCGCCGCGCGGCCTTGGCCCGAGGGGATGACGAAATCGGCCCGCGCCCGTTTTTTCGCCTCGGGCATCTGGCGCACGCGCATGGCAGCGAGCTTCTCGAGCGTCATTCCCGGGCGAGCCAACACCCGCCGCCGCTGCACGCGAGCGGGCGCGCTGACCAGCGCCGTGTAATCGCAGCCCCGCTCGGCCCCGGTCTCGAAGAGGAGCGGAATTTCCAGCACCACAAGGCGCGCGCGCTCGCGCGCGGCTCGAGCCAGAAAGCGTCGCTCGAGCTTGCGCACCCGCGGGTGCAGCACGCCCTCGAGCCGCGCCAGCGCCCGCTCATCGCCGAACACCCGCGCGCCCAGAATCTGGCGATCGATGAACCGTCCGGCGCCTGATCGGCGCAGCGCCTCGGGGAACAACGCCGCCACGGCCTCGACCGCCGCGCCGTTTGGCCCCAACAGCTCGTGCACTGCGGCATCGGCACTGAAGATGCGAGCGCCCTCGCGCGCGAAGGCCCGCGCCGCGAAGCTCTTGCCCATGCCCACCGAGCCGGTGAGCCCCAGGATCAGCACGGGCTCCCCGCGAGCACGAAGGCCCGTTGCGCATCCGTCACTTGGGGCTCGACGCCGTACCAGGCGGCGAAGCCGAGCCGCGCCTGATGGAGCAGCATGCCGAGGCCATCGATCGCCACGAGCCCGCGGCGGCGTGCCTCGGCAAGAAGCGGCGTCTCGAGCGGCGTATAGACGAGATCGTTCACTACTGCGCTCGCCGGCAAGTTTTCGAGCGAAAGCTCGAGCGCCTCGGCCCCGGCCAGCCCAAGCGAGGTGGCGTTGACCAAGAGATGGGCGCCTTCGAGCGCCCGCTCGCGACCGGCCCAGGGCCACACCTTGACCGCCCCGCCCAGCGCGCGCGCCAGATTCTCCGCGCGCACGCGCGTGCGATTGAGGACGCGGATCTCCGGCGCACGGAGATCCTGCAGCGCCGCCACCACGGCACGCGCCGCGCCGCCGGCCCCGAGCACGACTGCGGGGCCGTCCTCCGCCCGCAAGCCCGGCGCCGCGGCTTTCAGATTCTCGGTGAAGCCGAAGGCATCGCTGTTCTCGCCGAGAAGGCTGCCGTCG
This sequence comes from uncultured Hyphomicrobiales bacterium, assembly GCA_964631625.1. Classification (GTDB taxonomy): domain Bacteria; phylum Pseudomonadota; class Alphaproteobacteria; order UBA828; family JAPUJA01; genus CAZVZP01. The sequence goes on along the minus strand of CAZVZP010000047.1, from coordinate 6,134 downwards.
GCGCGCACGATTACCGTATTGACCGCGCCGATGCGCCGCGCCAGGGCCGACACCTCATCGACCACGGCAAGCGCCGCTTCCTTGTGGGGCAGGGTGACATTGAAGCCGCGAAAGCCCAACGCCGCCAGCATACGCACCGCCGTGGCGAAATGCTCGGGCCTAACCGCGAGCGGCAGGTAGAGGCCGTCGAGGCCGTTTACCTCAAGCCAGTAGCCGTGCACCCGAGGCGACAGCGAGTGCGACACCGGCCATGCGAGCACGCCGGCGAGCTTCGTCGTCGCCGCGACAATCATGAAACAATAACTCCTTGCGAACGCAAGAAAGCCAACAACGCAAGCAGGGGCAGCCCCAAGATGCTGAAATAGTCGCCCTCGATGGACTCGAAAAGCTGTGCGCCAGGGCCTTCGAGCCGGTAACCGCCTACGCTCTCCTGCACCGTGGCCGTGGCCTTGCGCAGATAGTTCTCGAGAAAAGCCTCGCTGAATCGGCGCATACGGAGCCTGGGCGACGATACTTCCTGCCAGAGCAGCTTTCCGCCTTCGAGCACCACCACCGCCGTGGCCAAGCGATGAGAACGGCCGCAGAGGCACAAGAGCTGGGCCCGAGCCGCCACGAGCGTCGCCGGCTTGTCAAACCACTCCCCGTCACACTCGAGCAGCTGGTCGCAGCCAATGACGAGCGCCTTCGGTTCCAGCGCCGAGATCGCTCGCGCCTTGCGCTCGGCAAGCGCCAGAGCCGCTTGTTCCGCGCCGACGCCCTCGCGCTTGAGCATGGCCTTAAGGACCTTCTCGTCGATGCCGGCCGGGCGTACGGCAAAGCTCACGCCCGCGGCCCTCAGCAGCGTCGCCCGCGCTGCGCTAGCCGACGCCAGGATCAGCCGCTTGCCATGCTTTTTCGATGGCGGGCGCGAAGCCGGATTAGTCATCCCTCACAGAACCTCGAGCCCAGCCACCGGGCCGCTCTCAGCCAGCGACGCGCTCCTGAAACAGCTGCAGGATCTCCGCAGCCGTCTCCTCGATCGAGCGGCGTGTCACATCGATCACCGGCCAGCCCTTCTCGGTGAACAGGCGGCGAGCCGCCGTCACTTCCTCACGCACCCGGCCTACATCTACGTACTCGGTTTCATCGTCCTGGTTCAGCATCGATAGCCGGTTGCGCCGGATTTCCACTAGGCTCTCGGCGTTGCGGGTGAGGCCCACGATTAGCGGCTTCGATACGTTCTCGATTTCCCTCGGCAGGGGAAGACCCGGAACGATCGCAACGTTGGCCGCACGCAGCCCACGGTTGGCTAGGTAGAAGCAGGTCGGCGTCTTCGAGGTGCGCGAGACACCGATCAGCACGATGTCGGCGCGGTCGAGGTCTTCCGGCAACTGGCCATCGTCGTGGTTCATGACGAAGTTCATGGCCTCGATGCGTTCGAAATATTCTCGGTCCATGATATGCTGGCGGCCCGGTTGGCTCCCCGCCTCGACGCCCAGGTAGCGGCTCAAGGTGCTAAGCACTGGATCGAGCAGCGGCACGCATGGTGTCTGCAGCCGCCGGCAGCCCTCTTGGAGCAGGGTGCGCAGCGCCGGATCCACCAGGGTGAACATGACGACCCCCGGGTGTGCCTCGATTACCACCAGCACCTTCTCGACCTGGGCCGGCGTGCGCACCAGGGACCATAGGTGTTCGACGCTACTCACACCCTCAAACTGCGCCAGCGCGGCTCGGGCAACTCCGAGCACGGTCTCTCCGGTAGCGTCTGAAACGAGATGGAAGTGAAACTCGTTCATGGGGAAAACGTGGGGACAAAAAGTGGCTTCGAGTGGCAACGGGAGCTGACCTTGGGGTAAGTGGTAAGCTCTAACATATTCGACGCACAGGGGAATATCACTATCCAAAGGCTCCCCACCAGGGTATGGAAGCTCTCGCGCCGCAAGTTCTCCCCTCTTTCCACAGGCTAGTGGTGCGAATCGAACACTTGGTACCCGCGACTGAGCTCACCCTTCGAGACGGCCCTTCGGGCCTCCTCAGGGTGAGGCCCAAAACCGGCCCTCATCCTGAGGGCGAGCGCAGCGAGCGTCTCGAAGGATGAGGGTCATCGGGAGCTTATGTGTTGAAACGAGACCACTAGGAGCTATTCGACTAGCGCCGGCAAATCCTTGCCTTTATACGTTGCTGTCCCCAGCATTCTTGCATTAAGGCCATCACTCGGAGCTGGCTCCGGATAACCTCGGGACAGTGAGACATCCCTGCAATCCACAGTGATTCACTACTACTACAAACTTTCTAAGATTCCTTTTGAGGAAGTAAGAAGTGTTGTTCAACAATTAAAGGCTCATGGACTCGCATATCGGTCGCACCAAGCCGCTGCTTCGAGCTCTCGGAGGCGAAGTCTGCGTGCCACCACCGTTGTGGTTGATGCGTCAGGCCGGCCGCTACTTGCCGGAATACCGGGAACTGAGGGAGAAAGCCGGAAGCTTTCTCGACTTTTGTTATTCGCCAGAGCTTGCGATGGAGGCGAGTTTGCAGCCTTGGCGCCGCTTCCGCCCAGACGGGGTGATTGTCTTCTCGGACATCTTGGTTTTGGTCGATGCATTGGGCGTTTCCATCACCTTCGAGGAGGGTGAAGGGCCGATTCTTAAGCCGCTGGATTGGAGAGCCTTGCCGCTGGACCTTAAGCTCAGCAAGCTTCACAGACATCTCGCCCCGGTCTATGAGACGCTTGGAAGGCTCAAGGCGGAGCTCTCAGGCACGAGCGCGACTCTGATCGGCTTTGCCGGCGCACCGTGGACGATTGCAACCTATATGGTGGAAGGTGGTGCAAGCCGGAGCTTCCAGCAGACCAAGGCCTTCAGGGATCAGGAGCCAGCGGCCTTCGGCAGGCTCATCGAGACGTTGGTCGAAGCGGTTGCCGTTCATCTGATCAACCAAGCGGAGGCGGGCGCCGAGTGTTTACAGCTCTTTGATAGCTGGGCTGGAGCTCTCGAAGGCGAGACGTTCGAGCGTTGGTGCATCGCACCCACGCGGGCAATCGTTCGAAAACTCCGCAGCGCCTTCCCTGACGTCCCAGTGATCGGCTTTCCGCGCGGCGCTGGCGGCCACTATCTCGACTACGCGCGTCGTACTGGAGTGAACGCCGTCTCGCTCGATGAGAGCCTGCCGCTCGGCTTCGCGCGCAACGAACTGCAGCCGCTCGTCGCAGTACAGGGCAATCTCGACCCGGAGGCGCTGGTTGAGGGAGGAACGCGGCTTAAGCGCGAGGCGGAGGCGATCTTGCGTGCCTTGGGCGATGGCCCGTTCGTCTTCAACTTGGGGCTTTGGATGCTCAAGGGGTCCAAAACACAAGTCCTAGTAAAGCTTGCCTCTCTGATCCGCGGCTGGCGTGGCGGCAAGGCGCTAGAAGAGGGTGGCCCCGCAGGGCACACTGCCGCGCCGTGACACGGCGCGCCGTCGTGCTCTTCAACCTGGGCGGCCCGGACAGCCTCGATGCGGTGCGGCCGTTTCTGTTCAACCTATTCAGTGATCCGGCGATCATCGGGGGCCCGTGGCCGCTGCGGCCCCTGATTGCCTGGGCGCTCGCGGCGCGCCGCGAAGCCCCGGCCCGCGCGATCTACGCCAAGCTCGGCGGCCGCTCGCCGATCCTGGCCGAGACCGAGGCCCAGGCCCGGGCTCTGACGGAGAGGCTCGGAGAGGGCACAAGGGTGTTCATCGCCATGCGCTACTGGCAGCCACGGTGCGATGCGGTGGCCCGCGAGGTCAAGGCCTGGGGTGCCGAGGAAATAGTCCTGCTGCCGCTCTATCCTCAATACTCGGGCACGACGAGCGGCTCTTCCCTGGCCGAGTGGCAGAGGGAAGCAGCGGGCCAAGGGCTCGGTGCCCTGGCCCGTGCACTGTGCTGCTACCCCGAGGCTCCCGGCTTGGTTGCGGCGCAGGCGCGCCTGGTGGCCGAGAAGCTCGACGAGGCGGCGGCCAAGGGGCATGGGAACGCACGGCTTCTGCTCTCGGCCCATGGCCTGCCGAAGAAGATCGTCGAGCGTGGCGATCCCTACCAGTGGCAGGTCGAGCGTACGGCGCGGGCGGTGGTGGAGAAGCTCGGGCGGCCGGGTCTCGACTGGCGGGTGTGCTACCAGAGCCGGGTCGGGCCGCTCGAGTGGATCGGGCCCTCGACCGAGGCCGAGATCGAGCGGGCGGGCCGCGAACAGCGGGCCGTGGTGGTAAACCCCATCGCCTTCGTCTGCGAGCACTCGGAAACCTTGGTCGAGCTCGACGTTCTCTACCGGGAGTTGGCCGATAAGGCGGGCGTGCCCTGCTACCTGCGGGTGCCGGCGGTCGGTACGGCACCGGAGTTTATCGCAGCGCTTGCTGCCTTGGTCGAGGAGGCTTCGCGCCGGCCCGCGGGCCAGGTCCGTCCGTGTGCCGCCGGCGGGCAGCGCCTGTGCCCGGCGAAATTTCGCCGCTGCGCCATGGCCCAAGGGGTGTCGGCATGAGCGAGGGCTACCTGTGGCTCAAGGCGTTTCACGTCATCGCCGTGATCGCCTGGATGGCCGGCATGCTTTACCTGCCGCGGCTCTTCGCCTACCACTGCCAGGTGGCGCCGCGCTCGGCGGAAGCGGAGCGCTTCAAGGTGATGGAGCGGCGGCTCTTACGCGTCATCATCAACCCGGCCATGGTCGTGAGCTTGGCGCTCGGCATCGCGCTGATGGCCCTGCCCGGGGTGGTCGACTGGTCGCAGGGCTGGATCTACGCCAAGCTCGGACTCCTCGCCCTGCTCTCGGGCTTCCACGGGCTCACAGCCCGATGGCGGCGCCACTTCGCTGCCGAGCGCAACCGGCATACGGAGCGGTTCTACCGGCTGATCAACGAGGTGCCGACGCTGTTAATGGTCGGCATCGTGATCCTGGCGGTGGTCAAGCCGTTCTGAGGGGGGATAGGATGCCGCGATTTGCCGTTTGACTTGACAAAGGCCTTTGGCTAACCATCTGTTAACCAGCCGCTGATAGCGGTATATGTCCGGCGGGCCGAACCGTCCCCTGCCCCCTTCCTTCCCGCTTCCGCTTCCACCCAAGCTTGCACCATCGGCCTGCGGATCGGGGTCTCCGGCTTTCGGCCTTTATCCTGTGAAATCAAGCTCATGAATCTCAAAGAACTGAAAGAGAAGTCGCCCACCGAGCTCTTGGAGTACGCCGAGAAGCTCGAGGTCGAGAACGCGAGCGCGCTGCGCCGTCAAGACCTCATGTTCGGCATCCTAAAGCAGCTCGCGCGCAACGACACCGCGATCTTCGGCTCAGGCGTGCTCGAGATCCTGCAGGACGGCTTCGGCTTCCTGCGGGCGCCCGAGGCCAGCTACCTGCCCGGCCCCGACGACATCTACGTCAGCCCGAGCCAGATCCGCCGTTTCAACCTGCGCACCGGCGATACGGTCGACGGTCAGATCCGCTCGCCCAAGGACGGCGAGCGCTACTTCGCGCTCTTGAAGGTCAACGAGATCAACTTCGAGACGCCCGAGGCGGTGCGCCACAAGGTGCACTTCGATAACTTGACGCCGCTCTACCCCAACCAGCGGCTCATCCTCGAGCTCAAGGATCCGACGGTCAAGGACTTGACCAACCGGGTGATCGACCTGGTGACGCCCTTGGGCAGGGGGCAGCGGGCGCTGATCGTGGCGCCGCCGCGCACCGGTAAGACCGTGATGCTGCAGAACATCGCCAAGGCGGTCGAGCAGAACCACCCCGAAGTAATCCTGATCGTGCTCTTGATCGATGAGCGGCCCGAGGAAGTGACCGACATGGTGCGCACGGTCAAGGGCGAGGTGGTGAGCTCGACCTTCGATGAGCCGGCGGTGCGCCACGTCCAGGTGGCCGAGATGGTAAGCGAGAAGGCGAAGCGGCTGGTCGAGCACAAGCGCGACGTGGTGATCCTCTTGGATTCGATCACGCGCCTTGCGCGGGCCTACAACACCGTGGTGCCGTCCTCGGGCAAGGTGCTGACCGGTGGCGTCGATGCCAATGCGCTGCAGCGCCCCAAGCGCTTCTTCGGCGCGGCGCGGAACATCGAAGAGGGCGGCTCGCTCACGATCATCGCGACCGCCCTGATCGATACCGGCTCGCGCATGGACGAGGTGATCTTCGAGGAGTTCAAGGGCACCGGCA
>CAZVZP010000046.1:0-15164 GCA_964631625.1 uncultured Hyphomicrobiales bacterium | reverse complement strand
TCTCGAAGGATGAGGGTCATCGGGGACTCATGTGTTGAAACGAGACCACTAGCGCTTGCGCGCGTACGGGTTCTCGCCCTTGCGCAGCATGAGGCGGATGGGCACGCCGGGCAGGCCGAAGGTTTCGCGCAAGCCCGCCACGAGATAACGCCGATACGAATCCGGCAGCTTCGCGGGCCGGTTCAAGAACAGCGCGAAGGTGGGCGGGCGCGTGTTCACCTGCGTTACGAAGCGCAGCTTGATGCGTGCGCCCCGCGCCTGCGGCGGCGGATGGCGTTCGCTCGCGGCGGCGAGCCAGCGGTTGAGCGCCGGCGTGCGCAGGCGCCGATTCCACAACGCATGGGCGCGCAGGACCTGGGGCATGAGCTTCTCGAGCCCCGCGCCACTCAGCGCCGAGAGGGCCACAAGCGCCACGCCTTTGGCCTGCGCAAAGCCCGCCTCGAGGGCCTGGCGCACGGCCTTGAGCCGCGCCCGCTTGTGGTCCACGAGATCCCACTTGTTGAGCGCGATCACCGGGGTGCGCCCTTCCGCCTCGATGAGCGCCGCGAGTGCCAAGTCCTGCTTGCCGATCTCTTGGGTCGCATCGAGCACGAGGATCACGACCTCGGCAAAACGGATGGCGCGCAGCGCGTCGGTCACGGCCAGCGCTTCGGGCCCCTCGGCGATCTTCGGGCGCCGGCGCAGGCCCGCGGTGTCGATGAGGCGCACGTCCCGCCCGTGGCTGCGCCAGCTGGCGACGACCGCATCGCGGGTTAGGCTTGGCTCCGGGCCGGTGAGCGCGCGCTCCTCCTTGAGGAGCGCGTTGAACAGCGTCGATTTGCCGACGTTCGGGCGGCCGATGATCGCGAGATTGAGCGCCGGCCCTTCGGCTTTGCGCGGCTCCAATTGCTCTTGCGCACGGCCTTCCGCGAGGGGGGCGAGCGCGTCGTAGAGCGCATCCAACCCCGTGCCGTGGGCGGCCGAAATGGCGATCGGCTCGCCCAGCCCCAGCCCATAGGCTTCGATGAGGCCCGCTTCGGCGGCCTTGGCGTCGGCCTTGTTGACGACGAGCACGATGGGGCGGCCCTGACGGCGCAGCCACTCGGCGAAGTGCCCGTCGAACGGCGTGATCCCTGCTTGGCCGTCGACCAGGAACAGGACCGCGTCGGCCTTCTCGAGCGCGCGCGCGGTCTGGCGCCGAAGCCTCGGGCTCAGGCCCGTTTCTTCCGCCTCCTCGAAGCCGGCGGTGTCGATGACGCGAAAGCGCAAGGGGCCGAGGCTGGCCTCGCCCTCGCGCCAGTCGCGCGTCAGGCCCGGCGTCGCGTCGACCAGGGCGAGCCTGCGGCCGGCGAGCCGGTTGAACAGGGTCGACTTGCCGACGTTCGGCCGTCCCGCGATGACCACGGTGAAGGTCATCTTGCCTAGCGGAGCGCCAGAAGCTCCGCCTCGTCGGTCAGGATGTAGACGGTGCCTTGGGCGACGATTGGCGCCAGGCGGACCGGGCCCGGAAGTTCGACCTGGCCCAGCACCTCGCCGGTATAGGGCGAGAGCGAGAGCACCCGGCCGTCGGTGCCGGTCACGATCAGGCGATCGCCCGCGAGCACGGGCCCGGCCCAATTGATCGGCCCCTCGGTGTCTTCGGGGTCCTCCCAGCGCGGCAGGGCCTGGACCCAGAGCACCCGCCCCTCGGCCCGCGTCAGACACACGAGATCGCCCTCGGTGGTCAGGACATAGACGAAGTCGCCGGCGACCCACGGCGTCTCGAGGCTCGAAAGGTTCTGGGCCCAGACGCGCTCGCCGGTCCGCAGATCGATCGCCACGAGCACGCCCGCATGGCCCCCGGCCAAAACGATGCCGCGGTCGATCACCGGATCGCCCTTGATGTCCGCGAGGGTGCGGAAGCCGCCCACGCGGCCCAGCCCCGCGAGCGAGTCCTGCCACACCGCCTGGCCGCTCTCGACCGCGATGGCCACGAGTTCGCCCGAGGAGAACGGCGCGACCACGGTGCCGCCCTCGACCGCGGCGCTGGCGTTGCCGACCAATCCCGTCGACTCGGCAATCGCCTGATAGGTCCAGAGCTCCGTGCCGTCGGCCGCGGCCAGCGCCACGATCTGATTGTCGTAGGTGATGACGAAGACACGCCCGCCCGCGATCGTGGGTGCCGCGCGCATCGGCACGCCGACCCGGTGGCTCCAGATCGGCCGGCCATTGGCGGCCTCGAGGGCGACCACCTCGCCCGTGCCCGTGGTCGCGACCAAGAGCCCGCCGGCGTAGGCGAGGCCGCCGGCGAACGCGCTGTCCTCTTCCTCCTCCGGCGTGAGCTCGACCTCCCACAGCCGCGCCCCCGCCGCGACGTCAAACGCCGAAACCATGCCTTCCGCATCGACCGTGTAGACCCGGCCCTCGCCGGTCACCGGCGGATTGAGGAGCGGCGCATCATCGTCCGCGGCGGCGCCGGCGGAGACGCGCCACGCGATCGAGACGGTGGAGGCGAGTGCCAGGTGGTACATGGCATGATTGGCATAGCCGCCGGATTGCGGCCACTCCCGGTTGGGTTGCGGCGCGGGCAGCCGAACCTCGATCGATCCGGCGCTCGGATCGGGCTTGAGCTCGCGCTCGAGCGTGAGCACCGAGATGCGCTCGCCCGGCAACGGCGTCTCGTCCTCGCCGCCGCACGCCGCGAGCAGCGCGGCGACAGCGAGCGCCGCGAGCAGCGCGCGCAGGGAACCGTTGGCGCTCATGACGGCGCGCTTCCGCCCAGGATCTCGAGCATCTCGCGGATGCGCGCGCGCGCGCTCGCCGAAACCCTGGGGTCGTCGGCGAGCTCCTCGATCAGCTGGCGCGCCGCCGCGCGATCGCCCGCCCGGTAATAGGCGAGGGCCATCAGCTCGCGGGCCAGCGCGCGCCACGGCCCGGCCTCGGCCAGATCCTTAAGCCGCATCTCGATCTCCGCGGCCGGGGCGCTGTCGACGAGGAGTTGCGCCGCGAGCACGCGCGCCAAGTCGCGATAGGCCGGGTCGGTGCTCGAATCGGCCGCCAGCGCATCGTAGACCCGCGCCGCCTCCACCCGCTGGCCGGCCTTGGCGAGGAGCTGCGCTTGGCGCAGGCGGCTCAACACCGCATAGCCCGAATCCGAGCTCTCGGCGAGGGCGTGGAACGCCTCGGCGGCCTTGTCGTCCTGGCCGATCTCGACCTGCGCGAGCGCGGCACGGAACGCGGCCGCGTCCTTAAGCCGCGCCGCCTCGCGGCTCTGGCCCAGCACCACGACCGCGACCGCGGCGCCGATCGCGACCAGCGCGACCGCGGCGCCGTACTTCCAGTAGCGGCGCGCCAGCGCGACCAGCCGGTCGCGCCGCACTTCGTGTTCGATCTCCTTGAAATCGTCGCTCAACCGCGGGCTCCGCCAAATGCGGCGCGCATCTTACACGAGGGCCGGCTCGCCCGTCACCCGCAGGCTCGGCGTGTCGCCGCTAGTGGTGCGAATCGAACACTTGGTCCCCGCGACTGACCTCACCCTTCGAGACGGCCCTTCGGGCCTCCTCAGGGTGAGGCCCAAAATCGGCCCTCATCCTGAGGGCGAGCGCGAGCCGAGCGTCTCGAAGGATCAGGGTCATCGGGGACTCATGTGTTGAAACGAGACCACTAGGTTCAACGCCACTTGATCGAGCAGCCGATCGAGGGTTGCTGCTCCTTGGGGCCCCTGCCGGTGCGCGCGACCTCGGCCATCGCCTCGAACAGCTCGCGCCGGGCGTTCGGCACCGGACTCGTGCGCGAGGCATCGAGCCGGCCGCGGTATTGCAGTTCGAGCGCCGCGTTGTAGCCGAAGAAGTCGGGCGTGCAGATCGCGCCGTAGGCGCGGGCGACGGCTTGCGTCTCGTCGATCACGTAGGGGAAGGGGAGGCGGTGGCTTTCCGCCATGCGCTTCATGTTCTCGAACGAATCCTCCGGGTAGCCTTCGGTGTCGTTCGGCATGATCCCGATCGCGGAGACGCCGTGGGTGGCCAGCTCCGCGGTATCGCGCACGAGGCGCTCCAGGATCGCCTTCACGTAGGGGCAGTGGTTGCAGATGAACGTCACGAGCGTGCCGTTCTCTCCCCGCACGCTTGCGAGCGTGTAGCGCCGCCCGTCCACGCCCCGGAGATCGAAGTCGATCGCCTTGGCGCCGAAATCGCACACGGGTTGAGGGGTCGCGACCATCGAGGCTTCCGGTTCAGGGGCTGATAGCCTATCCTAATCACGATCGGTGCGCCCGAAAAAGGGCAGCGTTCGAGCGGGGAGGCCTCGCGTGGCGGCGCGCATTTCGCCCTACCGGCGGTTCTGGCCCACCTACGTCGGCGAGCACAGCAAGGCGCTCACGCGCCGGTTGCATCTCATCGGCACGCTCGGCGCGCTCGCCCTGATCGCGCTTGCCCTGGGGCCGCTGCCTGGCTGGACGGCGGCGCTCGCGCCGGTCTTCGCCTACGGCATGGCCTGGCTCGCCCACGGGCTCGTCGAGAAGAACCGCCCGGCCACGTTCCGCCAGCCGTTCTTCAGCCTGATCGGCGACTTCCACATGTGCGCGCTCATGCTTCAGGGCCGCATGGATGCGGAAGCCGCTCGCCTCGTGGCGCGCGCGCGCGAGGCGGCTTAAGGCGCGGCAAACCGCCGCCTACTCCCACTCGATCGTGCCGGGGGGCTTCGAGGTCACGTCGTAGACGACGCGGTTGATGCCTTTGACCTCGTTCACGATGCGGTTGGCGACGCGGCCCAGGAACTCCATGTCGAAGTGGAAGAAGTCGGCGGTCATGCCGTCGCTCGAGGTGACCGCGCGCAGCGCGCAGACGCGCTCGTAGGTGCGCGCATCGCCCATGACGCCCACGGTCTTGACCGGAAGCAGCACGGCGAAGGCCTGCCAGATCGCATCGTAGAGGCCGGCGCTCCGGATCTCCTCGATGAAGAGGGCGTCCGCGCGCCTTAAGATCGCGAGCATTTCGCGAGTCACCTCGCCGGGGATGCGGATGGCGAGCCCCGGCCCCGGGAAGGGGTGGCGCCCGACCAATCGCTCGGGCAGCCCGAGCTCGCGTCCGAGCGCACGCGCCTCGTCCTTGAACAGCTCGCGCAACGGCTCGATCAGCTTCAAATTCATGCGCTCGGGCAGGCCGCCCACGTTGTGATGCGACTTGATGGTGGCCGAGGGGCCGCCGAGCGCCGAGGTCGATTCGATCACGTCGGGGTAGAGCGTGCCCTGGGCCAAGAAGTCGGCGCCGCCCGCGCGCTTGGCCGCCGCCTCGAAGACGTCGACGAAGGCGAAGCCCACGATACGCCGCTTCTCTTCGGGGTCGGTGACGCCCTTGAGCTTGGCAAGGAACAACGCCGAGGCGTCCTCCTCGATCAGCGGCAGGTTGTAGTGGCTGCGGAAGAACTCGGCCACCTCCTTGGCCTCCCCTTCGCGCAGGAGCCCGGTATCCACGAACACGCACGTCAGCTGCTCGCCGATCGCCTCGTGCAAGAGCGCGGCGACCACGCTCGAATCGACGCCGCCCGAGAGGCCGCAGATCACGCGGGCGCGGCCCACCTGCTCGCGGATGCGCGCGAGGGCCTGCCCGCGGAACGCGGCCATGGTCCATTCGCCCCGGCAGCCCGCGATGCGGTGGGTGAAGTTGCGGAGCAGCGCGGCCCCGTGCGGCGTGTGCACGACTTCGGGATGGAATTGCAGGCCGAAGAGCTTGCGCCGATCGTCGGCGATGATGGCAAACGGCGCGGCCGAGGTCACGCCCACCACGCGAAAGCCGGCGGGAAGCTCGATCACCCGGTCGCCGTGGCTCATCCACACCTGCTCGCGCGCGCCCTTCCGCCAGACGCCGTCGAACAGCGCGCAGTCGGCCGCGAGCTCGACGAAGGCGCGGCCGAACTCGCGCTCGCCGGCGCCCTCGACGCGCCCGCCCAGCGCCTGGCACATGGCCTGCTGCCCGTAGCAGATGCCGAGCACGGGCAGCTTGAGCTCGAATAATCCCTCAGGGATGCGCGGGGCCGCGCGCTCGGTGACCGAGGCCGGTCCACCCGAGAGGATGAGCGCCTTGGGGGCGAAGCGCGCGATCTCGGCCGCGGTTACGGTGCAGGGGCGGATCTCGCAGTAGACGCCGTTCTCGCGCACGCGCCGCGCGATCAGCTGAGTGTACTGGGAGCCGAAGTCGAGGATGAGCACGCGCTCGGTCATGAGCCTTGCCGTGGCTTGCGCCGCGCGACGCCGGGCGGGCCGAACGCCGCCGGTGCGCGCTTGGACCTTACGCGCTTCGGGCGGGCGCGCGGAAGGGTTTGCGCGCCGGTGCTTGGGATCCGGCTCAACCGCCGTGGTTCGTCTTGTAGGCGATGACCGCCTGCGTGAGATCGTCGCGCTCCTCGCAGCCCTCGGGGCACAGCCGCTCGAGCACCGCCAGGTGCTCCTCGGCCTTGGCCAGGTTGCCGGACTCGAGATAGGCCTCCCCGATGTACTCGTTGGCGCCCAAATGCTCGGGATCGAGCGCGAGTGCCTGCTCGTAGTTCTCGAACGCCCTCACGTAGTCGCCCAGCTTCCGGTAGCTGAAGCCGAGGAAATTGTAGGCGTTCGCGTTCTTGGGATCGTTCTTGACCACCTTCTCGAGCGCCGCAACCGCGCCCTCGTAATCGCCGTCCTCGACTTGGGCCAGGCCCTCCTTGAAGTACTGCGCCTCGCGATCCTTGGTCGAAGTCTGCCCGGCGGCCAGCGCCGGGGTCGCGCCGAGCGCGAACGCAAGCGCCGCGAGCGCGAGCAGGTTCATCATCCGCATGGCAATCCTCCATTTGCCCGTCGGTCGCGCCGAGCCGGTGCCTAGAATCATAGAGCACCGCGGGGCTCGGGCGAGGGGGGCGCCGACCACCCCGGTGTGAAGCGCCGCTAGCGCTCCTGCGGGTAGTTGGGCGCCTCGCGGGTGATCGCCACGTCGTGCACGTGGCTTTCCCGAACCCCCGCGCCCGTGACCCGACGGAACCGGCAGTTGCGCTGCATGGCGCGGATATCGGCGTTCCCGGTGTAGCCCATGGCGGCGCGCAAGCCGCCGACCAGCTGGGCGATCACGTTCGCGACCGGGCCCTTGTAGGGCACCCGGCCCTCGATGCCCTCGGGCACGAGCTTCAGCGTATCGCGCATCTCCTGCTGGAAGTAGCGGTCGGCGGACCCCCGCGCCATGGCGTCGAGCGAGCCCATGCCGCGGTAGGCCTTGTAGGAGCGGCCCTGGTAGAGGAACACCTCGCCTGGGCTTTCCTCGGTGCCTGCGAAGAGCGAGCCGATCATGGCGCAGTCGGCGCCCGCCGCAATCGCCTTGGCGAGGTCGCCCGAGTAACGGATGCCGCCGTCGGCGATCGCCGGGATATCGTGCTCGTGGCACACCGCGGCGGTCTCGAGCACGGCGCTGAACTGCGGCACGCCCACGCCCGCGACCACGCGCGTGGTGCAGATCGAGCCCGGGCCGATGCCGATCTTGACCGAGTCGGCGCCGGCCCCGATGAGGGCGCGGGCACCCTCGGGCGTTGCCACGTTGCCGGCGATGATCTGGCTCTCGTTGTCGAGGCGGCGCAGGTGGCTAACGGTGTTGAGCACGGATTCGCTGTGGCCGTGCGCGGTGTCCACCACGATCACGTCGGCGCCCGCCGCGAGCAGGGCCCGCGCGCGTTCGACGCCTTTTTCGCCCACGCCGGTCGCCGCGCCCACGCAGAGCCGGCCCTTCTCGTCCTTCGTCGCATGCGGATGCAGCCGCGCCTTCTCGATGTCTTTGACCGTGATGAGGCCGATGCAGCGATAGTCCTCGTCGACGACCAGGAGCTTCTCGATGCGGTGGCGATGGAGCAGGCGCTTCGCCTCCTCCATGTCCACGGTCTCGCGCACGGTGACGAGATTCTCCTTGGTCATCAGCTCGCGCACCTTCTGGCGCAGGTCGGTGGCGAAGCGGACGTCGCGGTTCGTGAGGATGCCCACGAGCCGCTTGCTGCCGCGCTCGACCACCGGGATGCCGGAGATGCGATGCCCGGTCATGAGCGTGAGCGCATCCTTAAGCGTCGCCTCGGGCGCGATCGTCACGGGATTGACCACCATGCCCGACTCGAACTTCTTAACCTTCTCGACCTCGGCGGCCTGCGCCTCGATTTCGAGATTCTTGTGGACGATGCCGAGCCCCCCGGCCTGCGCGAGCGCGATGGCAAGCGCGCTCTCGGTCACCGTGTCCATGGCGGCCGAGACGAGCGGGATGCCGAGCGCGAGGCGGCGCGTCAAGCGCGTGCGGATATCGGCGTCGGCGGGCAGGATGCGGGAGGCGGCGGGCTCGAGGGTGACGTCGTCGAACGTCAGCGCTTCGCGGATAGTCATCGGGCTCCGGGTCTAAGATTGCGCGCGACTATACAGGAAATGGCTCGCCCGCCAAGGGGGGCAAGCCTAAGGCTCGCGGCGGCCGTGGTATCCCGTCGCCACGATGTAGGTTTCGGCCGATTCGGCGCGCGAGGCCAAGGGCTTGGCGCGGCGCACCTTGAGAAAGGCGCGCTTGACCGCCGCGAACAGCGTGGGCTCGGCGCCGCCCTGATACACCTTGACCACGAAGGCGCCGCCGGGCTTAAGCACGGCCTGGGCGATGTCGAGCGCGCGCTCGGCGAGCGCCACGATGCGCAGGTGATCGGTCGCGGCGTGGCCGGTCGCGGGCGGGGCCATGTCCGAGAGCACGAGATCGGCGGGCTCGCCCAACCTCGCAAGCACGCTCTCGGCCAGCGCCGGCTCGTGCACGTCAGCGCAGAGCGCCTCGACGCCCGCAATCGGATCGAGCGCCGCCCGATCGACGGCAACGATGCGTCCGCCCCCCGGCTTCCCGGCCGCGGTGCGCTCGGCCGCCACCTGCGACCAACCGCCCGGCGCCGCGCCCAGGTCGACCACCCGCAGCCCCTTCTTCAAGAGATGGAAGCGGTCGTCGAGCCCGATCAGCTTGTAGGCGGCGCGCGAGCGGTAGCCCGCGGCCTGGGCGGCGCGCACATAGGGGTCCTGCAGTTGACGGGCGAGCCAGCGCGTGGAGGAGGCCCGACGCCCGCGCGCGCTCTTGACTCGCGCCCTCAGGCTGCGCCCGTGGGTCGGCGCTCGGCCCCGCGCGCGACTCACGGCGGGCCGCCCGGCACGCCCGCCACGCTCTCGGCCGCCAGCATGCTGCGCAGGATGCCCTCGCGCAGACCCCGGTCGGCCACCCGCAGACGCCCGGCCGGCCATAGATCCATGACCGCATGCAGAATGGCCGCGCCGGCGACGACGAGATCGGCGCGCCCGGGCCCGACGGTGGCGAGCCTAGCCCGCTCGCGGCATGACATGGCCGCGAGCTCGGCGCTGACGCCGCGCAAATCGGCGAAGTCGATGGCGAGCCCGTCGACCCTGGCACGCTCGTAACGGCGCAGCCCGAGATGCACCGCGGCGAGCGTCGTCACCGTGCCCGAGCTGCCGATCATTTGCACGCCGCCCCGGGCGACCTCGCGGCCGATGCCGTAGGCGGCGTCGAACGGCCGCAGCAGCCCGTGCACGAGCGCCGTCATCTGGGCGAACCCCTCGGCGCTCACCCGGTCGGCCGGGCGCGTCTCGGCGAGCGTCACGACGCCGATGGGCAGCGAAATCCACGCCACCATCGCGGGGTGCTCCGCCTGCGCCTCGAGATCGAGCCAGGTGAGCTCGGTGCTGCCGCCGCCGATGTCGAGGATCAACGCGCGGCGCTGGGTGCGATCGATGAGGCCGGCGCAACCGAGCGCGGAGAGCCGCGCCTCCTCGTCCTGGCCGATGATCTCGAGCGCGATGCCCGTCTCTACCCGCGCGCGGCGCACGAACTCGGGCCCGTTCTCGGCGCGCCGGCAGGCCTCGGTCGCCACCGCGCGCGTACGGGCGATCCTGTGTCGCGCCATCTTGGCGGCACAGCGCCCGAGCGCCTCGAGCGCGCGCTCGATCGCCGACTCGGCGAGCCGGCCCGACGCGCTCAAGCCCTCGCCCAGGCGGACCATGCGGGCGAAGGAATCGACAATCTCGAGCTCGGCTCCCCAGGGACGCGCGATCAGCAGCCGGCAGTTGTTCGTCCCGAGGTCGAGCGCGGCGAGCGTGGGCGCGCCGCGGCCTCTGCCCGACGCCGGCTTGGCGGGCACAGGAGACTCGCGGGCCGCGGTCATCGGGCGTCGGGCCGGTTGACGAAGTGGATGGACAATCGTGCCGTGGCACTGTGCCAAAGTGCGCGAGCCATGCCAAGGTGGGCGCGGCTCGCGGCTTGGTGCCAGGCTGCCGCGCCCGCCATTCCCGACCGGAAGGCCCCTATTTGTTGACAGCGCGTCGGTGAATTTTTACCTTGCCCGGGCACACGTTTCTCGGCCCCCTGCTGGGGGATCGTCTAGCGGTAGGACAACGGACTCTGGATCCGTTTACCGTGGTTCGAATCCACGTCCCCCAGCCATCGGCCTCATCGTTGCCTGCTGTCGATCTTGCCGCGCTCTGCCGGCCGCCCCCACCGCCCGCCGCCGAACTCGCAGACAACGATCCTTGACCATCCGTGGTGAACGCGGGTCGAGAACGTGCAAGGATAACGACCTCTCGAACTTTGCGCGCCCGGCTCCGAGACGTTCGAGGACGAAGTCAGCCGATCCGGACAGAGCCCGTGAGACGCTTCGGATACCTCGCTGCGGCAATGCTTCTGTGGGCCACAGCTCCCGCAATCGCTCAGCAGCCGAGCGAGCCGGCGCCGTCCGTCCTCGTTGCGCCCGTGCGGCTGGTGGATTTTGTCGACCGCGTGGAGGCCTTGGGCACCACACGCGCCAACGAGTCTGTCACGATCACGGCGAACGTGACCGAGAAGATCGTCGAGATCCGCTTCGATGACGGGCAGGCGGTCGAGCGGGGCGACATTCTCGTTCTCCTGGAGAGCGCGGAAGAGGAGGCCGAGCTGGCCGCCGCCGAGGCGGCGCTGGCCGAACAGGAGCTGGCCTACGCTCGCGTCGAGGAGCTCGAAAGCCGGAATATCGCGGCCGCCGCTCAATTGGACGAGCGGCGCGCGGCCTTGCAGGCGGCCAAGGCCGAGGTCGCCGTGATCGGCTCCCGAATCGCCGACCGGATCATCCGCGCCCCATTCAGCGGCGTCGTCGGCATGCGCAACATCAGCGTCGGGGCCCTGGTCGAGCCCGGCGATCTCATCACGACCCTCGAGGACCAAAGCGTCATCAAGGTGGATTTTGCCGTGCCCGCCACCTATCTTGCGGCGCTCAGACCGGGGCTGCCCGTTCGCGCCACCGCCGCCTCGCTCGACGATCTCGAATTCCACGGCACGGTCAAGAGCATCGACTCGCACGTCGATCCCGTGACGCGATCGGTCGTGGCCCGGGCCATCCTGCCCAATGCGGACGGAAAACTTAAGCCGGGCCTGCTTCTGCACATCGACTTGACGACGAATGCGCGCCGGGCGCTCGCGCTTCCGGAGGAGGCGCTGATTTCGCGCGGGCGGCGCGACTTCGCCTGGGTCGTCGATGAGGACGACGGCAATCGGGTACTCGAACGCGAGGTCGAGACCGGGGCCCGCGTTCCCGGCCTGGTCGAGATCGTGCACGGCCTTGAGGAAGGCGAACATGTCATCACTCACGGCCTGCAGGAGGTGCGCCCCGGCGAACAGGTCCGCGTGAAGGCGGTGCAGAATGTCAACGAACCGCTCGAAACGCTCCTCAAGCCCGCCGAATAGGCCCGCGCATGTGGATTTCCGATATTTCGATCAAACGACCCGTCCTGGCCTGCGTGGTGAGCTTGTTGCTGGTCGTGTTCGGCCTCCTCGCCTTCGCGCGTTTGCCGCTTCGCGAATTCCCGGACATCGATCCCCCCATCGTGACCATCCGGATCGATTACCCCGGCGCGGCCGCGCACGTCGTTGAGTCGCGGATCACCGAAATCGTCGAGGACCGGATCGCGGGCATCGAAGGAATCGAGTCCATCTCGTCGTCGAGCGAGGACGGCCGGTCGGTCATCACCGTCGAATTCGATATCGACCGCGACATCGACGCGGCGGCCAACGATATCCGCGACCGGGTTGCCGGCGTGCTCGATAATCTTCCGGACGAGGCCGAGGCGGCCGAAATCGAAAAAGCCGATTCCGACGAAGACGTCATCATCTGGTTCAACCTCGCCAGCGACCGCATGAGCGTGCCCGAGCTCACCGATTACGCGGATCGTTACTTGGTCGACCGCTTTTCGGTGCTCGACGGGGTCGCCCGCGTGCAGATCGGCGGCGGCTTGAGCTACGCCATGCGCATCTGGCTCGATCACACGGCGCTCGCCGCGAGGGAGCTGACCGCCAACGACGTCGAGGATGCCTTGCGCGCCGAGAACGTCGAATTGCCGGCCGGCAGCATCGAATCGACGCAGCGTCAATTCACCGTGCGGGTTGAGCGCGGATTCCGCAGCGTCGAGGACTTCAGGGCGCTGGTTCTTGCGCAAGGCCGGGACGGCTACCTCGTCCGCTTGGGCGACGTCGCCCGCGTGGAGCGCGGCGTCGTGGAGCACCGTGTGCTCTTTCGCGGCAACGGCGTGCCGATGGTCGGCATCGGCATCATCAAGCAATCCCAGGCGAATACGCTCGCCGTCGCGCAGGCCGCGCGCGAGGAGATGGCGCGTTTGAATCCCACTCTGCCCGAGGGGATGGAGCTCAAGCAGAGCTACGACGCCAGCGTCTTCGTGCAGGGCGCGGTCAACGAAGTCCTCAAGACTCTCGGCATGGCCGTGGGCCTCGTCATTCTCGTCATCTTCCTGTTCCTGGGAAACCTTCGCGCCGTGCTCGTGCCGGCGGTGGCCGTCCCGGTGTCGCTCATCGCCTCGTTCATGGCGCTCTACGCGCTCGGATTTTCGATCAATCTCCTCACACTCTTTGCTCTCGTGCTGGCGATCGGACTGGTGGTCGACGATGCCATCGTGGTCCTCGAGAACATTCACCGCCGGATGGGCGAGGGCGAGACGGCCCTCGTGGCCGCCTTCCGAGGCACGCGGCAGGTCGGCTTCGCCGTCGTCGCCACGACCGTCGTCCTCGTCGCGGTGTTCGTGCCCATCGCCTTCCTGCAAGGCGATGTGGGGCGGCTGTTTTCGGAATTCGCCTTGACGATGGCGGCGGCGGTCGCGTTTTCCGGGCTCGTCGCCCTGACGTTATCCGCGATGCTCGCCTCGAAGATTCTCAAGCCGAACCGCCGCCAGACGGCCATGGCGCGTGGGGCGGAGCGCGCGTTCCTGGCCACGCGCGCGGGCTATCGGCGGGCGCTCGAACGGATGTTGCGCCGGCCGATGATCGTCGTCGCGCTGTTCTTTGGCATTCTCGCAGGCACCTACGGGCTCTTTCAGCAGATCCCGAGCGAATACGCGCCCAGGGAAGACCGCGGCGTTTTTTATATTCAGGCCGCGGGGCCCGAGGGAGCTTCCTTCGATTACACAGCCACCTATATGAGCGAGATCGAGCGGCGCCTGATGCCTCTCGTCAACGCCGGAGAGATCGAGCGGTTGCTGATCCGCGCTCCGTTGGGCTTCGGCAACATCGAGAGTTTCAACTCCGGCATCGGCGTCGTCGTTCTGGCCGACTGGGATGCCCGCCGCTCAGGCTGGGACATCATGGCCGATGTCCGAGGGCAGCTCGCCGATCTCACGGGAATGCGCATCGGCCTGATCATGCGCCAGGCCTTCGGCGGAAGCCGTCAAAAGCCTGTGCAATTCGTCATCGGCGGTGCGACCTACGCCGAGCTCGCCGAATGGCGCGATCTCCTGCTCGAGAAGATCGAGGGGAACAACCCCGGATTCGTCGATATCGACTACGACTACAAGGAGACCAAGCCCCAGATCCTCGTCGCCATCGACCGCGATCGTGCGGGCGACCTCGGCGTGACAATCGGCAATATCGGCCGCACCTTCGAGACCCTCCTCGGTTCTCGGCAGGTCACGACCTATGTCGAGGGTGGCGAGGAATACGACGTGATCCTCGAAGGCGAAACCGGCAGGCTGCGCTCGCCGGCGGCGATCAACAACATCTACGTGCGTTCGGACCGGACCGGGCGGCTCATACCCCTGTCCAATCTCGTCACGATCGAGGAGGCCGCGGATTCGCCCAAGCTCAATCGCTTCAACCGCGTGCGCGCCATCACCCTCGATGCCAATTTGGCCGACGGCTACGCTCTGGGCGCGGCCCTGAGCTTTCTGGAGACTCTCGTTCGAGACAGCCTGCCGGAGAGCGCCGTCATCGATTTCAAGGGCCAGTCGCAGGACTTCAAGGAATCGGGAAGTGCCGTGGCCTTCATTTTCGTTCTCAGCCTCGTTGTCGTCTTTCTCGTGCTGGCGGCCCAGTTCGAGAGCTTCGTGCATCCGTTCGTCATCATGCTGACCGTGCCACTCGGCGGCGCCGGCGCCCTGCTCGCTCTTTATCTCTTCGGGGGCAGCCTCAACCTCTACACCCAGATCGGGCTGATCATGCTCGTCGGGCTCGCGGCCAAGAACGGCATCCTCATCGTTGAATTTGCCAATCAGCTGCGCAATCAAGGCTATGCCTTTACCGAGGCCATCATCGAGGCCGCCTTGATCCGGCTTCGACCCATCGTCATGACGGCCATCACCACGGCAGCCGGCGCCCTCCCTCTCATCGTGGCCGCGGGCGCCGGGTCCGAGACCCGGGCCGCGATCGGCCTTGTCGTCTTCTCCGGCGTGATTACCGCCATGGCGTTCACGCTGTTTGTCGTTCCGGTGGCCTACAGCCTCTTGGCCCGGCGCACCGGCACGCCGGGCGACGTGACGCGCCGCCTCGAAAAGGAGATCGCCCGCGGGGCCTGAGCGGCGCGCGAGGACCCCATCGGCCGGATGGAGAGCGGCAATAATGCACCTGCCGAATGTCCTCGAGGATGCACCGAAGATCGGGCCGCGGCGCAAGGCCAAGGGTTCGATACGCGGCCACGAGGAGCGGCCATTCACCGCTCCCCCTTCCGTGCATAGGGCCGCAGCCGAATGACGGGACTGTCCAAGAAAGGCATCATGGGGGCGCATATCGCGGCTCGCGCGCGTACGCAAAGGCGATGCGCGTGCCCGCGAACGCTGGGACTACATCGTTCGCACCGTGGAAATTCTGATCCGCGATCGCGATGAGGCGCCGCCGCGCTAGAGCAATATCCACTCAGATTGAACCGTCCGG
>CAZVZP010000045.1:4565-15273 GCA_964631625.1 uncultured Hyphomicrobiales bacterium | reverse complement strand
ACAGTTTTCTCAACGCGATGCGCCAGCCGCGCAACCTCGCCGCCTACCGGGGCAAGCCGCTGGTCGTCAATCTGATCTACACCGCCTGCGACGCCTCGTGTCCCATCACGGTGCTGGCGCTGGGCGATGCCATCGAGGCCGCGGACGAGCTTTTGGGCGCGGACCGCTTCAACGTGGTGACGATCGGCTTCGATGCCAAGAACGATACGCCTGAGCGCATGCGCGCCTATGCGGACAACGCCAAGCTCGGCGCCCCGAATTGGGAGTTCCTGAGCGGCGATCCCGTGACCATCGACCGGCTGATTCATGAGCTCGGCTTCGTGATCGCGGAGGAGGCGGGAGGTTACGAGCACGTCGCACAGACCACCGTCGTCGACTCGAAGGGGCGTATCTTCCAACATGTTTACGGCGCCAACTTCGAGCCGCCGGCGCTGGTCGAGCCGCTCAAGGCGCTCGCCCTTTCCGGCGACGCGACGCCTCCAGGCTTCGCCGGGCTGCTCGATCAGGTTCGCCTGTTCTGCACGAGCTATGATTCGGCGACGGGCCGTTATCACCTCAACTATGGGACATTGATCGGCATCCTCATCGGAGCCTTGAGCCTGATGGCGGTTCTGTTCCTTCTGGTGCGCGCGGCGCTCCGAGTCTATCGTTCATCGGATGCCCCGCGCGAGCCCGTCTGACCCCGTGATCCTGCCCGTCCTGCCCGAAGGGCGCAGCGGCCGCCCCGCACGCCGATCGAGCCGATGACACCGATCAAGCGTGCCTTGCGCTTTGGCTTCGAGCCGGCCGAGCGCCTGTTCGATCGCTCGTTCTCGCCCGCCTGGAATCCGTTTTATCACCTGGGCGCGCTGGGCTTCTTTTACTATTGGATCGTCGCCGTCAGCGGCATCTACCTGTACGTGTTCTTCGATACGGGGACGACCGAAGCCTACGAGTCGATCGAGGCGCTCACGGTCGATCAGTGGTACCTGGGCGGCGTCATGCGCAGCCTTCACCGCTACGCCTCCGACGGCCTCGTGCTCATGATAGGCGTACACACGCTTAGGGAGTTCTCGCTCGATCGCTATCGCGGCGTACGCTGGTTCACGTGGTTCACCGGCGTCCCCATTGTCTGGCTGGTCGTGATCTGCGGCATCACGGGCTATTGGCTCGTCTGGGATAAGCTCGCCCAGTACATCGCCGTCGCGACGACCGAGCTGCTCGATACGCTGCCCATCTTCGGCGAGCCCATCGCCCGCAACTTCTTGAGCTCCGCGAGCCTCGACGACCGTTTCTTCACGCTCATGATGTTCATGCACATCGCGGTGCCCCTGTTCCTCCTGCTCGTGCTCTGGATCCATCTTCAACGCGTGACCAAACCACGCATCCATCCGCCCCGCGGGCTCGCCGCCGGCACGTTCGCGATGATGCTCGTTCTCTCGTTCGTCTTTCCGGCAGTGAGCCAAGAGCCCGCCGACCTCGACGCCGTGCCGGCAAACGTCGGGCTCGACTGGTTCTATCTGTGGGGCTACCCCTTGATCGACCGCTGGTCGGGCGGCACCTGGGCATTCGCCGCGGTCGTGACCCTGCTCGTGGCCGCGTTGCCCTGGATGCCACCGATGCGGCGCGCGAGGCCCGCGATCGTCCACCTCGACAACTGCAATGGCTGCAGCCGCTGCGCCGACGACTGCCCATACGCCGCGATCTCCATGGAGCCGCGCAGCGACGGGCTCCCCTTCGAGCGCGAGGCGGTGGTCAACCCCAAGCTCTGCGTGAGCTGTGGCCTCTGTGCCGGCGCCTGTCCCACCGCCATGCCGTTCCGCCGGCGCAGCGCGCTCATTCCCGGCATCGAGCTCGCCGACTTTCCCGTGGCAGAGCTGCGCGCCCGTTTCCTCGAGAGGAGCGCGGCGCTGTCGAGCCACCCCCGTATCCTCGTCCTCGGTTGCGCCTACGGCAACGACGTCGAGTCCTTGGCGCGCGAGGACACGGCGGCGATCCGGCTGCCCTGCATCGGAGCCCTGCCGCCCTCCTTCATCGACTTTGCCTTGAGCCGCGATCTCGCCGAGGGCGTGCTGCTCACCGGTTGCGGCGAGGCACATTGCTTTAACCGCTTCGGCATCGAGTGGACGAAGCAACGGCTCGCCGGCACGCGCGATCCGCACTTAAGGGCCCGCATGCCGCGCGATCGCCTGGCCCTCTGCTGGGCGGGCCCGGCCGAGCGGCAAAGGCTCGCGCGCGAGATCGAGGCATTCCGCTCGAGGCTGAAGGCGCTCGAGCCGGCCAAGCCCGGTCCGGCCATATCCCGGCAAAAAGTGTTGAGCGATGCCTAAGGCGCTCGGCTTCCTCGGACAGGCGGCCGCCTACGCGCTCACCGCCGCCCTCCTCGGCTATTTCTCGGCCGCGCCCGCCTACCAGAACTTTTCTTCTGCTGAGGCTCAGATCAAGCTGTCGTTTGCGCACGTCGGCAAGCCCAAGGGGGAGTGCCGGACGTTATCGCCAGAAGAGCTCGAGGCGCTGCCGCCCAACATGCGGCAGCCCGAAATTTGCCCGCGCGAGCGTCTGCCCGTGCTCGTGGAGCTCGCCGTGGACGGCGCCGTCATCCTCACCGAGAGCCTGCCGCCCACGGGCCTCGCCGGCGATGGACCCTCGCGCATCTACCGCAAGTTTGCCCTGGAGCCGGGCGAACATCGCGTCGTGGCGCGGCTGCGCGACAGCAACCGCGCCGAAGGCTTCGACTACGAACGGGACGCCGTGATCGCGCTTTCGCCTGAAGAGATTCTCGTGATCGACTTCAAGGCCGATCAGGGCGGCTTCCTATTTCTTTAGCTCTCGAGAGAACGCTGCGCGAGAGACCGTCATGCCGCTCATCGAATGGAAGGACGAATTCCGCACCGCCATCGCTTCGGTGGACTACGAGCACGAGCAGCTGATCGGGCTCCTGAACGAGCTCGCCGAACGGCTCGGCACGGAGCCGTCCGATGCGGACATCGAGAGCTTCCTCGGCGAGGTCTACGCCAAGATCGCCGCCCATTTCGCGCTGGAGGAGGCGACGATGCGCGATCTCAAATACGACCAATACGCGGACCACAAGGCCGACCACGACCGCCTGCTCGACGACATCCGCGACATCATGGAACGGCAGGAAGCCGGCGCCTACGAGGGCTACCGGGACAAGCTCACGGAGGAGCTCGGCCGCTGGTTCGCGGATCACTTCCGCGCCAAGGACCCGCGGCTCCACCAATTCGTCGAGCGGATGCGCCGCAGCCGACCAAGCTAAGCCACGATCCGCGGTTACCGCAGGGCAGCCATCGCAAGGCCGCCGCGCGTCCCCGGTCTGCTCTGCTGGGAATATAGGAGTTGTTAAGAAGTCTTTGGTTAACCTTGCGAATTCCTGAATTGGCACATAAGGTATCCGGTGCGTGCCGAGCGAGGGTGGAGGATAGGATGCGACGGATCTGGCTAATCGGTCTCCTTGCCCTATGGGCAGCGACGGCGGCAGACGCCGCCTTGGCCCAAGGCCCGATATCGGCGCGGGGGCCCACGCTCAACGAGATAGAACAGGCGCGCAATACGTACATCTTCCAATTCCAGCCCGATATCCCGGCGGATCAAGCGGCCGACAAGGCGAACGAGATGGCCTCGTTTGCCGGGGGCGCCATTCGCCATGTGTATACGACCGCGCTGCTCGGCTTCGCCATGACCGTGCCCGAGGAGGCCCTCCGGAAGTTGATGGACGAGTTCGACGAACTGGCCGGGTTCGAGCGCGATCGCATCCTGCGCATGGTCGAGCCGGCGAAATGCGCGGACGATCCCAACGCGCCGGGCTGCAGCGGAGACGGAGGCGGCGGTGACGTCGGCGCAACGGCGATCGCCTGCAGCGTCGGCAGCGCCAGCGAATACCCGTGGGGCGTCGACCGGGTCGATGCGGAAAAAGCCCACGGCGGCGGGCAGTGCGGCTCGAACATTCATGCGTACGTGCTCGACACGGGCGTCGATCTCGCCCACGCCGATCTGCAACCGATCGCCAAGAGCGTCGATTGCACCAAGCGCCGGAGTTGCAGAACGGGCGGAAACGACGACAACGGCCACGGAACCCATGTCGCCGGAAGCATCGGGGCGAGGGTCAATAATCAGGGCGTCGTGGGCGTCGCGCCGGCAGTCGATTTGCACTCGGTCAAGGTGCTGCGCTCGAGCGGCATCGGCTTCCTGTCCGACATCATCGCCGGCATCGACTGGGTGGCAGCCCAGGTGGGTCAAAACGGCTACGGCGGCAAAGCCGTCGCCAACATGAGCTTGGGCGGCTCCGGCTCGAAGACGGGAACCTGTTCGGCGGGCGGCTTCAGCGGCTCGGACGCCTTCCATAAGGCGATCTGCAACGCCACGAGAGTGGGCGTCGTGTTCGTGGTTGCGGCCGGAAACGACGGCAAGAACTCAGCCGGCTTCGTGCCCGCGGCCTACGACGATACGGTGGTCACCGTCTCGGCCACCTTCGGCGACAAGTCGGGCCCCGATGACGGCGACACCACGCCCGACGACGGTTGGCCGAGCTGGTCCAACTTCGGATCGGTCGTCGATATCGCCGCGCCGGGCGTCAATATCGTTTCGACCCGGCTCGGGGGCGGCACGACGACGCTCAGCGGAACCTCCATGGCAAG
The DNA here is from genome assembly GCA_964631625.1 of uncultured Hyphomicrobiales bacterium. Classification (GTDB taxonomy): domain Bacteria; phylum Pseudomonadota; class Alphaproteobacteria; order UBA828; family JAPUJA01; genus CAZVZP01. The sequence goes on along the minus strand of CAZVZP010000045.1, from coordinate 10,639 downwards.
CCCGCACGCGGCGGGTGGCGTGGCGCTTTATCTCGGACGAACGTCGCAAAGCGCGACTTACACCGCATTCACCAACGCCCGAAGCGCGCTCCTCTCCACCGCCGAAGATTCGAGCGTCTTCTCCGATCCGACCACCTCAGCCAGCCACGACGAGGGATTCTTGAACGCTTGCACCCTCGCTGGACAGAGCGGCTGTTGAGAAGCCGAATCGTCCGCGCCCTCCGCCAGGGTGATCGTCGTCAACGCACCACGAGGAGATCGAGCGGCGTCGTGTGCGGAATCTCGGCCTGGCCCTGATCGAAGAGACTAGAGCAGCATCCGGTCAGTTGGAATCGCTTTCAGCGATCCAACGACCGGATAAAGCTGCTCTATCGTCTTTAAATCTAGAGCAATTTCATCCATTCAGATTGAACCGGACGGTTCAATCTGAATGGATATTGCTCTAGGTGTCGATGAACACGGTCAGGCCCTGAGCGCGCGGGAAGTAGAAGTCGCTCTCGTAGTTGAGCACCATGCCCTCCTCGAAAGTCGCAGCGCCGTTGTCGCGCTCGACGTCGTAGGACATCGGCCCCACCCAGTCGGGCGGGAACGCCGCGCCCAGCTCGTAGCCGCCGGGCCACCACTGCTCGCCCCAGAGGCCCACCTCCTTGTAGTAGGCCTTGATCGAGTCGCACACCTTCTGAATGCGCACGCCGGGCTTCGCCTCTTTCCGGATGATCTCGAAGGCGCCGGCCCTCTCCATGACGCTGACCAAGGCGAAGCGGCCATCGCGCGTGAACTCCACGTGGGCTGCGGTCTTGCCCGCTGCCGGCGAGCCGCATTCCAAGGCGAGTTTCCGCATGCCCTTGTAGGGCGACGACGACGCACGCGATCATGCCATGTCTTCTCTCCCCCGTTTGGGTTGCGCCCGTAGCGCGGCGCGGCAACCTCAGACCGCCGGGAGTATAGGAAACCGTGCCGGGCAACGTCGGCGACAATTTTCCGCAGCGCTGCGCGGCGCGTGCACTGTGGACAATCTACGGGATCGTGCCGAGAATTAGGTTCGGGCCGTGCGCAGGAGACCCCTAAGGAGCATGCGAACCGATGGCTGATGACCACTCCGATCGCGAGCGGCCGTCCGATCCGGCGTTGCGCGTCAAGGCGCTCGAATCGCTGCTGATCGAGAAGGGCTTGGTCGACCCCGCCGCGCTCGACGCCTATGTGGACTACTACGCCCACAGGGTCGGTCCCCGGAATGGCGCCAGGGTGGTCGCGCGGGCCTGGGTCGATGCGGCCTACCGCCAGCGCCTTCTGGCGGATGGCAGCGCCGCGATTGCCGAGCTGGGGTTCACCGGCCGTCAGGGCGAACACATGATCGCGCTCGAGAACACGCCGCGGCTCCACAACATGGTCGTGTGCACGCTGTGCTCCTGCTATCCCTGGCCGGTGCTGGGGCTTCCGCCCGTGTGGTACAAGTCGGCCCCCTACCGTTCGCGTGCCGTGATCGACCCGCGCGGCGTGCTGCGCGAGTTCGGCGTCGAGCTTGCGCCCGAGGTCGAAATCCGGGTCTGGGACAGCACCGCGGAAATCCGTTACCTCGTGTTGCCCATGCGGCCAGCGGATGCTGAGAACATGAGCGAAGAAGAGCTGGCGACGTTGGTGACGCGCGAATCCATGATCGGCACCGGGCTCATCGAGCTGCCGGCCCGGCGAACCTTCCGATGAACGGCGTGCACGATATGGGGGGCATGCACGGCTTCGGCCCCATCGAGCCGGAAAGCGACGAGCCCGTGTTCCATGAGCCCTGGGAGGCGCGGACGCTCGCGCTCACGCTCGCCATGGGCTCGTGGGGCAAGTGGACGATCGATGCCGTGCGCCATGCCCGCGAGCTCATTGCGCCCGCGGATTACTTGCGCATGAGCTATTACGAGCGTTGGGTCGAGGCGCTCGTTCAACTCATGATCGCGCACGGGCTCGTCAGCGCTGAAGAAATGCGGCTTGGTCACGCGACAAGGGGTGCTGCGCGCGAGACGCCTGCGGTCCGCGCCGCCCAGGTCGAGCCTCAGTTGCGTCGCGGCACCGTCTATGAGCGCCCTGTTGCCGTTGCGCCGCGCTTTGCGCCGGGTGCGCCCGTGCGCACGCGCAACCTACACCCGATCGGCCATACGCGGCTGCCCCGCTACGCCCGCGGCAAGCGGGGTGCGATTGCGCGCGATCACGGCGTCTTCGTGTTTGCCGATACCAACGCGCACGGACGCGGCGAGAAGCCTCAGCACCTCTATTCCGTGCGCTTTGCCGCGCGCGGGCTCTGGGGCGAGGAGGCGGGCGCGGGCGATGCGGTCTATCTCGATCTGTGGGAGGACCATCTTGAGCCGGCCTGACCCCGCCGCTCCCCCGCACCCTGGTCTCGGTCCGATCCCGCGCGATGGGGACGCCCCGGTGTTTGCCGAGCCCTGGCAGGCGCAAGCCTTCGCTCTCGTGGTGAAGCTCGCTGAGCAGGGCCATTTCACCTGGAAAGAATGGTCGCAAGCGCTGGGACGCGAGCTCGCCGCCGCCGCGGCCCGGGGCGAGCCCGACGACGGCTCCCGCTATTACGACCACTGGCTCGCCGCCCTCGAAACTCTGGCCGAAGCCAAGGGGCTGGTTGGGCGAGCCGTGCTCCAGACGCGCAAGGAGGCCTGGGCCGAGGCTTACGCGCGCACGCCGCACGGCCGGCCCGTGTTGCTCGAAACCGTGTCGGGTTAGGACGCCGGCCTTAGCCCAAGAGGCGCGCCACCTCGTCGCGCTCGAAGCGGCGCAGCGCCGTTCCATTCCTGAGGCGAACGCCCGAGCCCGGCTCGGCACGAGCGATGGCCGCAACCGCATAGCCCCGTTCGCCGAGCGCGCGCTTGGCGCGCTCGGCGAGAGCTCCGGGGAAAGCGGCAAGCAGGGTCCCCGAGGCCAGAACCCCCCAGGGATCAACATCGAGCGCCGCGCACACGGCGCACGCCGGCTCGAACCACACGACCGCGTCCTCCTCGAGCGCGAGGGCGAGGCCCGAGGCGTCGGCGAGCTCGTAAAGCCCGGAGGACAGCCCGCCTTCGGTCGGATCGTGCATGGCGCTGGCGCCGAGCGCCGTTGCAGCGAGGGCGGCATCGACCACGGCGATCCCGGGCTCATGGAGCGCCCGCTTCGCCGCCGTCAGCAGATTGGGCGAGACAGCGTGCAGCCGCCCGCGCGCCTCTTGCGCGAGCACGGCGCCGCCCTCGATCGGCGCGGCACCCACCTGGAGCACCACGTCGCCCGCGCGCATGCTCCCCGTGCGCACGAAACGGCCGTCGCGGCACAGCCCCATCATCTGGCCCACGACCACGGTCTGGCCGACCGCGGGCGTGATCTCGGTGTGGCCGCCGACCAGCACGATGTCGAAGCGCTTGAGCGCTTGGTGCATCTCGGCAAACAGCGTTCGTACGGCGGATTCCGTGGTCCCGGACGGCAGCAGCACGGTGGCGACGAACCAGCGCGGACGCGCCCCCATGACAGCCACGTCGTTCGCGTTGACCAGAACCGCGTGCGCGGCCACACCGGCTCCGGTGAGGGTCACCGGATCGCTCGCCACCACGAGCGCGCCGTCGGACACCTTCACGACCCCGGCATCCTCACCGAGCTTGGGCGCCAGGAGCAGGTCGGGGGGCGGGGCCGCGCCGGTCTCAAGCACCTCGCGCAAGAGCTCGGGCGGCAGCTTGCCAGGAAGCAAAATGCGATCATTCATGGAGTCGATGCCTTGGTCTCGATCCGACGAAGCTACCTTAGAGGCGATCGGTGCGGAAACAAGAGCGGCATCCCGATTGAGCAGTGGCGAGCAAGGACGATGCTGCAATAGGCGGCATCCTTCCGCTAAGCTCGGGCGCGAATTTTTTGGCAGACCGGGCCATGATCGTGCTCTACACCGATTTCGGCCTGAACGGCCCCTACGTGGGCCAAGTGAAGGCCGTGCTCGCGCGCGAGAGTCCCGGGGCGGCCGTGCTCGACCTCATGCACGACGCTCCGGCCTTCGATCCCATGCTCGCCGCCTATCTGCTGGCGGCCCTCGTCGGCGAATTTTCCGCCGGGGCCGTGTTCCTCAGCGTCGTCGATCCGGGTGTGGGCAGCGTCCGCAGGCCTCTGATCCTGCGCGCCGATGAGCGCTGGTTCGTAGGCCCCGACAACGGGCTGTTCGAGCCCATCGCCCGGCGCGCACGTTCGCTCGAGGCGTGGGCCATTTCACTCGAGCCCGAGCGGCTATCGGCGAGCTTTCACGGCCGCGACCTGTTCGCGCCCGTGGCCGCCGGCCTGGCGAGAGGCGAGCCGGCGCCGGGTGCACCGATCGATGCAGCAAGCGTGCGCCGACCCGACTGGCCCGACGACCTCGAGCGCATCGTCTACATCGACCGCTTCGGGAACGGCATGACGGGGATGCGCGCCGCGGGCGTCTTAAGAACCGCGTTGATAAGGGTCGCGGGACGAACCCTGACCTTCGCGCCGACGTTCTCGGCGGTCCCGCGTGGCCAAGCCTTTTGGTACGAAAACGCGAACGGCTTGGCGGAAATCGCGGTCAATCAGGGAAGCGCGGCCGAGTGTCTGGGCCTGTCGCTCGGCGCGCCCGTGTCCGTTGCTGCCCGGCGATAAACGACGTGCGGCGCTCCGCCTCATTCACATAAGAATGTTGTCCGCGAGATCGGCCGCAGCCGTCAGCGGGTTAACCCCGGTGAGAGTCGCCATCGTGAACTGGTCCCCCAACGTGCCAAGATTGCCGTCGAGGTCGAGCTTCACTGCGGTATTGCCTCCGCTGTTCTCGAACAGCACCGTGGCCGAGGGATTGAGGTCGAAGATCTGGCGGAAGTCGAGCACGTCGCCTGTGCTAGCCGGCGTGCCCGTATTGAAGCCGTTGATGGTATCGCCGCCTTCGTTCTGGTTGCGGTAGAGGAACGTGTCGCTTGTGAGGTCGTCGGGCACCGCGACCGACACTCCGCCCCGCAGCACGTCGGCGCCCACGCCGCCGATAATCGTGTCGCTGCCGGACCCGCCGAAAATCGAATCATTGCCAGCGTTGCCGTCAAGCCAATCGCCGAGCGAGCTGCCATTGATCGTGTCGTTGTTCGCGGAGCCGATCACCCCTTCCATGTTCCGATAGCTGTCGCTACCGAGCGCATCAACGCTGACGGCAAAAAATCCGCCGGCATTCGTGCCCTGATTGAACACGGTCAGGTTGATTGCAGAGGTGGCATCGGAGAAATCCAAGAGATCGATGCCAAGGCCGCCGTCCATAGTGTCATTGCCAGTGCCACCCCGCAGGATGTCGTTGTTGCTCCCGCCGATCAAATTGTCGCTGCCGGTGCCGCCGAGTAACGCATCGAAGCCAGTGCCGCCGGTGAGAGAGTCATTGCCGCCAGCCGCATCGAGGTAGGATGCATTGTAGGTAAACGTCGAGAGGTCGAAGCCAGGATTGGCGTTGACCACCGTATAGTTCACCGTGGCCGTCGCAGTTCCACCATGGCCGTCAGTGATCGTGTAGGTAAAGCTGCCGTTTGCGGTGCCAACGCTCAGGCTGATGCTGCCGTCGGCATTCAAGGTTGCGCCGGTGACACTCGAAATCGCAAGCGAATCGCCGTTGGGATCGCTGTCGTTCGCGAGAACCGCAATCGATGGCAACGTCACTGCCGTGTTCTGGGAGAGAATCCAGACATCGTTGACTGCCGTTGGATTGACATTCTCCGCGACATCCTCGAGGTTGATCGTCACCGTCGCCGAATCGGTCGCGCCGTGCTCATCGGTGACCTCCACAGTCAAATTGAAGGTCGGCGTGGTCTCGAAGTCGAGGGCCGCGCTATTAGCAACGAGGATCGCACCCGTCAGCGCATTGATACTGAAGGCGCCGCCGGTGTTGCCGCCTGTGATCGCGTAGCCGAGCACGGCGCCGTTGTCCAAATCCGTCGCAACGACCGTCCCAACCGCCGTGCCGTTGGCGCTGTTCTCGTTGACCGAGAAGGCCTGATCGTCGGCCACCGGGTCGTCATTGACCCCCGTGACCGTCACCGTGATGCTCGCGCTGTCCGAGGCCCCGTGGCTGTCGGTCG
>CAZVZP010000045.1:0-4465 GCA_964631625.1 uncultured Hyphomicrobiales bacterium | reverse complement strand
CGCTGTAGTCGAAGCTCACGTCCCTGATCTCGCCCAGAGCCAGGTCCTGGAAGTCGGCGCCGGGGTCGAACGTGAAGGTGCCGTCCCCGTTGTCATACGCCGAGCCCTCCGCGGGCGCGCTCGTCACCGCATAGAGGAGCGTCGTCGGGTCGTCGTCGCTGTCCACGTCATCGGCGTCGTAGGACGCCACCACCGCCGCCCCGTCCTCGCTCGCCGCCGCCAGAACGTCCTGCGCCACCGGGTCGTCGTTCACCCCCGTCACCGTCACCGTCACGGTGCCCGTGTCCGAGGCCCCGTGGCTGTCGGTCGCGCTGTAGTCGAAGCTCACGTCCCTGATCTCGCCCAGAGCCAGGTCCTGGAAGTCCGCGCCCGGATCGAACGTGAAGGTGCCGTCCCCGTTATCGAGCGCCGAGCCCTCCGAGGGCGCGCTCGTCACCGCGTAGAGGAGCGTCGTCGGGTCGTCGTCGCTGTCGATGTCATCGGCGTCATAAGACGCCACCACCGGCGCCCCGTCCTCGCTCGCCGCCCCCGCCACGTCCTGCGCCACCGGGTCGTCGTTCACCCCCTCGATCGTGATGGTGAGAGTCGCACTGTTGCCGAGGGCGCCATCGGAGGCCGTGTAGAGGAAGTCGTCCGTCACAACTTCCCCGTCGGCCAGCCACTGCACGAGGCTGTTGTCGAGCGTGTAGGTGTAGCTGCCGTCCGCGGCGAGCGTGAGGCTGCCGTAAATGCCGCCAAAGCTGCCGGTCGTGGTGACGACCAGCGTATCGCCGTCGGGATCGCTGTCGTTCGACAGCACGTTGCCGCTCGCGCTCGGGTCGGTGTCCTCAATCACCGCATCGAGTGAATTGTCGTCGTCGAGCGCTACCGCAGCACCGTTGACGAGTCCCAAGATGTCCGAGTGCTGGACATCCCCCATGTTCTTGATGAAGATCTGCAGATCGGCGATGGCATCGCCGTTCACGTCGGCGTAGAGCATCGCTCCGCCGGTGACATCGACGTACCACACGCCCATGGCGTAGGCCGTTGTACCACCCCACGCGCCATGCCAGATGAGATCGCTACCCGGTCCGCCGAGGGGCGTCAGGTCGATCTTGTCGCCCGAGCTGTAGTTGACCCCGGGGCTGAAATCGACGATGCAGTCGAAGCCGCCGCCCGCGGGCGAATGATCGGCTGCAAGATAAAGGAAATGATCGTCGTCGGCGCCGCCGATCAGTTCATCGGCGCCGCGGCCGCCGATGAGCGTGTCGCGGCCTGTGCCGCCCTCGAGGCGATCTTCGCCGTTCTCGCCGAACAGCCAATCGCCGTCGGCGCCACCGTCGAGCCAATCCTTGCCGTTGCCGCCATGGAGCACGTCGTCGCCTGCATCGCCGAACAGCGTGTCCTTTCCATTCTCCGTCGTGTTCGTGCTCTCATCGCCATCGCCGCCGCCCCAGAGGGTGTCGGCCCCGTCGCCGCCGTGCAGTTCGTCCTCGCCGTTGCCACCGATCAGGACGTCGGCTCCGGCATCCGCGCCCGTGTAATCGGTCGTCGAGGTGATGGCTCCACCACTGCCGAGCGTCGCGATCCGGTCGCCCCAGATCGTGTCGCTGCCATTCTGGCCCTCGAGATGGTCCGATCCCTTGCCTCCGAACAGGTAGTCGTTGCCGTTCCCGCCAAAGACCGCGTCGTTCAAATTTCCGTCCGCTTGGTCGGTGCCGACCGAGCTCACGAGCACATAGGCGTTGAGCTTGCTCGACCACACCCACAGACCGGAGGACGTGACGATGTCGTTCTTGTTCGAGCCGGTAATCGTGTCGTCGTAGTCGCTCATGGCAACCAATCTCCCTGAACACCCGCTTGCCGCCGAGAATCGCGGTGGTCGAGCGGGGTAATAATTAATCAAAATTACTCGAAAATGTCAAATAATTCCTATGGTTAGCAACTTTGGTTAATGCACATTTCAAGATTAGATTCAGTAAAACTCATCGATCTTCTACATGCTTTGCCAAGTCCGCGGCCACGACCGAAACCCAGGCCGGTAATACCGGGAGAAGACGGCAAGGACCGGAGAATCAATGCGTTCTTGCGTGGCGCCAACGCGTTGAGCGGTCCGATCCGTCTCGTCTCAATGACACGGCGAACTCCTGAGTCGGCAAGGGGGAGCCGCGCCGCGACGCCCTGTGCCCCCGCCTTTTGCAGCGGCAACATGTCGCAGGGGGCGCCGAGGTAAGGGCCTCGTCTTAACCGATTTCAGTCGACGGCGGGTGCACCCGGACGCCTATTCCACCTCTTCGATCCCGACGCGATCCGCACGCCAAGCGCCGGGCCACACGTACGCCTCGCCATGGCGAAGCCTGCGCACGCTGTCGATCGGCAGGTGTCTAGCCGTCAGCATCGGCCCCTCGCCCGCATCGCCGTCGCGGGGCGGCAGCGCGTCGAGCACGCCGGTCATGCCGAGTGCCGTCTCGCACGGCAAGTAGACCGCGGCGCCCGAGACATTCGGCTCGATGAGGCTGCGATAAGCGGTCTCGCCGATGGTGCCGACCGGACACACGATCGCCTGCAGTTCGACCGCACACGCCTTGGCGCAGTCGAACACCCGGTGGTAGCCCGAAAGCGCACCGGTCATCGAGGGCACGAGCACGAGGTCGAGCCCCGAGAGCACCGCGCCCAGCGCGGGAAGCTCGATGTCGAGGCAGACCGCGACCGCAAGCCGCAAGCCCCGCCATTGGGCGACCCGGATCGTCTCGCCGGGCTCGAGGCATCAGCCCTCGTGCGTCTTCTCCTGCGGCATGAGGCAAAGCTTATCCTGGACGAAGGTCTTGCCCTCCGGCGTGAGCAGGTAGGCACGATTGCGAAAGCCGCCGTCGTGCGAGACGGGCATCGTGCCCGCGAGAAGCACGACCCCGTGGCGGGTCACAAGCGGCTTCAAGCCTTCGACGGCCTCGGCGCCGAGCCCGGCCATCCAGCCGATCTCCTGCGCGAGCCCGATGCCCTTCGGCGCGAACGAGAGCCATTGCACGCAGGCGTACTCCGGCATGACCAGAAGGTCGGCGCCCGCCCGACGAGCCTCGATCAGCTTGCCCTCGATGCGCGCGAGCCACGCACCCAAGCCGTTGAGCCGGGGCGCCACATTGGTTGCCCAGAGGGCGAGGGTGAGATCCGTAATGGTCCGCCCCAAGGGGCGCCCCGTCCGCCTTCAGTCCCACCAAATCATCGGCGTCCTGGTCAAGAGCTCGATGCCGGCCTTGGTGACCAGGATGTTCTGCTCGAACCCGGTGCTCCCGAGATTGGCACGGCCGTAGAACGCCTCGACACCGAAGGCCATGCCCTCCTCGAACGTATCCTCGTCCGTGCACATCTCGGGGCCGATATAGGGCTTCTCGAAGAAGAGTCCGACGCCGTGCCCGAAATGCGGCCATTTTTCGGCCATCTGATTCGACTCCGCGCCGTACTGCTTGCACAGAGCGCGGCCATAGAGCGCGACGTCCTTCACCTTCGCGCCGGGCTTGATCTGCTCCATGATCGCCTCGACGATCCGCGCGCCCGTCTCCACGAGGTCCTTTTGTTCCGGCGTGGGCCTATTGCCGCACACGGCCGTGCGCCCGGGATCGAGGTAGTAGCCCTCGAACAACGGCCCGTACACCCAGCCGCGCACGAGATCGCCCTTCCTCGGCGTGTCGAACGAATAGCCCGCGATCGGGTTGCGCACGAAGTAGTCGATCAGCGCGCCGTGGCCCACGGGCAGCATGTGGATCGTGCCGCCCGAGCGCACCACCTCTTCCGCCGCTTCGGCCGCCGCGTCGGCCTCCGAGCGCCCGGCGATCAACGCCTCCATCATGCGGTTGAGTGCGCGCGTTGCGGTCTCGCCCGCAATCCGGAGCGCGTCCTGCTCGCGCGCGCTCTTGATGCGCCGCACTTTGAGCACGAGATCGTCCTCGGCGCGCCAGTCGATGTCGGGCGCCACCTCCTGCAGGATGCGCCAATACTTGAACGGCACCACGTCGCTGCCGACGAGCGCCACCGGTCCCTTGATCTTGCGCGCTTTCAACGTTTCGGCGATATCGCGGAACGGTGCGTTCGAGGACACGATGCGGTCGGTCGCGATCAATTCGCCGCGCAACCCCGGCTCGTCCGCGTGCAGTTCCGGCTTCTCGCCGGCGCGCAGCAGCACGGAGTTGAATGAGCGCCCCTGGAAGATCGTCGAGTCGTAGCCCTGGCCCGAGGCGGTCGAGAAGAAGTTGGTGAGATACAGCACGTCGCCACAGCGGTCGTTGGTGCCGCCGGAGCGGCCGAACACGACCGCGGTCTCATAGCCGCGGCGCTTCATCTCGGCGTAAACTTTGGCCCAGCGGGCCTCGTATTCCTCGTTGGGAAAAAATCGTCCGAGCATCCGCCTCTCTCCCTCTCGGTGTGCTTCGCTTCCGATCACCGACCGGCCCAGCGCCACCCCGACCCTCGCAGCCATATCGCGGAGTGTAGC
>CAZVZP010000044.1:0-15321 GCA_964631625.1 uncultured Hyphomicrobiales bacterium | reverse complement strand
AGGCGGTGTTCGAGGTGCCGCTCGATTTCCTGCTCGATCCCGTCAATCGAAGGCGCGAGCGGCGGCGCTATCCCGAAGGCGAGTTCGAGTACCACGTGTACGATTTCGAGGGTCGCCGCATCTGGGGCGCGACCGCCGGCATGATCGTCAATTTCCTCGAGCTGATCCGGACCGATTGATCATGGTCCGCTCGGTCCTCATCCACATCGGGCTCGTGCTGCTGCCCTCGGCGCTCTATCTCCTGTGGCTCCTCGTGGTGCGGCCGCGCTCGCTCGATGCGCTCAAGCACCGGCGCCTGCCCGAGGGCCCGTGGATCTGGCTCGCCATAGTCGGCCTGGTGCTCATGAGCGCAAGCCTCGTCTATCTCGCGCTCAGCCCGGGCGGCGATCCCGGCGCCGCCTACGAGCCGCCGCGCTACGAGGAGGGCGAGGCCGCGCCCGCGACGGTTGAGGAGCGATGACCGAACGGCGGACCCTTCCCGTCATGCCCTGGATGAGCGCGCCCGAGACGCGCGCCGTAATCGCGGCGCTTGAGGCTCGCGGCGCCGAGGTGCGCTTCGTCGGCGGCTGCGTGCGCGACACGCTCTTGGGCCGCCCGGTCATGGATCTCGACCTCGCCACCCCCGATCCGCCCGAGACGGTCATGGCCCTGCTTAAGAACGCCGGGATTCGGGCCGTGCCCACGGGGCTTGCCCACGGCACGGTCACCGCGGTGCTTAACCACCGGCACTTCGAGATCACGACGCTGAGGCGCGACGTCGAGACCTTCGGGCGGCGCGCCCGCGTCGCCTTCACCGACGATTGGGCGGAGGACGCGGCGCGCCGCGATTTCACGATGAACGCGCTCAGCCTCTCGCCCGACGGCCGGCTGTTCGATCCCTTCGGCGGGGCCTCGGACGCCGAGTCGGGGCGCGTGCGCTTCGTCGGCGATCCGGCACAGCGGATCGACGAGGATCACTTGCGAATCTTGCGCTTCTTCCGCTTCTACGCCCATTACGGCACGCCGCCGCCCGACGCCGCCGCGCTCGCGGCCTGCGCGGCCAAGGCCGCCCTCATCGCCAGGCTCTCGGGCGAGCGCGTGCGGGGCGAGATGATGCGTATCTTGAGCGCGCCCGACCCGGCCGGCGTGCTCGCGCTCATGGGCGACTGCGGCGCGCTGGCGGAGGTTCTGCCCGAACCCGCATCCCTTGCGGCGCTCGAATCCCTGGCCGCCATCGAGGCCGAGGAGGATAAGGCCGATGGCTTGCGCCGGCTTAGCGTTGTCTTGCGCGACGGGGATAAGCCGCAAAGCGCGGCCGCGCAGGTCGCCGAGCGCTGGCGCCTCTCCCGCGCCGAGAGCGCGCGGCTCGCATCCCTCGTCTCGCCCGAGCCGGAAATCGCGGCCACGCTTTCGCCCAAGGCCCAGCGGGCAAAGCTCTATGCGCTCGGCGTCCCACTGTTCCGCGACCGCGTGCTCATCGCCTGGGCCGAGCGCCGCGCGCTCTTGGGCCAGGACGCGGCCGCCGAGGCCTCGTTCCGAGCCATGCTGGGCGAGGCGCAGGCTTGGCAGCTCAAGAAGCTCCCGGTCAAGGGCGCCGACGTGCAGCGGCTCGGCGTGGCCCCGGGCCCGCGCGTGGGCGCGCTGCTTAAGGCCGTCGAAGCCTGGTGGATCGATGAGGATTTCGCCCCCGACCGCGCCCAGTGCCTGGCCAAGCTCGAGGACCTGATCGCAACCGAGCACGCCCGCTAGACCAAATTCCGGTGCCGTGGAATCACGTAAGGCGTGTCTTGAGCTCGCCGCCTAAGCCCCTACCCCGACCTTCCCCCGCAAAGGGGGGAGGGAGCTATTTGTTTCGTCCCCCCTCCCCGTGCGGGAGGGGGGTAGGGGGAGGGGGCCGTTTCCACTAGAGCGGATTGCGCTCTAGGGATCGGCTCGATCCTTCTTACGGCCACCTTGCCTCGGGCGGCAGCGACATCAGGATCGCCTCCATATTGCCGCCGGTCTTCAAGCCGAACTGGGTGCCGCGGTCGTAAAGCAAGTTGAACTCGACGTAGCGGCCGCGCTTGACGAGCTGTAAGGCGCGCTCCTCGTCGGTCCAATCCTCGTTCATGTGGCGCTCGACCAGCGGCGCATAGGCCTTGAGGAACGATTCGCCGACCTCGCGGGTGAAGGCGAAGTCGCGCGTCCAGTCGCCGCTGTTGAGATAGTCGAAGAAGAGGCCGCCGATGCCGCGCGGCTCGGCCCGGTGCGGCAGATAGAAGTACTCGTCCGCCCACTGCTTGAAGCGCGGATAATAGGCCGCATCGTGGCCCTCGCACGCCGCGCGGCACGCGCCGTGGAAGTGCTCGGCGTCCTCGGCGTCGGGCTCCATCGGTGTTAGGTCCATGCCGCCGCCGAACCACCAACCGGAGGTCACGATATGGCGGGTGTTCAGGTGCACCGCCGGGACTTTCGGCGAGCAGAGGTGGGCCACGAGCGAGATGCCGCTCGCCCAGAAGCGCGGGTTCTCTCCGGCGCCCGGGATCTGGCGGCGAAACGCCTGCGCAAACTCGCCCCACACGGTGGAGAGGTTGACGCCCACCTTCTCGAACACGCGGCCCCGCATGATCGCCATGAGCCCGCCGCCGCCTTCCTCCCGCGTCCAGGGCTTGCGCTCGAAGCGGCCGGGCGCGAGCGCCCCGTGGCGTGCGCCGGGCTCGAGCATGTCCTCGAGCGCCTCGAAGGCGATGATGACGCGGCCCTGCAGCTCGCGGAACCAGCGCGCCGCCTCTTCCTTCTGCGCCTCCTCCGGCGCACCCGGCGGGATGCGCGGCGTCGTGCGCTCGCTCATGAGGCGATGCGCTCCGCGCCCGCGGAGCGCGGGAGCCCCCCGGTCTGGCGCAGCGCCTCGCCCAGCACGATCGAGAGCGCGCAGACCACGTTGAGCGAGCGCATGCCCTCGGCCATGGGCACCTTGAGGCGCGCATCCGCTGCGATGTGCACCGCCTCGGGCACGCCGGCGCTCTCGCGTCCGACGAGGAGCGTATCCGCGGCCTCGAACGAGAAATCGAGGTAGCTTTCGCTCGCCTTCGTGGTGAGCAGCACGAGCCGCGCGCTTGCGCCGCGCCGCGCGGCGAGGAAATTGCTCCAGGAGCGGTGGCGCCTCAGAGCGGCGCGCTCGAGATAGTCGAGGCCCGCGCGCTTCAATCGCGGATCGCCCAGGATGAAGCCCAGGGGCTCGATCATATCGACGGCCACACCGAGGCACGCGGCGAGCCTCAGAACCGCCCCGGCGTTGGGCGCGATGTCCGGCTGATAGAGGGCGATTCGCATGGCGTCCTAGGGGTTTGGGGGGGCTTTTCGGAGTTTGCAAAGAGCCCGATTTCGGCTATACGAAGGCCCGGAAAATTCGCTCGCCTTCACCCGCGGGGTCCGGCGGAGCACAGCTTCGGGGGGCCGGGGCCCGCCGGGGTTCACCACGCGAAGGGCAAGAATGGCCCAAAGCCGCGCCTAAGGAAAGGTTCGCGACATGGCGGAGTCGGTTCCTTCGGACGGTCCCGAGAGCCCGTCGGACGGCGAGACTCGAAGGGATTTTCTGGTGCTCGCCACGGGGGCCATGGGGCTCGCCGCGACAGTGGGCATCATGTGGCCGCTCATCGAGCAGATGGCGCCCTCGGCCGACGTCTTGGCGCTCGCCTCGAGCGAGGTCGATCTCTCGCCCATTGCGGAAGGCCAGCGCATCACGGTCAAGTGGCGCGGCAAGCCGGTGTTCATCGATCACCGCACGCCCGAGCAGATCGCCGCGGCGAACGACGTCGATCTCGAGTCTTTGCGCGATCCTCAAGCCGACGAAGAGCGCGTGCAGCGGCCCGAATGGCTCGTGCTCGTGGGCGTGTGCACGCATCTGGGCTGCGTGCCGCTCGGGCAGAAGGAGCACGATCCGCGCGGCGAGTGGGCCGGCTGGTTCTGCCCCTGCCACGGCTCGCACTACGACACCTCGGGCCGCATCCGCATGGGCCCGGCGCCGCGCAATCTCGAGGTGCCCGAGTACACGTTCTTGGACGAGACCACGATCCGCATCGGCTAGGGGCTTGAGAAGTCATGGGCCTGGCGAACTCGAACAACAAGCTGATCCGCTGGATCGAGTACCGGCTGCCCGTCTTCAAATGGATGGACGCGCAGCTCATCGACTATCCCACCCCGCGCAACCTCAACTACTGGTGGAACTTCGGCTCGCTCGCCGGGATCATGCTCGTGGTGCAAATCGTCACCGGCGTCGTGGTCGCCATGTACTACCAGCCGAACATCGGCATGGCCTTCGACTCGGTCGAACACATCATGCGCGACGTGAACTGGGGCTGGCTCATGCGCTATCTGCACATGAACGGCGGCTCGATGTTCTTCGCCGTGGTCTACATCCACCTCTTCCGCGGCCTCTATTACGGCTCCTACAAGGCGCCGCGCGAGATCCTGTGGTGGCTCGGCGTCATCATCCTGATCCTCATGATGATGACCGCCTTCATGGGCTACGTGCTGCCCTGGGGCCAGATGAGCTTCTGGGCGGCGACCGTGATCACCAACCTGTTCTCGGCCATTCCCTGGATCGGCGATGAGATCACGATCTGGCTGTGGGGCGGCTTCTCGGTCGACAACCCGACGCTCACGCGCTTCTACAGCCTGCACTACCTCCTGCCCTTCGTGATCGTGGGCCTCGTCTTCGTCCACCTCTGGGCCTTGCATACCCACGGCTCGAACAACCCCTTGGGCATCGACATCAAGCGCCCGGATAAGGACAAGATCCCGTTTCATCCGTACTACACGGTCAAGGACACGTTCGGCATGATGGTGATGTTCTTTGTCTTCGCCATCTTCGTCTTCTTCCTGCCGAACGCGCTGGGCGAGGTCATCAACTACGTGCCGGCGGACCCGATGGTGACGCCGCTGCACATCGTTCCCGAATGGTATTTCCTGCCCTACTACGCGATCTTGCGCGCGATCCCGGACAAGCTCGGCGGCGTCGTCGCCATGGCGGCCTCCGTCCTGATCCTCTTCGTGCTGCCCTGGCTCGACACCTCGAAGGTTAGGAGCGCCAAGTTCCGGCCGATCTACAAGCAGTTCTTCTGGGTCTTCGTGGCCGACACCGTGGTGCTGGGCTGGGTCGGCGCCAATCCGCCGGAAGGCGTGTTCATCCTGATCGGGCGCTTGGCCACCGCCTACTACTTCGCCCACTTCGTCATTCTGATGCCGCTCATCAGCAAGCTCGAGAAGCCGAGGCCGCTGCCGGCCGGCATCGGCGAGCCGGTCTTGAAGGAGGGCGCGGGCGAGCCCGCGCGGGCGCACTGATGGCGCGCCTCGTTGCTCGGGCGCTCGGTGTGGCGCTGATCGGCGCGGCGGCGCTCGCGGCCTCGTCGGCGCGCGCCGTCGGGGCCGAGGCCGTGGAGCCGCCCGAGCACGAGTGGTCGCACACCGGCGTGTTCTCGACCTTCGATTCCGCGCAGCTTAAGCGCGGCTTTCAGGTCTATCGCGAGGTCTGCGCCACCTGCCATTCGGTCAAGTATCTCGCCTTCCGCAACCTCGCGGCCTTGGGCTACGGCGAGGAGGAGGTCAAGGCGATCGCCGCCGAGTACACGGCCATCGACGGCCCCGACGAGACCGGCGAGATGTTCGAGCGGGCGGCCCGGCCCTCCGACCCCTTTCCCTCGCCCTACCGCAACGAAGAGGAGGCACGCTACATCAACAACGGCGCGCTGCCGCCCGATCTCTCGCTCATCGTGGAAGCGCGCGAGGGCGGCATCGATTACCTCTACGGGCTGTTGATCGGCTTCGAGGAGGCGATGCCCGCGGACTTCCACTTGACCGAGGGCATGAGCTACAACCCTTACTTCTCGGGGAGCCAGATCGCCATGCCGCCGCCCCTCTACGACGAGGCGGTGGAGTACGCGGACGGCACGCAAGCGAGCGTGCCGCAGATGGCCGAGGACGTGAGCGTGTTCCTCAACTGGCTCGCCGAGCCCGAGCTCGATGAGCGCAAACGGATCGGCGCCATGGTGCTCATTTTCCTAGGCGTATTCAGCGCGCTGACCTACGTGGTCAAGCGCCGCGTGTGGTCGAAGCTGCATTAGGCGCATCACTTGTGCACTCTTGACCTCGAGGCCCCGCCTGTCGCGGGGCCTCTTCTTTTCTGAATTCGCCTAGCGCCGGAGCACTCGCCCCGCGACCGCGTCGAGCTTCTGAACGAGCGCGGGATCGCGCGCTTCCGGCGCGGTGATCAAGGCATGATCGAGCGCGCTCTGGCAGCCCCTCTCGCACGGGCCTCGATGGGACGCGAGCCGGGGCAGCACGGCCTCGACGAGCGAGCGCGCCTTCTCGGCGTTCGCGTTCAATACCGCGATCACGGAAGCGACCGTCACGTGCTCGTGGTCCGGGTGCCAGCAATCGTAGTCGGTGACCATGGCGACGAGCCCGTAGCACAGCTCGGCCTCGCGGGCGAGCTTGGCCTCCGGCATGTTGGTCATGCCGATGACGTCGCACTTCCACGAGCGGTAGAGTTCGGATTCGGCCAGGCTCGAGAACTGCGGCCCCTCCATGGCGAGATAGGTGCCCGCGGGCACGGCGCGGACGGAAAGCCCGCGCGCCGCCTCCAAGAGGTGGCCCGAAAGGCGCGCGCAGGTCGGATGCGCCATCGAGACGTGGGCGACGCAGCCGGGGCCGAAGAACGAGCTCTCGCGCTTGACCGTGCGGTCGATGAACTGATCGACCACGACGAAGGTGCCGGGCTCGAGCGCTTCCGCCAGCGAGCCCACGGCGGAGAGCGAGATCAGGTCGGTCACGCCCAGGCGCTTCAGCGCGTCGATGTTGGCGCGGTAGTTGATGGCGTCGGGCGGGATCGGGTGGCCGCGGCCGTGGCGCGGCAGGAACACCACCTTGAGGGGGCCCAGCCGTC
Organism: uncultured Hyphomicrobiales bacterium; assembly: GCA_964631625.1. Lineage (GTDB taxonomy): Bacteria > Pseudomonadota > Alphaproteobacteria > UBA828 > JAPUJA01 > CAZVZP01. Next base: position 8,420 of record CAZVZP010000044.1, on the reverse strand, counting down.
CGACCAGGAGCTGATCCGAGGGCCGGCCGAACGGGCTCGCGACATCGAGCCATTGTGTCTTGGTCAAGCCGCTCAAGCCGTAGAGGCCGCTGCCGCCGATGATGCCGATCACGGGCTCCGCACTCATCGCCTCTCGTTCCCTCCTGGCGCCACCAATCGCTGGTCCCTTAGGCCACCCCCGCCCAACCCTCCCCTGTCGAGGGGGAGGGGGCGTTCGCTGCGCGGCACATGGCTTTCTTCCCCTTCGTGGGGGGAGGGCCAGGGTGGGGGCATTCTTGGCATCGGCGATTCTTCGCTAGCCCCCGCCCAGGTGCCGCGCCAAGAACTCGAGCGTGCGCGCCAGCGCCAGCCGCGCACTTTCCGCATGGTAGTCCGCGCGCCGATCGCAGTTGAAGCCGTGGCCGGCGGGGTAGAGATGAAACTCGGCCGGTGCGCTCGCCTGTGCGCGGCGAATCTTTTCGACATCGGACAGCGGAATCAGCGGGTCCGTCTCACCGAAATGGAAGAGAGTGGGTGCCCGCACCGGCTCGTCGGCAAACTCCGCGATCTGCCCGCCGTAATAGCAGACGGCGCAATCGGGCTTGAGCCGGCAGCTCGAGAGGAAGGCGAGCGAGCCGCCCCAGCAGAAGCCAATCGTGCCGACCTTGCCGAACACACGCATCCGCGTCATCGCCGCCTCGATCGCCGCGAGCGGCTTTTCCCAGCCGAGCGCGGTACGGAGCTCGCGCCCCCGCGCGATGGAGCCTTCCGAGTAGTCGAGCTCAACATTCTTCTCGAGCGGATCGAAGAGTTGAGGCGCGAGCGCCGCATAGTCTTCTTGCGCGAAACGCTCGCACATGGCGCGGACGTGTCCGTTCACGCCGAAGATCTCCTGCAGCACCACGAGCCCGGCGCGGGCAGCGTGCCCACCGCGGGTGCGCGCGTCGGGCTCGGCGAGATAGGCGCCGAGCGCGGCGCCATCGACATCGAGCTCGATCCGCCGGCCCATGGCCCCCTCAAACATTGAAGCGGAACAGCATGACGTCGCCGTCCTTGACGCTATAGTCGCGGCCCTCCTGGCGCATCTTGCCGGCGTCCTTGGCGCCTTGCTCGCCGCCGCAAGCGATGTAGTCCTCGTAGCTTATCGTCTCGGCGCAGATGAAGCCCCGCTCGAAGTCGGAGTGGATGACGCCGGCTGCGGCCCCGGCGCGCATGCCCCGCGCAATCGTCCAGGCCCGCGCCTCCTTGGGCGCGGCGGTGAAGAAGGTGATGAGGCCCAGCAGCCGGTAGGCGGCGCGGATCACGCGCGCAAGCCCGGTCTCGGCGAGGCCGAGCGAGGCCAAGAACTGCTCGCGCGCCGCCTCCTCGTCGAGCCCTGCGATCTCGGCCTCGATCGCGGCCGAGATCACCACCGTCTCGGCCCCTTCGGCACGCGCCAGGGCCTCGACCTTGGCGGTGAGCGCATTCCCGGTCGCGGCGTCCGCCTCGTCCACGTTGCACAGATAGAGCACCGGCTTGGCCGATAGCAGGTCGAGGCGCTTGAAGGCCGCTCGCTCCTCCTCGGCAAGGGCGAGAAGCCGCGCCGGCTTGCCCTCGCGCAGCAGCGCGAGCGCGCGGCCCATGAGATCGGCCTCGCGCTTGGCCTCGCGCTCGGCCCCCTTGGCGCGCTTTTGGGCCCCTTCGATGCGCCGCTCGAGGCTTTCGAGATCGGCGAGCAGGAGCTCGGTCGCGACGAGTTCCGCGTCGCGCAGCGGATCGACCGAACCCTCGACATGGCTCACCTCGCCGCTCGTAAAGCAGCGCAGCACATGGAGCAGCGCATCGACCTCGCGGATATGGGCGAGGAACTTGTTGCCGAGGCCCTGGCCTCGGCTCGCGCCGCGCACGAGCCCGGCGATGTCGACGATGTCGAGCCAGGCCGGCACGACCGCCTTGGAATGGGCGAGTTGCGCCACGCGCTCGAGCCGCGCATCCGGCACGGCCACGCGGCCCACGTTGGGCTCGATGGTGCAGAACGGATAGGCCGCAACCGCCGCCTGGCCGCTTAAGGTGAGCGCGTTGAACAGGGTCGACTTGCCGACGTTGGGCAGGCCGACGATGCCGCATTTAAGGCCCATCGCCGGGCTCGTCGTTCTCGCCAGCCTGGCGCGCCTCGGCGGTGGCCCGCGCGACGTTGGTCATGAAGCGATTGGGGTCGCCCGTGGCAAGCAAGGCCGCGTGCGCCGCGATGGCGCTCAAGGTCGCCTCCAGCCAGGCGCGATCGTCCGCGAAGAAATTGGAGAGCACGTAGGGCGTCACGAACTCGCGGGCGCCCGGATGCCCGATGCCGATGCGCACGCGCCAGTAGTCCTTACCGATATGCTCGTCGATGCTCTCGAGGCCGTTGTGCCCGGCGTTGCCGCCGTTCCGCTTGACGCGCACCTTGCCGGGAGCCAAGTCGAGCTCGTCGTAGAACACGATCACGTGCTCGGGCGCGATACGGTGGAAGCGCCCGAGCGCAGCCACGGCACGGCCCGACTCGTTCACGTAGGTCCGGGGCTTGAGCGCGATCACGCGTTTGTTGCCAAGCTCGCCCTCGGCGATCTCGCCCTCGAACTTGGTGCGCGCCTTGAAGGGCGTGAACGCATGGCGGTTGGCGATGGCCTCGAGCGCCATGAAGCCGACGTTGTGCCGGTTCTTGGCGTAGCGCGAGCCCGGGTTTCCGAGGCCCACGAAGAGCCGCATCGCCTAAGCGCCGGTCTTGCCCTCGGCCTTGGTCGGTTTGGCCTCGGCCTTGGCGGGCTTGGCCTCGCCCTTGGTCGGTTTGGCTTCGCCCCTGGCAGGCTTGGCTTCGGCCTTGGGCGCCTCGCCCTCGACCGCTACGGCCTCGCCTTCGACCGGCGCCGCCACCACACCCTCGGCCACCGCGGCGGCCGCTGCGGCGGCGGCCACCGCCGCCTCCTCGGCCTCGACCTTGACGATGGTGGGCGCGGCGATGGTCGCGATCGTGAAGTCGCGATCGGTGATCGCCGGGGTGATACCCTCGGGCAGCTTGACCGCGCTCATGTGCAGGCTGTCGCCGATTTCGAGCCCGTCCACGCTCAAGACGATCTCCTCGGGGACACGCTCGATCTCGCCCACGAGCTCGACCTCGTGGCGCACGACGTTGAGCACGCCGCCGCGCTTGAGGCCGGGCGACCTAGCTTCGCCCACGAAGCGGACGGGCACCGCGATGTGCACCTTCTGTCCCGCGACGTAGCGCTGGAAGTCCACGTGCTCGATGGCATCGCTCACGGGATTGAACTGCACGTCGCGCGGCAGCACGCGGATGCTGCGGCCGGCGACGGCAAGGTCGACAAGGCGGGTGAAGAATCCGGGCTTATGCAGCTCGTACGTGACCTCGCGCAGATTCAGCGACACCGGGAGCGGCTCCTCGCTGCCGCCGTACACGACGCCGGGCACTCGGCCCGCGCGCCGCAGCGTGCGCGAGCCGCCCTTGCCCAGGCGCTCGCGCGCTTCCGCCGCGAGCTGACCGATCTCTCTCATCGCCGTACTCCTTCCGCTGTGCGCGGCAGACCCGCGCGCCGAACGCTCAATCGAACAGGCTCGAGACCGAGCTTTCCTCGCTGATCCGCCGCATCGCCTCGGCGATCAGCTCGGCGACCGGCAGCACGCGGATGTTGCGCGCCACCCGGACCGCCTCGGTCGGCTGGATGCTGTCGGTGATGACGAGCCGCTCGAGTTTGGACGCCGCGGCGCGCGCCACCGCGCCGCCCGACAGCACCCCGTGGATGACATAGGCCGAAACCGATTTGGCCCCCTTCTCGATCAGCGCATCCGCGGCATTGCACAGGGTGCCGGCCGAGTCGACGATGTCGTCCACGAGGATGCAGCGCCGATCGCGCACATCGCCGATGATGTTCATCACCTGGGAGGCGCCCGCGTGCTCGCGGCGCTTATCGACGATCGCGAGGTCAGCGTCAAGGCGCTGCGCGATCTGGCGCGCCCGGAACACGCCGCCCACGTCGGGCGAGACGATCATGAGGTCCTTGCCGTTGTAGTTCTGCCGGATGTCGCGGATCATCACCGGCGCGGCATAGAGGTTGTCGAGCGGAATGTCGAAGAAGCCCTGGATCTGCCCCGCGTGGAGATCCAGCGTCAACACCCGGCTCGCGCCCGCCACCGTGATCAGATTGGCGACCAGCTTGGCCGAGATCGGCGTGCGGGGCGCGCTCTTGCGGTCCTGGCGGGCATAGCCGTAGTAGGGGATCACCGCGGTGATCCGCCGCGCCGAGGCCCGGAGCAACGCATCGAGCGTGACCAGGAGCTCCATCAGGTTGTCGTTCGCCGGGTACGAGATCGACTGAACCACGAACACGTCCTCGCCGCGCACGTTCTCGTGGATCTCGACGAAGACCTCCATATCGGAGAAGCGGCGGACGCTCACGCTCGTGAGCGGCAGGTTAAGGTACGTCGCCACCGCCTCGGCAAGCGGCCGGTTGCTGTTGCCCGCGACGATCTTCATCCGAATTGACCTGCTGCCCGCTCGTCGGTGCCGCGCGCAAAGCGCGCACGCGACCCTCGTGCCCCCTCGGGCGCGCCGGACTGTAACAGCCGCCTTGGGCCCTGTAAACGGCCGGGCCGGCAGCGGAAAAAGTCGGTAAGACAAAGGGTTGAGAAGGATCGGCCGGGAGGTTCTAAAGGCCTTCGACAAGGCCCCCCGCGCGCTTCAGACGAAGCAGCTCGCGATGAGTCCCAAGACGAGCAGCAACGTGAACAGAATGAGATACGGCATGAATGTCGGAGCCTCTAGGGCGCGAGCACGATCGCTGAGAGGAGGCGCCCGTAGGCCTCGCCGCCGCGGCGCACCGTGCGCCGGTAGCTGAAGAAGCGGTCCTCGTCCGCGAGGGTGTCGAGCGACAGCGGCGCGATCTCCTTGAGCCCTAGCCGGGCCAGACGCTGCGCAACGAAGCCCTCGAGATCGAACAGGGAGTGCCCGGGCCGCTCCGCGGGCCGAAACAGCTCGCCGCTGCCGGGCTCGAGAGCGAGGAAGCGGGCGCGGAACTCCGGCCCCACCTCGTAGGACTCGCGGCCGATGCACGGGCCGATGAGGGCCGCGATGCGGGCGCTCTCGGCTCCTGCTTCGACCATCGCCGAGACCGCGGCCTCGAGCACGCCTTCGAGCGCGCCGCGCCAGCCCGCATGCGCCACGCCGATCACGCCGGCCTCCGCATCGGCCAAGAGCACCGGTGCGCAGTCGGCGGTGAGCACGCCGAGCGCCAGGCCCGGCCGGTTGGTGACCACGGCGTCGGCCCCGGGCGCCTTGTCCCAGGCCCAGGGTTGCTCCACGAACACGGCGCGGCGGCTATGGGTCTGATAGGGCGTCAGCAAGCGGTCCTGGGCAACGCCCAGCTGCGCTGCCACGCGGCGCCGGTTTTCCGCGACCGCGTCGAGCGCATCGCCGGAGCCGAAGCCGCAATTGAGCGATTCGAAGACGCCTTCGCTGACGCCGCCGCGGCGCGTGAACAGGCCGTGGCGTATGTGCGCGGCTTCGAGCGAACGATGGGCGATGATTTCCATGGCGGAGCGGGGCCCTACCTCGTGCCCGACGTCGCCTGCCCCTCGAAGCCCGCCGGCGCGGGCAGTATCGATGACACGATGGCGAAGGCCTTGAACAGGCTGCCCATGGCCCGGGCCCCGGTCAAGCGCTCAAGCGCGTCCACAAGCTCGCGCCGCTGCTTATCGCTTGCGCCCTCGGCGAGCCGGAGCGCGCGCGCCTCGATGCCGAGGGCCTGCAAGAACTCGCCCTGGGGCACCGGGCCGTAGCAGCGGGCGCCGGCCTCTCGCGCCGCGCGGGAGAGCTGGGCGAAGTCGACGTGCGCCGAAAGGTCCGCTTCGCCCGGATCGGCCAGCGCCGGATGAGGCCGGTGCGCCATCACCGCCTGCAGCGTTTCGCCCGCCCGGCTCATGGCGTGGCCGTAATCGACGATGAGCGCCGCGCCGCCCTGGCGTTCGATCCGCTCCGCCAGGCGGGCGGCGAGCGCGAGTGCGGCCGGGCAGAGCTCGGCCAAGCTGCCTCGGGCGGCGCCGGCCACCTCGGGCGTGAGCAGCGCACCCCAGGGCGAGGCTCCCGGCGCGACCACGAAGCGGAGCGGGGCGTCCTCGCCATCCGCCGTAATCAGCCGCTCGCACCAGCCCCGTTCGGTGCGCACGAGCTGGCGGATGGGGAGCGCGTCGAAGAACTCGTTGGCGATCAGAAGGAGCGGGCCGTCGGGCAGGCCGCTCAAGTCGGTGTGCCAGAGCGCGCGCTGCCCGGCGAGGGCCTCCGCCTGGAGGCGCCGCAATGCGGGGCTCATCTCGATCAGGTGAACCTCGAGCGCCGCGGCGAAGGCCGGTGCGCGGCGCGCGGCGCGGAGCGCATCGGCCATCAGTGTGCCGCGGCCGGGGCCGAGCTCGGCCAGGAGGATGCGCTTCGGTTCGCCCATCTCCCGCCAGGTGATGGCGCACCACAGCCCGATGAGCTCGCCGAACATCTGGCTGATCTCAGGCGCCGTGACGAAGTCGCCGGCCGCGCCGAACGGATCGCCCGCCCGGTAGTAGCCGTGCTCCGGGTCGCAAAGCGCGGCCGCCATGTAGTGTTCGACGCTGATCGGCCCCGAGAGTGCGATCAAGCGCTTAAGCTTGCGTTCGAGGTCGTTCACGGCGCGCGCTTGCGGCGCGCCCAGGCGATGAGTGCGAGGCCGCCCAGAGCCACGGGCAGCGACAGGACCTGGCCCATGGTCGCGCCGCCCACGACGAAGCCGAGATAGGCGTCGGGCTCGCGAAACAGCTCGGCCACGGTGCGGACCAAGCCGTAGCCCGCGAGAAACGCGCCGGTGAGCGCGCCCGGCGTACGGGCGGCGCGCACCGCGAAGGCCAGCACGAGCATGAGCGCGAAGAGCACGAGCCCTTCGAGCGCCGCTTCGTAGAGCTGGCTCGGATGGCGCGGCAGGGACCCACCGCCCGGAAACACCACGCCCCAGGAAACCTCGGTGACGCGGCCGAAGAGCTCGCCGTTGATGAAGTTGGCGATGCGGCCGAAGAACAGCCCGATCGGCGCAGCGCAGGCCACGAGATCGCCGACCGCGAGGGGGGATAAGCCGTGCCTTCGTGCGAACAGATAGATCGCCAGCGCCGAGCCCAAGAGCCCGCCGTGAAACGACATGCCGCCCTGCCAGATGTAGAGAATGTGCAGGGGGTTCTCGGCATAGAACTCGGGCTTATAGAACAGCACGTGGCCGAGCCGGCCGCCCAGAACGACCCCGAGCGTCATCCAGACGAGCAGGTCGTCCACCTGACGGGGCGCAAGGCCGCTGGAAAATCGCGTGGCCAGGAGGCGCACGTAGCGCCAGCCGATCACGAGGCCCGTCACATAGGCCAGCGCATACCAGCGCACCGCAATCGGCCCGATCTCGATCGCCACGGGATCGAGCGCGGGAAAGGCGAGGGAGAAGCTCATGGCGAAGGGGTCAGCGGTAGGGGTCGGAACGGCTCAGATAGTCCGCGACATAGCGCCTGACCGCCTCGGGCGCGGGCGTGAAGGGCCGGGTGAAGCCCACCGCGCGCAGGCGCCTCAGGTCGGCTTGTGTGAAGTATTGGTAGCGGCCGCGCAACTCCGCGGGCATGTCGATGTATTTGATGGCGGGGGGGATTCCGGCCGCCTCGAAGGCGGCGTCGAACAGCTCGCGGAACGAGCAGGCCCGCCCGGTGCCGACGTTGAAGAGGCCGCTGATCTCCGGCCGTTCGATCAGCCAGAGCACCACGGCGACGGCGTCGTCCACCGACACGAAGTCGCGCTTCTGGCCGCCGTCCGGATACTCCGGACGGTGCGACTTGAAGAGGGTCACCGGCTTGCCCTGCGCGATCAGCTCGTACTTCTTGGCGATCACGCTGCGCATCTCGCCCTTGTGGTACTCGTTCGCGCCGAACACGTTGAAGAATTTGAGCCCGGCCCACTGCGGCGGGCGCTCGCCGCTCTCGGCCACGACGCGCGCGACGCGCCGGTCAACGAGGTGCTTGCTCCAGCCGTAGGCGTTGAGGGGCCTGAGGCGAGCGAGCGCCTCGGGGCTCGGATCGTCGTCGAAGCCCTGGGCGCCGTCGCCGTAGGTCGCGGCCGAGGAGGCATAAATGAAGCGCACCCCTTGCGCCGTGCACCAGTTCCACAGGTCGACGCTCAAGCGGATGTTGCTCTCGAGAATGAGATCGGCGTTGCGCTCGGTGGTCGAGGTGCAGGCTCCCATGTGCACGATGGCCTCGATGCGCCCGGCCTCGGCGGCGAGGAAGTCGAACAACGCCTCGGGCCGCACGATATCCGTGAGCTCGCGCTTGGCGAGGTTGCGCCATTTGTCCTCGGTGCCCAGACGGTCGCACACGACGAGCTCGTGGCTCGCGCGGGCTTCGAGATCGGCGAGGATGTTCGAGCC
>CAZVZP010000043.1:0-15676 GCA_964631625.1 uncultured Hyphomicrobiales bacterium | reverse complement strand
CAAGGCGATCGTCCCCTTCATCAACGAGAGCGCCCTCTTCAAGGTGCAGTGGCAATTCAAGCCTCAGAAGCGCCGGCCGGAGGAGTACCGCGCCTACCTGGAGTCCGACGTGCGGCCGATCTTCCGGCGCATGGTCGACCTCTGCGGGAAGGAAAAGCTGATAGAGCCGAAGGCGGTCTACGGCTACTACCACTGCCAGAGCGAGGGGGACGACCTGGTCGTCCTCCACCCGGAGACCGGGAAGGAGATGGAGCGGTTCGCCTTCCCCCGCCAGCAAGGGAAGAAGGAGCTCTGCATCTCCGACTTCTTCCGCCCGGCGGGGTCCAAGAAGCCCGACGTGGTGGGCTTCACCGCCGTCACCGTCGGCCGGAAGGTCAGCGAGGTGGAGCGGCAGTGGTTCGCCGAGCACCGCTACACGGACTACCTCTACCTCCACGGCATGGGCGTCGAGTCGGCCGAGGCCCTGGCCGAGTACGTGCACCGCCAGGTGCGGATCGAGCTGGGGATCTGGAAGGACGACGCGCGCGAGATCGTCAAGCTCTTCCACCAGCACTACCGCGGGTCGCGCTACAGCTTCGGCTATCCGGCCTGTCCGAACCTCGAGGACCAGGAGAAGCTCATGAGGATCCTGGATGGGGGGAGGATCGGCCTCACGCTCAGCGAGGAGTACCAGCTCGATCCCGAGCAGTCCACCACGGCCATCGTGGTGCACCACCCGCAGGCCAAGTACTTCAACGTCTAGGCGGGCGGACCGTCCATCAGTAACTACGGGACGCGCTCAATCCTCGTAGAGGCCGCGCTCCGCCGCGTTGTGGCAGGCCACGCAATTGGCCCTGCGCGCCCACCTCGGGGCGCACCCAGGCCGCCCCGCTCACCTCGGCGTGCTCTTCCTTCCAAGAGCGAAGCTCGGTGACCCTAAACCGCAGCGGCTTGACCGGTAGTTCCGTCGCGTCCCATCCTAAAACAATGGTTCACTAGCGGTGATGCCCATGAGCGTCGTGCTCGATCACACGATCGTCCCAGCCCGCGACAAGGAAGAGTCGGCGCGCTTCTTCGCGCGGATCTTCGGCCTACCTTACGAAGGCCCCGCCGGTCACTTCGCGCCTGTGCGGGTCAACGACACGCTGACATTGGATTTCGATACCGACACCGCGTTCGAGAGCCACCACTACGCCTTTAAGATCAGCGAGGAAGAGTTCGATCAGATCCTCGCGCGCATCCGGCTCGAAGGAATCCCCTATGGCAGCGGGCCCTCCTCCTCGGAGGATATGAAGATCAACCATCGCGAGGGCGGACGCGGCTTCTACTTCAAAGACCCGGGCGGCCACCTGCTCGAGGTCCTTACGGCTTAAGCGAGATCGAGCGTGAGCAACCGGCCCCGGCGCTGATCGCCCACCACCCCCAGGCCAAGTATTTCAACGTGTAGGGACTCAATACCCCTGCAGCTTTTTCCGGCGCAACAGCCACCAGCCGTACGGCTCGGGCCAGAGCGCAAGCTCGGGATCGACGCCCAAACTTTCCGCCGCGAGCAAGGCCCAGTTGGGATGGCGGAGGAACTCGCGCCCCACCGCCACCAAGTCGGCCGAGCCCTCGGCGATGATGCGCTCGGCGTGCTCGGGCTCGCGGATCAATTTCACCGCCATGGTCGCAATCTCCGCGCCATGTTTCACCGCGCGGGCGAAGGGCACGTAGCAGCCGGGCTCCTCGGGCACGGGCTTGTTGGTTGCCGAGGCGCGCGCGATGCCGCCCGAGGAGCAGTCGATCACGTCGATGCCGCGCGCTTTGAGCGCGCGGGCCAGCGCAACGGTGTCCTCGATCTCGATCCCGCCCGCCGCCTCGTCCACCGCCGAGGTGCGGTAGAACACCGGGCGATCCTGGGGCCACTCGGCGCGCACCGCCTCGGCCACTTCGAGAGGGAGCCGCAGGCGCTTCTCGAAGCTGCCGCCGTAGGCATCGGTGCGCTCGTTGCAGAGGGCTGAGAGGAACTCGTTCAGGAGATAGCCGTGGGCGCCGTGCACCTCGACGATTCTCGAAGCCCGCTCCCCTCGCGCGCCGCGCCGCCGCGCGGTAGCTCTCGAGCAAGGCCGGAATCTCGGTGAGCCCGAGCGCGCGGGGCACGAGCCAGCCTTGATCCAGCGCGAGCGGGCTCGAGGAGACGATCGCCCAAGCATGCTCGCCGCGGGCGACGTCGCTTTGATCGAGCGGCCCGTTGCCGTGCCAGGGGCGCTGCATGCTGCCCTTCCGCCCGGCGTGGGCGAGCTGAATCGCCGGGAGAGCGCCGAAGCGGCGGATCAGCTCGGCGATGCGTTTGAGCCCCGGCACCTGCTCGTCCGACCACAGCCCGGTGCAACCGTGGGTGATGCGCCCTCGCGCCTCGACCGCCGTCGCCTCGACGAACACCACGGCCGCGCCGCCCTTGGCGAGCGCCGCGTAATGGGCGAAGTGCCACTCGTTCACGAGGCCGTCCGCCGCCGAGTACTGGCACATGGGCGAGACCACGACGCGGTTCTTAAGCGTAAGCCCGCGTAAAGCGAGCGGCTCGAACAGGGGCGAAGCAGTCACGGAGAGGGTCCCTCTTACGGGATGATCTTGTCGCGGCGCATCTCGGTGAACATGCGCACGAACATCTCCTCCGAATCGACCGCCTCGGTGAAGCCGAACCGGCGCGCCTTGGTGGTGTCGATCATGAAGTCCCACTCGGCCGAGAAGGTGAAGTCGCCGAAGGGCCACTGCACGATCTCCTCGTAGGCGTAAGGCTTGAGCTTGTGCTTCTCGACGATGCGCCGCCACACCGGCCCCTTGTCCGCCATCTGCTGGGCGAGCGACATGGGCAGCGGGCCACCCACCTCCAGGCCGAAGAACGCCGCGAGCCTGGGCCACAGGTGGCACCAGCGGAAGAAATCGCCGTTGGTGATGTTGAAGGCCTCGTTGGCGCACTTGGGCGTCGTCGCCGCCCAATGGGCCGCCTTGGCCAGCAGGTGCGTATCGGTGACCTCGGCGATCCGCTCGTAAGCCTTGCGCGAGCCCGGATAGACGAGGGGCAGGCCCAGCTCCTTCGAGATCGCCGCGTAGACGCCGATCACGGTGGTCAGATTCATCGCGTTGCCGACCGCGAAGCCGCACACGAAGTCGGGCCGGATCAGCGAATAGCTCCAGCGCTTGCCCTCTTGGCGCGCTTTGAGGAAGTCCTCCTGGTCGTAGTAGAAGTCGGGCGGCATGTGACGAGGGTCGCTCTCCTTGGCGGGCGTCTTGTAGGGACCCAGGTGGCAGCCATAGACCTTGCCGCCCTGCATGAGCGAGACGTGCTCGAGCGATTTGGCCGCGGGCTCGAGCGCCTCGATCAGATTGACCAGCATCGCGGCGTTCGGCGCCACGTTGTCGGCGTCGAGTGCGCCCTGGAGCGCCGCATAGAAGACGTGCGTGGTTTCGCCGAGCTCCGAGAGCTTGGCGCGGCAGTCCTCGGGATCGAGCAGATCGACCGAGAGGTATGTCGCCTTCGTTGGAAAATCGGGCGAACGCCGCGACAGGCCGATCACCGCCCAGCCGGGGAGGCTCGCCAGATGCGCCGCCAGATGCCGCCCGATCACGCCGAGCGCGCCCGCCACCACCGCCACCTTCTTCGCCACGCTTCCTTCTCCCCTGCGGCTCCGGCCGGACCGAGCCGCGCCCGCCGGCGCTCATTTTACGGCGGCGTGCCGTAGCCTCCGCCCCCCGGCGTCTCGATCACGAACAGATCGCCTTCGCGCATCTCGCGCTTGTCCTGCCCCCGCAAGATTTCGACCGTGCCGTCCGCGCGCTCGATGCGGTTGATCCCGCATTGCCCGGGCCCGCCGCCGGCGAGGCCGAAGGGGGCCACCCGCCGGTGGTTCGAGAGAATGGCCGCGGTCATCGGCGCAAGGAAGCGCAATTTGCGCACCACCCCGTCGCCGCCCCGGTGCCGGCCGGCTCCGCCGCTGCCGCGGCGGATGGCGAAGCACTCGAGGCGCACCGGGAAGCGCCATTCGAGCACCTCGGGGTCGGTGATGCGCGTGTTCGTCATGTGGGTTTGCACCGCGTCCGTGCCGTCGTAATCGGGTCCCGCGCCCGAGCCGCCCGCGATCGTCTCGTAGTACTGAAACCGCTCGTTGCCGAAGGTGAAGTTGTTCATGGTGCCTTGGGCGGCCGCCTGCACGTTGAGCGCGCCGTAGAGCGCGTCGGTGATGCACTGCGAGGTCTCGACGTTGCCGGCCACCACCGCCGCCGGGTAGCGCGGGGAGAGCATCGAGCCCTCGGGGATCACGATCTCGAGCGGCTTCAGGCACCCGGCGTTGAGCGGAATATCGACGCCCACGAGCGTGCGGAAGACATAGAGCACCGCGGCCTTGCACACGGCCGCCGGCGCATTGAAGTTGCCGGGCTGCTCGGGGCTCGTTCCTGTGAAATCGATGCGCGCGTTGCGCGCGCGCTTGTCGATCGAGACGCGCACGCGGATTTCGCTGCCGTCGTCGAGCTCGTAGGCGAAGGCGCCGTCGGAAAGCACGTCGATCACCCGGCGCACCGATTCCTCGGCGTTGTCTTGGACGTGGCGCATGTAGGCCTCGACCGTCGGCAAGCCGAACTGGGCCACCATCTTGCGCAGCTCCGCCACCCCCTTCTCGTTCGCCGCGACCTGCGCGCGCAGATCCGAGATGTTCTGATCGGGATTGCGCGAGGGATACGGCCCAGCCGCCAAGAGCGCGCGGCTCTCGGCCTCGCGGAAGCGGCCGGCCTCCACCAGCAGCACGTCGTCGAACAGCGCGCCCTCCTCCTCGACCCGCCGGCTGTCGGGCGGCATCGAGCCCGGCGTTATGCCGCCGATCTCGGCGTGATGGCCGCGCGCGGCGGTGAAGAACAGGAGCGTCTCGCCCTTCTCGTCGAACACGGGCGTGATCACGGTCACGTCGGGCAGATGGCTGCCGCCGCGGTAGGGGGCGTTGTGGGCGTACACCTCGCCGGGCCTGATCGTTTCGCCACGCGCGGCGAGGATCGCCTGCACGGTCTCGCCCATCGAGCCCAAGTGCACCGGCATGTGCGGCGCATTCGCCACGAGCTGGCCCAAGCGGTCGAACAGCGCGCAGGAGAAGTCGAGGCGCTCTTTCATGTTGATCGAGTGGGCGGTGTTCTCGAGCGCGCGCCCCATCTGCTCGGCGATCGACATGAACAGGTTGTTGAACACCTCGAGCATGATCGGATCGGCCTCGGTGCCGAGCGAAACGCGCTTGGGGCGCGCCGTGTGGCGCTCAAGCACGAGCCCGCCGCGATCGTCCACGCCCGCGTGCCAGCCGGGCTCGACCACGGTCGTGGCATTGGCCTCGGCGATGATCGCCGGGCCCAGGATGCGATCGCCCGGCGCCAAGTCCTCGCGCGCGTAAACCGCGACCTCGTGCCAGCGGCCGGCGGCGAACATCTCGGTCTGAAGCCGGGCCTTGGGCTCGCTCTCACGCCGCGGCGCACGCCGCGGCTCGGAGACGGGCTCGGTCTCGCCCACCACCTCGACCACGGCGCTCTCGACGACGAGGGGCTTTTCGGGCGCACTGAACCCGTAGCGGCTCTTGTGCTCGTCCTCGAAGCGGGCCGCCACCTCCTCGGGCGTACCGTGCTCGATCTCGAGCGCGCTGTCGGTGCCGAGATAGCGAAGGTGCAACCACCGGTGCACGCGCACGCGCTCGGGCTCGACCGCCTGGCGCGCCATCTCGGCGCGGCCGTCGCGCTCGAGCTCGGCCAACACCACCTCGAGCCGGGGCACGAGCGCGGCCTCGAGCCGCGCTTCCACCGCCTTCTGGCGGATCGCGCGCAGGTCGGCCAAGCCCATGCCGTAGGCCGAGAGCACGCCGGCGTAGGGGTGGATGAAGACGCCGTTGATGCCGAGCGCATCGGCCACGAGGCAGGCGTGCTGCCCGGCCGCGCCGCCGAAGCCGCAGAGGGTATAGCGAGTCACGTCGCGCCCCTTCTGCACCGAGATCTCCTTGATCGCGCGCGCCATGTTCTCGACCGCGATCTTGAGGAACCCCTCGGCCAGCTCTTCGGGCGCGAGCGATTCGCCGGTTTCGGCCGCGACCGCGCGCGCGAGCTCGGCGAATTTCCGCTCGACGACGGCGCGGTCGAGCGGCTCGTTGCCGCTCTCCCCGAACACACGGGGGAAGAGCGCAGGCACGATCTTGCCCACCATCAGGTTGGCGTCGGTGACGCACAGGGGTCCACCGCGCCGGTAGCAGGCCGGCCCAGGATTGGCGCCGGCGCTCTCGGGGCCGACGCGCAGGCGAGAGTCGGCAAAGTTGAGGATCGAGCCGCCGCCGGCCGCGACGGTCTTGATCGCCATCATCGGCGCGCGCAGCCGCACGCCCGCGACCTCGGTCAGGAAGGCCCGTTCGTACTCCCCGTCGTAATGGGAGACGTCGGTCGAGGTGCCGCCCATGTCGAAGGCGATGATCTTACGGAAGCCGCTCGAAGCCGAGGCGCGCACCGCCCCGACCACGCCGCCCGCGGGCCCCGAAAGGATGCTGTCCTTGCCTTGGAAGAGATGGGCATCCGTCAGGCCGCCGTTCGATTGCATGAACAGGAGGCGCACGCCGGCCAAGGCCTGGGCGATGCGATCGACATAGCGGCGCAGAATCGGCGTGAGATAGGCCTCGACGACCGCGGTGTCGCCGCGGCTCACCAGCTTCATGACCGGGCTCACCACATGCGAGGCCGCGACCTGGGTGAAGCCGATGCGGCGCGCGACGCCTGCCACCGCGCGCTCGTGATCGGGTGCGCGGTAGGCGTGCAAGAGCACGATCGCGACCGAGCGGATACCGGCCTTAAACGCCGCGCGCAAGCCTGCCTCCGCGGCCCCAAGATCGAGCGGCTCGAGCTCCCGCCCCTGTGCATCGAGCCGGCCCGCGACCTCGACGACGCGCTCGTAGAGCTGCTCGGGCAAGACGATCTGCCGGGCGAAGATGTCCGGGCGATTCTGATAGCCGATGCGCAAGGCGTCGCCGAAGCCCCTATTGATCACCAGCGCAACCCGCTCGCCCTTGCGCTCGAGGAGCGCGTTGGTTGCGACCGTCGTGCCCATCTTGACGGCCTCGATGTGGGCGGACGGGATCGGGCTCTCGGGTGCCAGGCCCAAGAGATCGCGGATGCCCTGGAGCGCCGCGTCCGAGTAGCGCTCGGGATTCTCGGAGAGCAGCTTGTGGGTGAGGATCGCCCCATCGGGGCGGCGCGCCACGATGTCGGTGAACGTGCCGCCTCGGTCGACCCAGAACTGCCAGCCGCGCCGACCCCCTGCCGCCATGGGCCGCTCGCTCCGCCCGTCCGACGGCGCTGATTAGAGAGGCCGGTTGAGCACGGGCAAGGGCCGAGGGGCGCGGCGCTGCTGCCTTGCCGCCATCGCGCTTGCGCTAGGACGCCTTGGCCCGCGCGCTCTCGAGCACCTTGTCTGCGAGCCGCCCCGTGAGCTCCTGCAGGTGATCGTAGCGCCAGGCGAAGGTACCCGTGCCTTGGGTAAGCGAACGCAGCTCGATGATGAGGTCGCCCAACTCGGACTGGGGCATGTGGCTCGTGACCTCGTCCCAGCCCTCCCAGCCGGGCTTGTCGGCGAAGCCCAGAATCTGCCCGCGCCGACCCGAGATCAGCCGCTGCGCCTTGGGCGTGTAGTCCTTGGGCACGGTGACGACGACCTCGTGGATCGGCTCGAGCAGCACCGGATCGCACTTGGCCATGCCCTCGCTCATGGCGATGCGCGCGGCCTGCTTGAAGGCCTGATCCGAGCTGTCCACCGAGTGGTATTGGCCGTCGGTCAAGGTGACCGAGAGATCGACCACGGTGAAGCCCAAGGGGCCGTGCTGCAGATAATCGCGCACACCCGCTTCGACGGCCGGAATGTACTGCCTGGGCACGGCGCCCCCCACCACGCCGCTGATGAACTGAAAGCCGCCCCCGCGCGGCAACGGCTTGATGTCGAGATGCACGTCGCCAAACTGGCCGTGCCCGCCCGACTGACGCTTGAACCGGCCGTGCTGCGAGATCGAGCGGCGGATCGCCTCCTTGTAGGCGACCCGGGTGGGCACGGTCTTGAGCTCGAGGCCGTACTTGTTGCGCAGGCGATCGAACGCGACCTGGAGATGGATTTCGCCCTGGCCCCACAGCACCGACTGGTGCGTCTCCGGGTTCTGCTCGAAGAGGAGCGCGGGATCCTCCTCGGCGACCTTGCCGATCGCGGTCGTCATCTTGACCTCGTCCTCGCGCTTCTCGGTGGTCACGCCCTGCCCGTACACCGGCCGCGGCGGCTCGATGCGCGGCAGCCTCTCCCCTCCGTTCGACTTTCCCGCCGCGAGTGTATCGCCGGTGGCGACGCCCTCGAGCCGCCCCAGCGCGACGATGCGGCCGGCCTCCGCCGAGGCGAGTTTGTTGGGCTGCGCCCCCATCATCTGGAAGACGCCCGCGACCCGCACGCCGTTGAGCACGGCGCCGTCCTGGATCGTGCCGCGCCAGATGCGCGCGAGCGAGAGCTTGCCGCCGTGCGGTGAGTTGTAGGTCTTGATCACCTGTGCGAGCGGCTCGCTCGACGACAAGTCGATGCCCCGCCGCGCCGCGGTCGCGGCCGCATCGGGCGTTTCGCGCACGAGCGCATCCAAGAGAGCGCGCACGCCCCAGCCGTGCAGCGCCGAGCCGATGAACACCGGGATCACCTTGTCTTCGGCGATCGTGCGGCGCAGGTCCTCGAGCACCGAGTCGAGCCGGGGTTCCTTGTCCTCGAGCAAGGCCTCAAGCAGCGTGTCGTCGAAATCAGCCAACGTCTCGAGAAGCACGGTGCGCGCCTCGCCTTCGCGCGACTTGACCTCGTCCGGAACCGCGCCGAGCTTGTCCGCCGGGCCACCCTCCTTGTACTTAAAGGCCTGCTCGCTCAAGAGATCGATGTAGCCCGTCACCGCTTCGCTTTTGCGAATCGGCACTTGGCGTAACAGCAGCGGCCGGCCGGCATAAGGCTTGAGCCCATCGATCACGGACGCGACCCGCACGCTCGCACTATCAAGCTTGTTGACGAAGACGAGATGGGGAATGTCGTGGTCGTTGAGAAACTTGAGCAGCGTCGCCAGCGAGAGCGCGTGGTCCGGATCGGGCGGCGCCACGATCACCGCGACATCGGCGCCCAGAAGGGCGTTCTGCGCCTCGAGCGCGACTTCAATGGAGCCGGGGCAGTCGAGAAAGGTGAGCGGGGTGCCCTTGTACTCGCCGTCGGCCGCGCTGACCTCGACGCTCATCTGCCGGCCGCGGGCCTCCGCCGAGCCGTCGCCGACCGTGTTCTTGTCCTCCACCCGCCCTTTGCGCGCGAGCGCACCGCAGGCCGCGAGAAGGCTTTCGAGCAGCGTCGTCTTGCCGCTCGTGTAGGGCCCCACAAGCGCGACGTTACGCCGACCTCCGCCCACTTCGTCGCCCATGGCCTTCTCCCTCCGCTCCAACTCCGCCGACGGGCTCATTCGTCGCCGGCTCGCGGCATCTTCGTTGAGCGCGGCACGCCATCACCGCGCCGAGTCGGATGTTTTCAAGGCCGGTTGGCGAATGCAACAGCCTTTTCTCCGGTATAGACTGCCGCTCTTGGGATTTGGCCGCGAGGGGCTTGTCCGCCACATGACGAACGTCTGGCGCAGAATGATGGGGGCAGCGGTCGGCCTGGCGCTGGGCGGCCCGATCGGCGCTCTGGTGGGCGCGGCGACGGCGCGGCTAGCCGACGAGGAGCCGGCGCCCCAGCCCGCGCATGCGCCCCGGCGCGGCAGCGCCGCGGACCCGTACGCGGTCCTGGGCGTGGCGCGCGTGGCCGATGCCGGGACGATCAAGGCCGCGTACCGGCGGCGATTGAACGAGCACCACCCCGACCGGCTGGCCGGCGCCGAGCCCGAGGCCCTTGCCCGCGCAACCCACGAAACACGAGCGATCACCGAAGCCTATCGACGGATCTGCCGCGAGCGCGGCTGGCGCTAGTGGTCTCGTTTCAACGCATGAGCCCCGATGACCCTCATCCTTCGAGACGCTCGGCTCGCGCTCGCCCTCAGGATGAGGGCCGATTTTGGGCCTCACCCTGAGGAGGCCCGAAGGGCCGTCTCGAAGGGTGAGGTCAGTCGCGGGTACCAAGTGTTCGATTCGCACCACTAGTCGTCGGTGCCGAACACGCGCTTGAGCGTCAGGATCTCCGGCCCGGCCAAGCGTTCGCTTCCGATCGCCTCGCGCGGATCCATGAACGCTAGCGTCAGCGCCTCGCCGGGCGGCACGCGGGGCTCGCCCTCGCCGGCGACGGCGTAATAGAGGGGCGTGTAGTTCGCTTCCGTCCACGGGCTGAACAGCGTGCCCGGCGCATGAACGAGTTTGAGCGGGCGCACGAGGATGCCGCTTTCCTCGGCGAATTCGCGCACGAGCGCCTCTTCCGGCGTCTCGCCCTCCTCGACCGCACCGCCCGGAAACTTGAGCACGCGCCGCCCCGCGACTCGCTCCTCGGCGATCAGCACGCGGCCCTGCCGCGCGAGCACGCCGTACACACGCAGGTTTTCCGGGCCGCCCATACCGTGCTCCGCTCGCCTTTGGGCCCTCGACGGATCGATCGATCATGGCCGCGACGCCCCTCTGGGGCAAGCGCACCGCAAAGCGGTTGAACCCGTTTGCTGAGCCGTGCTAACAGCCCGGCAGCGCCTCGTTGGGCGCGCTCGGGAGAACGCCACGTGAACCGGAGTCAAGCCGGCGAGGTCGCGGTCGGGATTCTCGCCAATCCCGCCTCGGGCCGCGACATCCGGCGCCTCGTCGCCGCGGCCTCTGTGTTCGCGACGTCCGAGAAGGCCAACATGGTCGAGCGCCTCCTCTCCGGCCTCGCGGTGGCGGGCGTGTCCCGTGTGTTCATGATGCCCGACTTGGGCGGCATCGCCGCGCACGTGCTGCAGGCGGTCGAGACTCGCGAGCGGCTCGGCCGCACCCCCTGGCCGGCCGTCACCTTCCTCGAGATGCCGATCGAGGACGCCGCGATCGACACGCTGATTGCGGTCGAGCGCATGCTGAACGAAGGGGTGGGCGCCATCGTGGTGCTGGGTGGCGACGGCACCCACCGGCTGGTCGCCGCGCGCTGCGGCGAGACGCCGATCCTGCCGCTCTCGACGGGGACGAACAACGTCTTTCCCGTGATGCGCGAGGCGACCGTCGCGGGGCTCGCCGCCGGGCTGGTCGCGGCCGGCCGGGTGGCGTTGGGCGAGGTCGTGCTGCGCAACAAGCGCATCGTCGTCGAGATCGATGGCCGGCCCCGGGACACGGCGCTCGTCGATCTTTGCGTCTCGCGCGAGCTGTTCATCGCCACGCGCGCGCTGTGGCGGCCCGAGAGCCTGAGCGAACTCTACGTCAGCTTCGCCGAGGCCGATGCCATCGGGCTGTCCTCGATCGCCGGGCTCTTGCGCCCGGTCCCGCGCAGCGCCGATTACGGCCTCAAGCTCACGCTCACCGCACCGGCGGGCGCGCCCGTGGTGGTCGAGGCGCCGATCGCCCCCGGCCTGATCGAGCCGATCGGCGTCCTCGCCATCGAGGAGTTGAAGCCCGGCGAAGCGACCGCGCTGTCGACGCGCCAAGGGGTGATTGCTCTCGACGGCGAGAGGGAGATAGAATTCAAACAAAGCGATCGGGTGACGGTGCGGCTCGAACGGGATGGGCCGCGCACGATCGACATCGACAAGGTCATGGCCTGCGCCGCGAAGGCGGGCTTGCTCGTGCGGCGCGAGGGGTAGGGCCTTTTGTCTCGACAGGAAATGCAAGGGAGATCGGATGCCATGCAGTTGAGCAGGGACGAGCTGATCCGGGCCTACCGGACCATGCGCACCATCCGCGAATTCGAGGAACGGGTGCATACGGATTTTGCCACGGGTGCGATTCCTGGCTTCGTTCATCTTTACGCCGGCGAAGAGGCCTCGGCGGCCGGCGTAATCATGCACTTGCGCAAGAGCGATCACATCGCGAGCACGCACCGCGGCCACGGCCATTGCATCGCCAAGGGCTGTGATGTGGATGCGATGATGGCCGAGCTCTACGGCAAGCAAACGGGCCTGTGCAAGGGCAAGGGCGGCTCGATGCACATCGCCGATCTGGATCAGGGCATGATGGGGGCGAATGGCATCGTGGGCGGCGGGCCGCCGCTCGTCTGCGGCGCGGCGCTCACCTACAAGATTCAGAAGCGCGACAACGTGGCGGTCGCCTTCGTGGGCGATGGCGGCTCAAACCAGGGCACCACGCTCGAGAGCCTCAACCTCGCCAAGATCTGGAACCTGGCCGCGATCTTCGTGGTCGAGAACAACGGCTACGCGGAAGCCACCGCGAGCAAGTGGGCGGTCGCGACCCCCAACGTCGCCGACCGCGCCCAGGGCTTCGGCATGCCGGGCGTCGTGGTGGATGGGCACGACTTCTTCGCCGTCTACGAGGCGGCGGGCGAGGCGGTCGCGCGAGCGCGCAAGGGCGGGGGCCCCTCCCTGATCGAGGTCAAGGTCAACCGCTACTTCGGCCATTTCGAGGGCGACGCGCAGACCTACCGCGGCAAGGACGAGGTCAAGAAGATCCGCGAGACCAAGGACTGCTTGATGCTCTTCCGCAGGCGCGTGACGGAGGCGAAGCTCTTGGACGGCGCGGCCCTCGATAAGATCGACCGCGAGGCCGCGGCGCTTATCGACGGTGCGGTGAAAAAGGCGGTGGCAGCGCCCAAGCCGAAGCCTGAGGAGCTGTTGACCGACGTCTACGTATCCTACTGACGGCTAAAAACGGGGCAAAGCCCCTTCGGGGGCAAAGCCCCTTCGACGGGAGAGCAGCATGGCACGGAAAATCACCTTCCAGCAGGCGATCAACGAGGCGCTCGATCAGGAGATGGCGCGGGATCCCCTCGTCATCGTCATGGGCGAGGACGTCGTGGGCGGCGAAGGGGGCGAGGGCGAGATGGACGCCTGGGGTGGCGTGCTCGGCGTCACCAAGGGCCTCTACAAGAAATACGGCAAGCGCATCATGGACACGCCGATCTCCGAATCGGCCTTCATCGGCGCCGCCGTCGGCGCCGCGGCCACGGGGTTAAGGCCGGTGGCCGAGCTCATGTTCAACGACTTCTTCGGCGTCTGCTTCGACCAGATCTACAATCAGGCGGCGAAGTTCCGTTACATGTTCGGCGGCAAGGCCGAAACGCCTGTGGTCGTGCGCACCATGATCGGCGCGGGCTTCCGCGCCGCCGCGCACCACTCGCAGTCGCTCTACGCCATCTTCACCCACGTGCCGGGCTTGAAGTGCGTGGTGCCGTCGAACCCCTACGATGCCAAGGGGCTCCTGATCCAATCGATCCGCGACAACGACCCGATCATCTTCTGCGAGCACAAGCTGCTCTACGGCATGGAAGGCGAGGTGCCGGAGGAGCCGTATGTGGTTCCTCTGGGCGAGGCCAACGTCGTGCGCGAGGGCGACGACGCCTCGATCATCACGCTCGGGCGCATGGTCCACTACGCGAACGACGTGGCGGAGAAGCTGGCGAAAGACGGCATCGACGTCGAGGTCATCGATCTGCGCACCACCTCGCCGATCGATGAGGAGACGATCTTGGACAGCGCGGAGAAGACGGGCCGCGTGGTCGTCTTGGACGAGGCGACGCCCCGCTGCAGCATCGCGCGCGACGTGGCGGCGCTGATCGGCGAACAGCGTTTCCGCTCGCTCAAGGCGCCGGTCAAGACGATCACGGCGCCCCATGTGCCGGTTCCCTTCTCGGATGCGCTCGAGGATCTCTATATCCCGAGCCGCGAGAAGATCGAGGCCGCGGTGCGCGAGGTCGCGGGTTTTAAGCGATGAGCGGCATCCAGAAGGTCACGATGCCCAAGTGGGGCCTCTCCATGAAGGAGGGGAAGATCGCCAAGTGGCGTGTGGCCGAGGGCGCGAGCATCGAGGCCGGCGCCGAAATCGTCGACATCGAGACCGAAAAGATCGCGAGCGCGGCCGAGGCCCCGGCCAAGGGCGTGGTGCGCCGCCTCATCGCCCAGGAAGGCGAAGTCGTCCCGGTCTCGGGCCTCATCGCGGTGATCGCCGATCCCTCGGTGGCGGAGGCCGAGATCGACGCCTTCGTCGACGACTTCAAGGCGCATTTCGTGCCCGAAGCGGCCGAGGAGGAGGCCCAGGGCCCGCAGCCCGAGACCATCGAGCTCGCGGGCCGCGGCTTGCGCTACTTGAAGAAGGGCGAGGGGCTTAAGGCCGTGATCTTGCTGCATGGCTTCGGCGGCGATCTCAACAACTGGCTGTTCAACCACGACGCGCTCGCCCGCAAGCACGCCGTTTACGCGCTCGATCTGCCCGGCCACGGGGGGTCCTCCAAGGACGTGGGCGAAGGCACGCTGCAATCGATGGCGGGTGTCGTGCACAAGTTCATGGACGCGCTCAAGATCGACGCCGCCCATCTGGTCGGCCACTCGATGGGCGGAGCCGTCGCGCTGGCCTTCGCGCTCGCCCACCCGGGCCGCGCCCGCTCGCTCGCGCTGATTTCGAGCGCCGGCTTGGGGCCCGAGATCAATGCGGAGTATCTCGAGGGCTTCGTCGCTTCGGGCCGGCGCAAGGAGATCAAGCCCTATCTCGACCTGCTGTTCGCCGATCCGAATTTGGTGTCGCGCCAGCTCGTCGACGACATCTTGAAGTTCAAGCGGCTCGACGGCGTCGAGAAGGCCCTGCGCACGATCATGGGCGCGTTTGTCCGCGGCGGCCGGCAAAGCCTCGTGCTGCGCGACCGGGTGAGCGAGATCAAGGCGCCGCTCCTCCTCATCTGGGGCCAAGAGGACCGCATCATCCCGGCCGGGCACGCGCAGGGCCTCTCCGGCGCTTCCGTTCACGTGCTGCCCGGCAAGGGCCACATGGTCCAGATGGAAGCGGCGCACGAGGTGAATGCGCTGATCGGCGCGTTCCTCGGCTGATCGATCGAAGGCCCGCGCGCAAGGCGGGTGCCGGTTGCCGCGTCCAGAGCCGGTCGGGCATAATCGGCCAAATCGTTCCCGCGCCCGGCACGAATGACCGACGACAGCCCCATCGCCTCCCTCGGCCTCGCCCCGGGCCACGCGAGCCTCGCGCCCTGGTGCGGCGACATCGACCTGCGCATCGCGCGCGACGGCACCTGGCACTACCAGGGCACGCCGATCGGGCGTCCGGCCCTCGTCAAGCTGTTCGCCTCGGTGCTCTCGCGCGATGAGGCGGGCGATTACTGGCTGACCACGCCCGGCGAGCGGGCCCGCATCAGGGTCGAGGACGCGCCGTTCGTGGCAGTCGCCATGAGCGTTCACGGCTCGGGCCCCTCGCAGAGGCTCCGCTTTCGCACCAACGTCGACGATGAAATCGAGGCCGACCCTGCGCATCCGATCCTCGTGCGGCCGCGGCCTCTGAGCGGCGAGAAGGCGCCCTACCTCGTGCTGCGCGATCGCCTCGAGGCGCTGATCGCGCGCGCCGTCTATTACGATCTGGTGGCGCTCGGGTGCGAGGCCGTGGTCGAGGGCCGCCGCCGCTTCGGCGTGATCAGCGCCGGCTCGTTCTTCCCGCTCGACTAAGCCGATGCGCGAACGGATCCTGGAACGCCTGGCCGCGCACCGCCCGGTCCGGGTCCGCGCGAGCCCGCGCGCCGCGGCGCGCAGCGCGATGGCGCGCGGCGCGGCGG
>CAZVZP010000042.1:0-15802 GCA_964631625.1 uncultured Hyphomicrobiales bacterium | reverse complement strand
GGCGTTGCCTCCTCGATCGTGCGCGTCCGCTGCACGCCCGCGTTGTTCACCAGGATGTCGAGGCGGCCGAAGCGCTCGAGCACCCGATCGATGAGGCGCCGCCACCCGCCCTCGTCGGTGACGTCCTGGCGCACGAACAGCGCTTGGCCACGCGCCCGCTCGATCTCCGCGAGCGTGCCCGTGCCGCCCGCCTCGTTGCGGTCGGTCGCCACCACCTTGGCGCCTTCGCGCGCGAGCAGCAGGGCGCAAGCCCGCCCCAGGCCCGAGCCCGCGCCGGTGACGATCGCAACCTTCCCCGCAACCCGCCCCATGTCCGATACCCCCACCCCGTTGCTCCCGATGCTCCGCCGTCAGCGCGGCGTGCCCGAATCCTCGGCTGGAGCGCCGCCCAAATGGCGCATCAAGCCGATCAGCTCCTCCGCCGCATCGTCGATGCGCGTCTCGTCCGTGCCCCGGACCACGATGCTCGTGCCGAGCCGGCCCGCGCGCAGGAACGGGTAACTCCCGATCTCGAGATCGGGGTAACGGTGTTGCAGCTGCTCCAGCCCCGCGGCGATCTCGCCCTCGAGCAGGAAGGCGGCGATGGCGCGGGACTTGACCACCGCGCCGCCCACGAGCCGGTATTTGATGTTCTCGAACATGGCCTGCATGATGCGCGGCACCCCGGCGAAGACGAAGACGTTGCCGATGACAAAGCCGGGCGCCTTGCTCACCGGGTTGTCGACGAGCTCCGCCCCTTCGGGCACCAGCGCCATGCGCAGGCGCGCCTCGTTGAGCTCGCCCTCGCCGTAGTGTTCCTTCAGCCGCCGCACCGCTTCGGGGTCGCGGGTCAGGGGCACGCCGAAGGCTTCGGCCAGCGCGGCGGCCGTGATGTCGTCGTGGGTCGGGCCGATGCCGCCGGTGGTGAACACGTAGTCGAAGCGGCTGCGGCAGGCATTGACCGTCTCGACGATGCGTTCGGTCACATCGGGCACCACGCGCACCTCCGAGAGCCGCACACCGAGCTCGTTCAAGCGCTTGGCGAGATAGGGCAGGTTGGCGTCCTGGGTGCGGCCCGACAGGATCTCGTTGCCAATGATGATGAGCGCCGCGGTGACTGCGCGAGCCAGGGCCGTCATGAGCACATCCGAACACACCTTCCGTGCCGGCCATCTTAACGCGAAAGGCGCGGCGGGGTCGAAAGCGGAATCGCCGCGGCGCTTGCCGCGCGGGCTTGGCCGCCCTAGGGTCCGGGCCATGGAGTATCCCGCCGCGCTGATCCCCGCGCGGCTCGTGCGCCGCTACAAACGATTCTTGAGCGACCACGAGCTCGACGACGGGCGCCGGGTGGTCGCCCACTGCGCCAACCCCGGCGCCATGACGGGACTCGCCGAGCCGGGCTTCCGCACTTGGCTCTCGCCCGCGCGCAATCCGCACGCCAAGCTCGCCCACGCCTGGGAGCTGGTGCAAGCGGACGCTCATCTCGTCGGCATCAATACCGCTTATCCCAACCGGCTCGCGGAGGAGGCGATTCGCGGCGGGCGCATCCCGGAGCTTTCGGGCTACGCCACGATCCGGCGCGAGGTGCGCTACGGCGCCAACTCCCGGATCGACCTCCTGCTCGAATCGCCCCACGCCCCGCCCTGTTACCTCGAGGTCAAGAACGTCCATCTGAAACGGGGCGAAGAGGCCGCGTTTCCCGATGCGCCCACGGCCCGCGGGACGAAGCACATGGTCGAGCTCGCCCGGATGGCCGAGCACGGAGCGCGCGCCGTGGTGCTGTTCGTGGTGCAGCGGGCCGATTGCCGGCGCTTCGGGCTCGCCTCCGACATCGACCCCACCTACGCCGGGGCCTTCCGGGATGCCGCGGCGGGCGGCGTTGAAGCCCTATGCTATTCTTGTACACTGACCTTGAAAGGCATCGAGATCGCCGGTCCGTTGCCCGGCGCGCCGCTTATGTCGAAGAGCCGTCGATGAACAACATGGAGCGCGTGCGCCCGCTCGACCGTGAGAGCCGGATCACCGTCCACAGCCTCGAGGACTTCGCGGGCATGCGCAAGGCGGGACGGCTCGCCGCCGAGGTGCTCGATTTCATCACGCCCTATGTCGTGCCGGGTGTCACCACGGGCCGGCTCGACGAGTTGTGCCACGAGTTCATCCTGGCGCGCGGCGCCATTCCGGCGCCGCTCAACTACCGCGGCTTCCCGAAGTCGATCTGCACCTCGGTCAACCACGTCGTGTGCCACGGCATCCCGGGTGAGAAGGAGCTCGCCAAGGGCGACATCCTCAACATCGACATCACGGTGATCTTCGACGGCTGGCACGGCGATACCAGCCGCATGTTCTATGTGGGCGAGCGCATTCCGGCCAAGGCGCGGCGTCTCGTCGAGGTCACCTACGAAGCAATGATGCGGGGTATCGCCGTGGTCAAGCCCGGCGCGACCGTCGGCGACATTGGCCATGCGATCCAGAGCTATGCCGAAGGGCAGCGCTGCTCGGTGGTGCGCGACTTCTGCGGCCACGGCATCGGCCGCGTGTTTCACAGCGCGCCCAACGTGCTGCATTTCGGTCGTCCCGGCGAGGGCGAGGCATTGCGCGAGGGTATGTTCTTCACCATCGAGCCGATGATCAATCTCGGCGGCTACGCCGTGAAGGTCTTGAAGGACGGCTGGACCGCGGTGACCAAGGACCGCTCGCTCTCGGCGCAGTTCGAGCACACGGTTGGGGTCACGGCTTCGGGCCAAGAGATCTTCACGCTTTCGCCCGCGGGCCACGCCATGCCGCCCTACGCGAGCCCATCGGCGTGAGCGAGAAGCCCCACTACGCCGGCCACCGCAAGCGCCTGCGCGAGCGCTTTCTCAAATCCTCGGGCGAGGATATGCCGGACTATGAGCTCCTCGAGCTCCTGCTCTTCTTCGCCCAGTCGCAACGGGACGTGAAGCCGCTCGCCAAGAAGCTGATCGAGCGCTTCGGCAGCTTCGCCGGCGTGGTCTCGGCGGAGCCCGCGCGGCTCCGCGAGATCGACGGTGTCAAGGACGGCGCCGTCGCGGCGATCAAGCTCGCGCAAGCGAGCGCCAAGCGCCTCTTGCGCCAGGAGGTTCTGGGCCGGCCGGTGATCTCGTCCTGGCAGGCGCTGCTCGAGTACTGCCAGGCCGCGATGGCGCGGGAGTCCACCGAGCAATTCCGCGTGCTCTACCTCGATCAGAAGAACCAGCTGATCGTGGACGAGCTGCAGCAGAAGGGTACGGTCAACCACACGCCCGTCTATCCGCGCGAGATCATGAAGCGCGCGCTCGAGCTCGCGGCCACGGCGGTCATCCTCGTGCACAACCATCCGAGCGGCGATCCCTCGCCGTCGAAGGCCGACATCGCCATGACGCGCGAGGTGGCCGATGCCGGGCATCGGCTCGACATCGCGGTGCACGATCACGTGATCATCGGGCGCTCGGGCCATGCGAGCTTCAAGTCGCTGGGCCTGCTGTAGAACGCAAACGGGAGAAACCGCATGCAACTCAAGAAGGGAGTCAAGCAGCTCTTGGCGGAGGCCAACGCCGAGATCGAGACCATCGGCGCGGCGGAGGCGATCAAGCTGAGAGACGATGCGGATGTCGTCATCGTTGATCTGCGCGATCCCAGGGAGCGTGACCGGGACGGCTACATCCCGGGCGCGTTCCATGCGCCGCGCGGCATGCTCGAGTTCTGGATCGATCCGGAGAGTCCGTACCACAAGGAGATCTTCGCCTCGGGCAATCGCTTCATCTTCCATTGCGCGAGCGGCGGGCGCTCGGCCTTGGCCGCCAAGACCGCCCAAGACATGGGCTTGCCCAAGGTTTGTCACTTTGCCGGCGGCTTCAAGGCTTGGGTCGAGGCGGGCGGACCCGTGGAACGCAAGGCGGAGAAGAATTAGCGCGGGCGCGGGGCATGGAGTGGCTCATGCTGCGCGAGGTCGTCCCCGGCGTTCTCACCTGGTCGTGGTTCTCGAAAGCCCACGGCTACCATTTCAACGGCTATCTCCTGCGCTCGGCAGAAGGCAACCTGTGCATTGATCCGGTGCCGCCTGGCGAAGCGGAGCTCGCCGAGATCGTGCGCGAGGGCGTCGCGCGCATCCTGATCACGAATCGCAATCACTCCCGCGCCGCCAACGCCGTGCGCCAGGCCACCGGGGCCCGCACCGGCATCCATCCGGCCGACGCCGCCCATGCGGCGGCCCAAGGGCTCGTCATCGACGACGGCCTCAAGGTCGGAAGCGACATCGGCGCGCTCCGCGTCCTCGGCGTGCCGGGCAAGTCGCCGGGCGAGGTTGCGTTTTATTGGCCCGCGCGGCACCTCGTGTTCGTGGGCGATGCGGTGATCGGCGACCCGCCGGGAGGCTTGCGCCTGCTGCCCGAGGCCAAGCTCGACGACCCCAAGCTGCTGCGCCGGAGCCTTCGCACCCTGCTCGAGCTCGATGTCGACGCGCTGCTGGTGGGCGACGGCGTGCCGCTCATCTCCGGCGCCGGGGCCAAGCTCGCGGCGCTCGTGGCGGGTTTTGCCGAATAGCCCGTTCAGGCGAGCTCGCCCAACGCCCGCAGAAGCTTGACCTGAAGATCGTGCACCGCGTGCTCGCTCACCTCGGTGCGCGCGGGATCGACGACGAACCGCCCCTGGCGGTAGCCCAGGCTGTGCAGCCCCCTCTGCACGCTCTCGCAGATCGGGATGTCCTCGAGGCGGACCGTGTGCACGAAGTCGATGACCTCCTGCTCCTCCGCGGTCGGCTGGTCGTGCGGGAAGTACCATTCGACCTTCTGCACGGTCCGCTCCGGCGCCAACGGCACGTGGTGAAACACGGTGAGATTGCCGCCGGGATAGACCTCGATCGACCAGTTGGGCCAGAGCAGCCAACTGGCGAACTCGGTGGTGTTAGCCGCGCCCTCGGTTTTCGTGGCGTAGCCCTGAGCCACACCCTTGTCGCGGCTGCGGTGGCTGTGATGGTGCTCGTGGACCGTTATGCGGTAGGTGTCGTAATCGAGCGCCCCTTCGACGAGGGTGCGGTGCTGGAGCGGGCAATGGAAGCACTCGGAATAGTTCTCGACCGAGTTCTTCCAGTTGGCGTTCAAAGGATACTCCGTGCGGTAGGCGCATTTCAGAGACGCGGCCGCGGGCGAGAAGGACGCGATCTCCGCCACCAGCGCGCCGGCGACTTCGCTGAACGGCGGCGCCGAGCCGTCGAGATCGACGAACAGGAAACCGAGGAACGAGTCGAGGCGCACGGGCGTCAAGCAGATGGCCTCCTTGTCGAACGCGGCCATCCGCTCGGTGCCGCGCGCTGAGCGCAGCGCGCCGGAAAGCTCGTAGGCCCAGCCGTGGTAGGGGCAAGCAATGGTGCCGCCCTTGATTCCCCCTTCGCCTTCGAGAAGCTGATGCGCCCGATGCTGGCAGACGTTGAAGAAGGCGCGCAGCGCGCCGTCCCAGTCGCGCAGCACGATCACGCTCTGGTCGAGGATCTCCCGCACCAGGTAGCGGCCCGGTCCCGGCAGCATGGAGACGTGGCCCACGTATTGCCACGTCTTGAAGAACACGGCGCGCCTCTCACGCTCGAAGATCGCCGGATCGCTGTAGTAGAACCCGGGCAGGGTGTACGAGCGCTCGGGGTCCTTGTCGAACCGGCTCAGCGCATCGTGCGCGACACCAAGCTGCGTCATGGGCTCCGCCCTCCCTCGGCGGCTTTAAGACAAACTAGCACTTCGTTGTCGCAATACCGAAATACAACGTGAGATCGGCGCCGCACGCTTGCTTAGGGAGCCCGCCGTTCTTTGAGCGGCACTAGATACCACAGGAAGGCGAGCGCCTCGGCCGCAAGCAAAGCGCCGAACGCCCAGCGGTAGCCCTCGGGCGCGTAGCCGCCTCCGGGGCTCGTGGGAAAGGCCTCGATGATGACGCCCACGACGTACTGCGCGGTAAACGCCCAGCCGAAGACGATCAGGTTGAAACAGGTGTTGACGCGCCCGGCATAGGCCACGGGGAAGCTCGCCGTCAGATACGCGTAGGCGACCATCGCCGCATTCCCCATGAGCCCGAGCAGAAGCCACGGCCACGGGCTGCTCCGGTCGAGCTCGAGGATGAGCAGGAGCTGGGAGACCAAGAACACAAGGAGCGTGCCGCCCATGGTCGTGCGCACGCTGACGCCGAGCCGCAGCAGGCGCTGGGCGAGCAAGCCGTGGCCAACGTAGCCCGCGCTCGCGGCCAAAGCGATGAATAGAAGGGTGCGGGCGACGCCATCGGTGCTTAAGCCCGCGACGTCCTTGAGCCACGGGCCGGCCCATAAGCCCTGTACGGCGATGAAGGTCGCCTGGCCCGCGGCCGCGAGCGGCACCACCCGCCAGAACAGCCGATCGGAGTAGATCACCCGCACCCCGGCCAGAAGCTCTGCCCGGCTTACGGGTGCGCCGGGGTTCGGCCGCTCGGGCACCAGAAAGAAGATGCTCGCGCTGACCACGAGCACGGCGACGCTTAAGGCCAGGAAAATGTCGCGCCAATCGGCAACGCCGAGCAGCGCCTGGAGCGGCGTCGTGGTGCTGACCGCGCCGAGCCCGCCCAGGGCGAAGAAGCAGCCGTTGACGAGCGTCCATTGGCGCGCCGGGAACCATTGCGCCAGCGCCTTGAGCGCAGCCATGAGGCCGCCCGCGAGCCCGAATCCGATCAGCGCGCGGCCGATCGCGAGGCCCGTCAAATCATCGGCGAGGGCAAAGACGAAGGCGCCGAGCGCCGAGAACAGGAGCAGCATCGACTGCACGCGACGCGCGCCAAAACGATCGAGCAGGAGCCCCAGCGGGATCTGGAACAAGGCGAAGGGTGCGAGGTAGGCGGCCGTGAGCAAGCCGAGGTCGGCGGGCGAGAGGCGCACATCCGCGATGAGGAGCGGCGCAATCAGCGCGTTGACCGAGCGGAAGATCTCCGAAAGGAAGAAGCCGCCGGAGAACGGCAGGAAGACGAGAAGAACGGCGCGCAGCAGAGGCGCCGGCCCCTCGTCCGGGACCGCGGGCGCCGTGTTCAAGCGCCGCCCTCGCGCGCCTCGGCGAGCCGGGCCTCGCGCCAGGCGAGCGCCGCTTTCAAGCCTTCGCGCTGCATGACCTCGGTGAAGGCGCGGCGCAGCGCCGTGCTCTCGCCCTCGAGCAGAATGTCCTCATCCAGCGCCATGCGGAGCGCCTCCTTGAGCCCCATGATCTCGTAGCTCCGGTTGATCGCGCGCTTGGTCGCCTTGACGCCCTCGGGGTCCATTGCCGCGATCACGCGCGCAACCTCGAAGGCGGTGTCGAGCTCCCGTCCCACGGGCACCACGCGGTTGACGAGGCCCAGCGCGTGGGCGCGGCCGGCGGCAATGCGGTCCTCGCCGGAGAGGAGAATTTCCTTGGCCATCTTGGGCCCGACGAACCAGGGGATCAGCATGACCACGATGCCGGCGCCGAAGCGCAGCTCCGGCTCGCCGAACACCGCATCCTCGGCCGCAATCGTCAAGTCGCACGCGAGCGCCAGCTCGCAACCGCCCGCGACGCAGGCGCCCCGCACCGCGGCGATCGTGGGCTTGGGCGAATCCCAGAAGCGCATGATCGTCGCGAAATCGGACTCGAGCAACGTGCGCCACTCGGCGAGGCCCTTCGGCGGATGCTCGAGGTCGGCGTCGAGATCGAACCCGGCGCAGAAGGCGCGCCCTTCGCCCGAGAGCACGATGGCGCGCACGGCCGCGTCGGCCTCCGCCGCGTCCATTGCCTCGGCGAGCTCGCGCACCATCGCCTTGTTCATGGCGTTGAGCTTGTGCGGGCGCGCAAGCGTGACGTGGGCGAGCGGTGTCTTGATCTCGTAGCGGATGGTCTCGAACGCCATGAACGCCTCTCTTTACGCCCCTGCGGCGCGCGCCGATAATGACGCAAGCGCCAGAGCGGGCCAAGGGTGCCGCACAGTCGAGGGACGGTCGCGATGAAGAAGCCCCGGACGGTCGCGGCACTCGAAGACCTAGGCCGCGTGCGGCTTTCGCGCACGTTCTTCTTCCGCAATTTTCTCTACAGCGAGGTGGGCAACCTCTACGGCGTGCCCAACCTCCCCGATGATCTAGAGCTTGCCATCGCCGCCGGGCGCAGGCTCTGCACCGAGCTGCTTCAACCCCTCTTCGACAGCTTCGGGGCGCTCGAGATCCGCTCCGGCTATCGGTCGCGCCGGGTCAACGCCCTCTGCCACAGGCGCAAACACAATTGCGCCTCGAACGAGCGCAATTACGCGCGCCACATCTGGGATGCGCACGATCAGGACGGCTGCGCGGGTGCGCTTGCCTGTGTCGTGCTGCCCTGGTTCGCCGACCGCTATGCGAAGACGCGGGATGTC
Source organism: uncultured Hyphomicrobiales bacterium (assembly GCA_964631625.1). GTDB lineage: Bacteria > Pseudomonadota > Alphaproteobacteria > UBA828 > JAPUJA01 > CAZVZP01. Next base: position 7,468 of record CAZVZP010000042.1, on the reverse strand, counting down.
ACACCTCTCGCCTGGTGGATTCACGACCACCTGCCCTACAGCGAGGTCCAGTTCTTCCCCCGACTCGCCGCGTTCAACATCGGTTGGCGCGACATCCCCAAGCGCCGCATCGAAAGCTTCATCGGCAAACACCGCGTACTCACGAGGCCCGGCCTGGCGAACCACGCGGGGCGTCACGGCGCTTACTACCGTGGCTTGCCGCGCCTTGAGCGATCCGGATGAGCCCAACGCCGGACGTCGGCGCCATCACGCGGCGCACGCTCGAGGCCTACGAACGGCGCGCGCGCTCGTACTGGGAGGGCACCAAAGACCACGACGTAAGCCCGAACCGGGCGGCGCTCCTGCGTCATATCCGGGGCCAGCCGCCGTTCCGCGTGCTCGATTTCGGCTGCGGACCCGGGCGCGACCTCGCTGCTTTTCGCGCCCTCGGCCATGAACCGGTCGGCCTCGAGGGCTCGCCAACCCTGGCCCAGATGGCACGCGAGCTCTCGGACTGCCCGGTTTGGGAGCAGGATTTCATCGCCCTCGATCTGCCGCAGGGCTATTTCCACGGCGTCTTCGCCAATGCCTCGCTCTTCCACGTGCCGCGCGCGGCCTTGCCCCGCGTGCTGCGCGAGCTACGCGCAACGCTTGAGCCCGACGGCGTGCTGTTCTCATCCAACCCTCGCGGCGACGATCAGGAGGGCTGGAACGGCGAGCGTTACGGCTGCTTCTACGCCGAGGAGACCTGGTGCCGGCTCCTAACCGATGCGCACTTCCTCGAGCTCGAACGCTATTTCCGGCCGGCCGACCGGCCGCGGGCGGAGCAACCGTGGTTCGCCACCGTCTGGCGAGCCGTCGCACGCCCCGCTGGTGCGCCGTAGGCTCTTAAGCTAGCGTGGCCGGCCATGCCGGTGCTTGCCCTGCCCGCCGCCATCCTGCTCATGCTGTTCGGCGGCTTGTTTTATTGCTGGAGCGTCTTCGTCGTGCCCTTCGAGGCCGCGCTCAGCGCGCCGCGCGGCCTCGTCAGCCTGACCTTCTCGGTCGGCCTCCTCGCGCTGCCTCTCGGCAGCTTCATTGTCGCACCCCTGTTCCGACGTTTTTCGCTGCCGCAACTCGCCGCGGCGTTGGGCCTGTTGGGCGCGGCCGGGCTCACGCTCGCCGGAGCCGTGCCCGCGCTGGCGACGCTCATTCTGGGCTTCGGCGTCATCTTTGGCGTTGCGGTCGGGGCCAACTATGCGGTCGCGCTGCAAGCCGTCTCCGTGCCTCTGCCGCTCCGCGCGAGCCTCGCGGTCAGCCTTACGACCGCAGCCTTCGCAGGCGCCGGGCTCGTGTGGCCCAAGCCGCTCGCACTCACGATCGAACGGCTGGGACCGAACGGCACGCTGCTCGTACTGGCCGGGGCCTTCGGCGCGGTCAGCTTGGTCTCGGCGCTCATCCTGTGGCGCTCCGGCGTGCGCGCGCCCGCGGCGCTCGATCGCGACAGCGCAGGCCTGTTCGGCAATTTCCTCACCGGCCAGCCGCGGGTGTTCGTGTGCCTGTGGTTGGGTTTCGCCTTTCTCGGCCTGGGCGGACTCATGGCGATCGGGCACGCAGCCGGGATCGTGCAGAGCTTCGGGCTAGCGCCGGACGATGCCTACCAAGGCTCGATGTCGGTAAGCCTGGGCTATATCGCGGGCTGCCTCGCCTCGGGCCCCTTATGCGATCTCTTCGGTGGACCCCGGGTGCTGATCGACATCGGCGTGCTGATGGCAGTCGCGCTGGGCGCACTCGTCGCCTTTCCGAGCGCGCTCTCGAGCGTCATCGTCATGGCGCTCGCCGGCGCGAGCTTCGGCGCCACCGCCGCGGTCTATCCGATAACCATCCCCGCCTACTACGGCGTGAGCCAGCTCGCGCGCGTCTATGGCCGGATCATGCTGGCCTACGGTGTGGCCGGCTTGCTCGCCCCCTATCTCGCGGGCGCGCTCTACGATCTCGAGGGGAACTACACGCTGGCACTCATGATCGCGGCCGCAATGGCGATCTTGAGCGTGCTCGTCAACACGCTGCTGCCCCGGCTCGGCAACAGCCGGGCCGCGGCGCAGGCACAAGCCTAGCGGCAACGAGCGATCGCGGCCTCAGACGCTGAACGACTCGCCGCAGCCGCAGCGGCTCTTCTCGTTCGGGTTGCTGAAGCGGAAGCCGGGCTGCAGCTTGTCCTCGACGTAGTCGAGCTCGGTGCCGAGGATGTACATGACGGCCATCGGGTCGACGACCACCTTGACTCCCTTGTCATCGATCACCTCGTCGTGGGGCTTGATCTCGTCCACATAGTCCATGGTGTACGAGAGGCCCGAGCAGCCCTTGCTCTTGACGCCGATCTTGAGCGCCGCCGCGGGCTTCTCGGCGCGCAACGACAGGAGATGCTTGACGCGCTCGGCGGCGGCATCGGTCAGCGTGATCAGGCTTTTCATGGCTCTATGCTGTCCACCAATCTCTTAACATTCAATATAGGCCGAGAGGCGGGCCTAGAACATCCCGGTCTCGAGCCGGGCGATCTCGGACATGCGCGAGGGCTCCCACGGCGGCTCCCACACCAGCTCGACCTTGACCGAGCGCACGCCCGGGACGGGCTCGACCGCCTCCTTGACCATGTCGGGCATCTCGCCCGCCACCGGGCAGCCGGGCGCAGTCAAGGTCATGTCGATCTCGACCACCCCCTCGCCGGGCAGGCGCAGGTCGTAGATGAGGCCGAGCTCGTAGATGTTCACCGGGATCTCAGGGTCGTACACCGTGCGCAATGCCTCGATCACCGCCTCCCGCTCGGGCTCCGCGGCCGGCTCCGAAGGCTGTTTCGTCTCCTCGACCCCCGCGCCGGAATCAGGAGCGCCCTTGCTCGCCGGTGGCGGCGGGGCGGCGGCCGGGGCCGACGGCCCCGACAGCGACGATCGAATCCCTTCGGGCGTCTCCCCGGAATCGTCCCCTGCGAGCTTGCGCTCGGCCCAGTCGAGGATGCGGCGCGGTGAGATCATTCGGTCGTCACCTCCTCCGTCTTGCCTTGAGCGGCCGCGGCCATGGTGTGCCAGGCGAGTGTCGCGCACTTGACCCGCATCGGAAACTCGCGCACGCCGAACAGCACGGCGAGCTTATCCAGATCCTCCGCCTCGCCCCACGCGGCCTCCTCCTTGCCCATCACGCTGCCGCGGAACCGCTCGAACAGGGCGCTCGCTTCCGCCACGGTCTTGCCCTTGAGCACCTCGCTCATGAGCGAGGCCGAGGCCATCGAGATGGCGCAGCCGGCGCCGGAAAAGCCCACGTCCTCGATGCGTCCGTCGTTCACGCGCAGATAGACGGTCACCTTATCGCCGCACAGCGGGTTGTAACCGTTAGCCTCGCGGTTGCAGCCCACAGGCTTGCTGAAGTTCCTCGGCTTCTTGCCGTGATCGAGGATCACTTCCTGGTAGAGCTCGCGCAGGTCCGACATCAGCGGAAGATCCTGCCGACCGCTTCGAGGCCCCAAACGAGCGCGTCGATCTCGTCCTTCGTGTTGTAGAGGCCGAAGGAGGCGCGCACGGTTCCGCTGATGCCGAAGCGGTCCATGAGGGGCTGAGCGCAATGGTGGCCGACGCGCACGGCGATGCCCTCCTGATCGAGGATCGTGCCGACGTCGTGGGAATGAACCCCATCGACGAGGAACGAGACGATGCTCGCCCGCTCCCGCGCGCGGCCCACGAGCCGCACGTCCGGAAGCTGGCCCAGACGATCGAGCGCGTAGCGCAGCAGAGCCGTCTCGTGCGCACCGATCGCTTCGTGTCCGAGCGAAGCCACATAGTCGAGTGCCGCGCCGAGCCCGATGACGCCGGCGATGTGGGGCGTGCCGGCCTCGAACTTGCTCGGGATATCGGCGTACTCGGTCTTCTCGAAGGTCACGCGCTTGATCATGTCGCCGCCGCCCTGGTAGGGCGGCATCGCCTCGAGCAGCTCCGCCTTGCCGTAGAGCACGCCGACGCCGCTCGGCCCGTACACCTTGTGACCCGAGAAGACATAGAAATCGCAGTCGAGCGCGGCCACGTCGACCGCCCGGTGCGGCACCGCCTGGCAGCCGTCGACGAGAACCTTGGCGCCCACCGCATGGGCCTTGGCGATGATCCGTTCGATGGGCGGGATCGTGCCGAGCGCGTTCGAGGCATGGGTAATGGCCACGAGCCTGGTGCGCGACGACAACAGCCGCTCGAAGGCCTCGATCAGGAACTCGCCGTCGTCGTCGATCGGAGCCACCTTGATCACCGCGCCGGTGCGCTCGCGCAGGAGCTGCCAGGGCACGATGTTCGAATGGTGCTCGAGAGTCGAAAGAATGATCTCGTCGCCTTCGCGGAGCACCGCGCCGCCGTAACTCGAGGCGACGAGATTGATCGCTTCGGTTGCGTTTCGCGTGAACACGATCTCGCGGCTCTCGGCCGCGCCCAGGAAGCGGCGCACGTTCTCCCGCACCGCCTCGAAGGCCTCGGTCAAGTGCGCGCTCAAGTAATAGATGCCGCGATGGACGTTGGCGTAGTCGTGCGCGTAACAGTGAGCGACCGCATCGATCACCGCGCGCGGCTTCTGGGCGCTCGCGCCCGAGTCGAGATAGACGAGCCCCTTGCCGTTGACGGTGCGGGCGAGAATCGGAAAGTCGGCGCGCACCCGCGCCACATCGAGGGCCGGCGCGCCGGCGCGCACCGCCGCGGCGGCTCCGCTGCGCGCCTCGTTCACCGGCCGCCCCCGTGCCCGAGCCACTCAGCCACCCGCGTGCGCAGATGGTCGCCGACCGCGGCGAGCGTGATGCCGTCGAGCACCTCGCCCACGAACGCCTCAACCAGCAGGCTGCGCGCGCGCTCGGCGTCGAGTCCGCGCGCCCGCAAATAAAACAGGGCGTCGGCGTCGAGCTCGCCCACCGTCGCACCGTGGCTGCACTTGACATCGTTGGCGAAGATCTCGAGCTCGGGCTTGGTATCGATCGCCGCCTCGCGCGAGAGCAGCAGCGTGCGGGAGAGCTGATGGCCGTCGGTTTTCTGCGCCCCCGGCCGCACGAGGATGCGGCCCTGAAACACGCCGTGGGCCTTGCCGGCGAGCACGCCCTTGTAGACCTCCCGGCTCGTGCACTGGGGATGCGCGTGATCGATCACCGTCGTCGCATCGCCGTGCTGCTCGCCGCGCAGCAGATAGACGCCGTTCAGCCGGCAATCGCCGCGGGCGCCCTCGAAGCGGACCCGGATCTCGTTGCGCGACAGGCCGGCGCCAATTGCCGCGGCCGCGTTCTCGTAGCGGCTGCCGGCCGCGAGCACGACCTCGGAGGACGCGAGGTGATAGGCCGTCTCTGCCTCGTCCTGGATCTTGTAATGGCGCAGCATCGCGCCCTCGCCGAGCGCGATCTCGCTCGCGGGATTGCTCCAGTAGGGCCCACCCGAGGCCGCGCCAAGGTGGGTCTCGATGAGGGTCGCGTGGGCGTTCCGGCCGAGGCGCACCAGGATGCGCGGGTGCGCCGCCCTGCCCACGCCGTTGCCCACGAAGATGAGATGGACCGGCTCGTCCAATGCGGCCCCGTCGGCGACATCGAGCACGCAGCCGTCGGCCATGAACGCGGTGTTGAGCAGGATCAGCGCATCGCCTTCGTCCGCGGCCAGCCGGCCAAGCGTTTCCTCGACGCGCTCCGGCTCGCGCTCCAACGCCTCGGCGAGACTCGTCAGGCGCACGCCCGCGGGCAGCGCACCGATCGAGGACTGGCTTGCAACCCTGTGGCCGTTCGAGAACACCAGCCGGTGGCCGCCGAGATCGGCCTCGGCGCGCGCGATCAGACCGGGCGGCAGCGCCGGGGCCTCGTGCGAAGCCGGCTCGAACGAGCCTTGAGCGAACCTGCGCAAGCTCGTGAATTTCCATTCCTCCACGCGCACGCTCGGCAGGCCCTGCGCCCGAAAACGCTCGATCGCCTCGTCCCGGAGCGTTGCGAGCCAGGGCGTGCCTCGACCCGGCAACAGGGCGCGCACCTGCTCGAAGCGCTCGGCATAGGCGAACGGCAAACTCCGGGGCGCAACCGACGTCATCGGACGACCTCTCTTACGCCGCCGAGGCGGCCCCGGCGAACGCGCCGTAGCCCCTGTCTTCGAGCTCGAGCGCAAGCTCCTTGCCGCCCGAGCGAGCGATCCGACCGCGCGCCAACACGTGAACCCGGTCGGGCACGACGTAGTTGAGCAGGCGCTGGTAGTGGGTGATGACGATCAGGGCGCGCTCCGGCGAGCGAAGCCGGTTCACGCTTTCGGCCACCACCTTGAGCGCGTCGATGTCGAGGCCCGAATCGGTCTCGTCCATGAGCGCGAGCTTGGGCTCGAGCAAGGCCATTTGCAGCGCTTCGTTGCGCTTCTTCCCGCCGCCGGAGAAGCCGACGTTCAAGGGCCGGCGGATCATCTCCTCGCCGATGCCGAGCGCCTCGCGCTTCGCCTTGACGAGCTTGAGGAACTGCATGGCGTCGAACTCGGGCAGGCCCCGATGCTTGCGCACCGCATTCACCGCCTCCTTGAGGAAGGTCGCGCAGGCGACGCCCGGAATTTCGACGGGGTATTGGAAGGCCAGAAAGACGCCCTCCCGGGCGCGCTCTTCGGGCACCATCGCCAGAAGATCGCGGCCCTCGTAGGTGACGCGGCCCGCGGTCACCACGTAGCCCTCGCGGCCCGCGAGCACGTAAGCGAGCGTGCTCTTGCCCGAGCCGTTCGGCCCCATGAGCGCGTGCACCTCGCCGGCCTTAACCTTCAGGTCGAGCCCGTTCAGGATCGCCCGGCCATCGACGCTCGCGTACAGACCTTCGATCTCGAGCACAGCCTTCTCTCTCCTCGCGTTCCTTTGGCGCCTCAGCCGACGCTGCCCTCGAGGCTCAGGCCCACGAGCTTCTGCGCCTCGACCGCAAACTCCATGGGCAGCGCCCGCAGCACCTCGCGGCAAAAGCCATTGACGATGAGCGCCAGGGCATCCTCTTGCGAAAGCCCGCGCTGGCGGCAGTAGAAGAGCTGGTCTTCGTCGATCTTCGAGGTCGTGGCCTCGTGCTCGATGCGCGCCGTGGGATTCTTCGATTCGATGTAGGGCACGGTGTGCGCGCCGCAGGCCTCGCCGACGAGCAGCCCGTCGCACTGCGTGTGGTTGCGGGCGTTCTCGGCGCCCTTCTGGATGCGCACGAGGCCGCGGTAGGTGTTGTTCGAGCGCCCACACGAAATGCTCTTCGAGATGATCCGGCTTCGCGTGTTGCGGCCGATATGGATCATCTTCGTGCCCGTGTCGGCCTGCTGGCGGTGATTCGTGATGGCGATGGAGTAGAACTCGCCCACCGAGTCGTCACCCTCGAGGATGCAGCTCGGATACTTCCAGGTGATGGCCGAGCCGGTCTCGACCTGGGTCCAGGAGATCTTCGAGTTGCGACCGCGGCAGGCGCCGCGCTTGGTGACGAAATTGTAGATGCCGCCACGCCCCTCGGCATCGCCCGGAT
>CAZVZP010000041.1:15305-15834 GCA_964631625.1 uncultured Hyphomicrobiales bacterium | reverse complement strand
ATCGCCTCGCTGTGGGGCCCGGCGCACGGCGGCGCCAACGAGGCCGTGCTCAAGATGCTCATGGAGATCGGCTCGGTCGAGCGAATCCCTGAGTTCATCCGCCGCGCGCGGGACAAGAACGATCCCTTCCGCCTGATGGGCTTCGGCCATCGGGTCTACAAGAATTACGACCCGCGCGCGAAGGTGCTGCGCGAAGCCTGCCACGAGGTCCTTGACGAGCTTGGCAACCGGAACGAATCGCTGCTCAAGATCGCCATGGAGCTCGAGCGCATCGCGCTCAACGACGACTACTTCATCGAGAAGAAGCTCTACCCGAACGTCGATTTCTATTCGGGCATCATCCTGCGCGCGCTCGGCCTGCCCACCCATCTCTTCACGGTGATCTTCGCGGTCGCGCGCACCGTGGGCTGGGTCGCGCAGTGGAACGAGATGGTCCAAGATCCCGAGCAGAAGATCGGGCGCCCCCGCCAGCTTTATCTCGGGCACCAAGCGCGGGACTTCGTGCCGATGGAGAAGCGTGGCTAGGGGC
>CAZVZP010000041.1:11576-15295 GCA_964631625.1 uncultured Hyphomicrobiales bacterium | reverse complement strand
TTCACGAGCATCGCGTCCGCCGGCCGAGCGCACCGGCCCCTTGACGGCCGCGCTGTTCCGGCCCGGCCTCATGCGCCGTTACCCCAGCGCCAACGACAACAGCCCCGCCCCCGGCACGGTGCTGCGCCGGGCGCTCCGGGCCGGCGTGGTGGCCGCGGCGCTGGCGAGCCTCCTCTGGCTCGTGAGCTGAGGGTTCCGCCCAAAGCCCGGGCCTTAACGGCCCTCCTCGATCAGTTCGATCTTGTAGCCGTCCGGATCCTCGACGAAGGCGATCACGGTCGCGCCGTGCTTCATCGGGCCCGGAGGCCGCGAGATCTTGACGCCTTCGGCCGCCAAGCGCTCGCAGGCGCCGTAGATGTCGCTCACGCCGATCGCGAGGTGGCCGAAGCCCGTGCCGTGGCCGTAGGCCTCGCTTTGGTCCCAGTTGTGGGTGAGCTCGATCACCGCGGTGTCGCGCTCCGAGCCATAGCCCACGAAGCACAAGGTGAAGCGTCCCTCGGGATAATCCTTGCGCCTCAGCTTCTTCATGCCGAGCAACCGGGTATAGAAATCGACCGAGCGCTCGAGGTCGCGCACGCGGATCATGGTGTGGAGCAGCCGGTTCCCGGTTTCGGCGACTGAGCTCATCGTCCTTCTCCTTCTCCTTCTCCTTCTCGTTCTCGCACTCGGACACCCACGACAAACAGTCCGTTCTCGTTCGCGAGCGCAGCCACCTGGGCGCGCTCGATCACGAAGGTGCGCTCCGCCTCGACGGCGATGCCCGCAAGACCCGCACGCGCCGCGCCGCGTACCGTTTGCGGCCCAATCGCCGGCAAGTCGGCCCGCGAATCCTGTAGCGGCTTCATGACCTTGACGAGCACGCCCGAGCGCCGGCCGTCATCGGGCGCCGCGATATCGGCGAGCAAGGCGTCGGTGCCCCGCTGGTCCTCGACCTTGAGCACCGCGCCCGCGCGCACCACCGCCGCCTGCCCCTTGTCCTCGCGGCCGAGTGCGGCTGCGGTTTCGACGCCGAGCGCGATATCGCGTCGCGCCACCTCGTCGGGCGCGAGCGCTCCGAGCGGGCCCTCGGGCGCGAGCAGCGCTGCCAGGACCGTCTCGCAGCCGATGACCCGAAAGCCGTGCTTCTCGAGCTCGCCGATCACCGCGCGCAGCAGGGCATCGTCACCCTGCGCCGCGAGGCGCAGGACGCGGCCCATGAGCTTGACCCCCCGCCAGTCGAGCCCAAGCCGCGAAAGGTCCGGGCGCTTGACCGGCCCGCACAGCGTCACCTCGGCGCAGCCCTGCGCCTTGAGTATTTGCAAGACCGTGCCGACCGCGCCCAGGCCGACCCAGCGGTGCGCCGTGTCCTCGACGAAGGCGGGTTCGGTCTCGCCCTCAAACGCGATGACGAAGAACGGCCGCGCCTGCGCCCGGCAGGCCTCGACCAGGCGCCGCGGCAGGGGCCCCGAGCCGGCGAGGATGCCGAGCTTAGGAAGCGGCCCGCTCATTCTTGGGCTGGCAGATCGACCGCTGACTCGGCAACTGCATGAAGCGGATGATGTCCATCGCCGCCTCGTTGTCGGCGAACATCTGGGCCACGTCCTGCAGCCGTTCGTTCATTGTGCCTTCCTGCGCGAAGAGCAGCCGATAGGCGTTGCGCAGCACGTGGATGACCTCGCGCGAGAAGCCCCGGCGCTTGAGCCCGACGAGGTTGAGGCCCACGAGGTGGGCCCGGTCGCCCATGACCGAGCCGTAGGGGATCACGTCGTTTTCCACCCCCGACATGCCGCCGATGATCGCGTGCGCTCCGATCCGGACGAATTGGTGCACGGCCGAGAGCCCGCCCAGGATGGCGAAATCGCCGATGTGGACGTGGCCGCCCAGGGCTGCGCTGTTGGCCATGACCACGTTGTTGCCGATGCGGCAGTCGTGAGCGACATGGCAGCCGATCATGAACAGGCCCTCATCGCCCACGCTGGTCACCATGCCCCCGCCCTTCGTGCCCGGGTTCATGGTCACGTGCTCGCGAATCACGTTGTTGCGTCCGATCTCGAGGGTCGAGGGCTCGCCCGCATACTTGAGGTCCTGTGGGGGGAGGCCGATCGAGGCGAAGGGATAGATGCGGGTGCCGGCGCCGATCTTGGTGCGCCCCCCGACCACGACGTGGGCTTCGAGCACGACCCCGGCCCCAAGCTCGACCTCGGACCCGATGACGCAGTAGGGCCCGATCCGCGCGTCCGCGGCGAGATGGGCGCCGCTTTCGACGATCGCCGTGGGATGGACTTCGGCCATGCGGACGGCGTTCAAGAGTCCGTCAGGATCATCGCCGAATACACGGCCTCGGCGACGAGGCTATCCGCGACCATGACCTCGGCACGGAACTTCCACACGTTGCCGCGTCGATGGACCTTGCTCACCTGCACCCGCATCGTATCGCCCGGCACCACGGGCCGGCGAAAGCGCGCGCTCTCGATCGACATGAAGTACACGATCTTGCCTTCCATCTCGGGGCCCAGCGTATAGACCACGAGCACGGCCGCGGTCTGCGCCATCGATTCGATGATGAGCACGCCCGGCATGACGGCCTGGCGCGGAAAATGGCCTTGAAACTGCGGCTCGTTGATCGACACGTTCTTGATGCCGACGCAACCCTCGCCCGGTACCACGTCGATCACGCGGTCGATCATAAGGAACGGGTAGCGGTGCGGGATGAACTGCATGATCTGCTGCACATCCAGCGCCTCGACCGGCGGCCGGGCGGGTGCGTCATTCATTTACGCGTCTCCTTCGTGCGCGCGAGCCGTGCAACCGCCACGTTCTGGCGATGCCAGTCGCGGATCGCGACCGCCGGGCTGCCTCCGACCATGGCGCCCGGCGCAATGTCGCGCATCACGCCGCTCTGCGCGGCGATGCGCGCACCGGCGCCGACCTTCAGATGGCCCGTCAAGCCCGCCTGGCCACCGATGAAGACGTAATCGGCCAGCTTCGTGCTGCCCGAGATCCCCACCTGCGCCGCGATCACGCAACCGGGGCCAAGCTCGACGTTGTGGGCGATCTGCACGAGATTATCGATCATGCATCGGTCGCCGATCATGGTATCAGGCCCGGCTCCCCGATCAACGGTGGTGTTCGCGCCGATCTCGACGTCGTCGCCGATGATGACGCGGCCGAGCTGCGGGATCCTCAGGTGCTCGCCGGGGTCCGGCGCGAAGCCGAAGCCGTCCTGCCCGATACGCGCGCCGGGGTAGATGATGACACGCTTGCCGATAAGGCTGTGGCTGATCGAGACATTGGCGCCGATCCGCCCGCCCTCGCCGATCATGACGCCCTCGCCGATGACCACATTGGGCCCGATCAGAGAGCGCGCGCCGATCTCGGCGCGAGCGCCGATCACGGCACCCGCCTCGATGCGCACACCCGGCTCCAGAATCGCATTCGCATCGACCACAGCCGAGGGCGCGATGCCCGGCGCCGGATCGGCAAGCGGATAAAATGCCCGCGCGACTCGCGCGTACGCCCGGTAGGGCGTCGGCGTGATGAGCAGCTCCATCGTGGCCGGGGCCTGGGCTGCAAAATCAGGCTGCACCAGGCAGGCGCCCGCCCGGCTTTTCGCGAATTGCGACAGATAGGCCCGGTTGTCGAGGAAGCTCAGGTCGTCGGGACCGGCCGTCTCGAGCGGGGCCACATCGACGAGCGCGCACTCCGCACGAGCGCCCGGAGCAAGCTCGGCGGCACAGAGT
>CAZVZP010000041.1:0-11531 GCA_964631625.1 uncultured Hyphomicrobiales bacterium | reverse complement strand
CTCAGTTCTGGGCCTGGGGCAACACCACCTCGACGCGCGGCAAGCGCTGGTTGAGGCGCGACATCACTTCGGCCGTGATCGTCAGATCGCCCGGAGCGTACACCACGGCCGCCGCGGGCAGCGCCATATTGAAGCCGCGTTCGAGCGAAAGCTCGCGCACGATCTCGAAGATCGCACCCTGGATCTGGCGGTCGGCGTTGAAGCGCGCCTCATCGAGCTGCTGGTTGATGCCTTGAACTCGCGCCTTGAGCTCGACCACCTTCCTCTGCAGCTCCTGCGCCTTCTGCTGGAAAGCCTCCGGCGCCAGGATCGAGCGTTGCTTCTCGAGCTCGGCCTGCTCGCTCGCCAGCTGCTTCTCGGAGCCGTCGATCTCGGCCTGGAGACCGCTGCCGATCTTCGTCAGCTGCTCCTCGCGCGATTTCGCCGCCGCCGAGTCGCCCATCAATCGATCGTATTCGACGATGGCGATGATCGTCGGCGACAGGGACTGAGCACCCGCCGGCCCCACGACCCCGAGCACCGCCCACGCCACCGCCAGGACCAAGACGCCAGGCCCAATCCCTCGTCCGCTCATCGCTCAGAACCTTGTGCCGAAATTGATCCGGAAGATTTCCGTTTCGTCGAAGTCTTCCTTAACCACTGCCTCGGCGATGTCCAGGCCGATCGGGCCGAACGGCGAATCATAGCTGACGCCGATGCCCGAGCCTACACGCGGCGAACTCTCATCCGCGATGTTCGGATCCTGCGCATCGATCGTGAACAGGCTGCCGACGTCGGTAAAGACGCGAAACGAAAGCGGAAAGTCGCTCGAGATTTCGAAGGGAATCGTGACTTCGGCCGTGCCGGTATAAAAGACATTCCCTCCCAGCGCGTCCCGGGTCACGATGTCGCGCGGCCCGATACCGAGCGAGCCGAAGCCGCGCAGGTCGCTCCCGCCGATGAAGAACCGGTCGGCGATCTTGACGTCCCTGCCGATCCCCTTGATGTAGCCCTCGCGCGCCGACAGCCGAAGCACCCAGTCGAAAAAGATCGGGAAGTAGCGGTCGTACTCGACCTGCTGCCGGAACCAGCGCTCGCTTCCGCCCAGCCCGGCCACGTCGAAATCGAGCTTGAGGAAGTTGCCGTCGGTCGGCTTGAGCCGGTTGTCGAGGCCCTCGTAAATGACCCCCGTGCCGACCACCGAACGCGTGCTCGAGCCTGCCTGCTCCCGAATGATACGGGAGGCTTCGGTCTTCACGTCTTCGATCTTGTCGGATCGGAATCCGTACCGCACCTGATGGCGCCAGCGCTCGCTCAAACCATAACCGAGGCGGACCTGGCTCCCGAGCTGGGCCTGATCGAAGGACGCTTCCCGGCTGAAGTCGGTCGTGGTGCGGAACAGATCGACGCCGAACTCAATATCGCGATCGAGGAAATAAGGCTCGGTGAAACTCAGATCGATGAGCACGCGACGGCCCGAGACCGTGCCGTCCGCCGAGATCTTCTGACCGCCGCCCAAGAGATTGTCCTCGCCGATACCGAAGGTGACGAGCGGGCCTTCGAAGGTCGAGAACCCCGCCCCGAGATTGATTCGCCCGGTCGCCTGCTCTTCCACGGCGACGTGCACCACCGACTGATCCGGCGCATCGCCCTGCTCCACATCGACCTCGACGCTCGCGAAATAGCCGAGGCCCTCGATTCGCTGCTGACTGCGCCGCAATTTCGCGGCGTTGAAGGCATCGCCCTCGGCGAAGCGGAACTCGCGGCGGATGACCTCATCGAGCGTGCGCGCATTCCCCGTGATCTCGATGCGCTGCACATAGACCCGCGGACCCTCGTTGATCTCGTAGGTGATATCGACGGTGGTCTCCTCGGGGTTGCGCTCAAACTTGGGCTCGACGGCCACAAAGGCGTACCCCAGATCGCCCACCCGGTTGGTCATCGCCTGGATGGTGCCCTCGACCCGGTCGGCGTTGTACCAATCCCCGCTCGGCGTCTCGATCAGGGCGCTCACCTCCTCGGGCTCGAGATCGCGAAGGCGCGAGACGACATCGACAGCGCCCACCCGATAGCGCGGACCTTCTTCGATCGTGAACGTGATGAAGAAGCGCTCGCGATCGGGCGCGAGCTCGGCGACCGCAGAGACGACCCGGAAATCGACGTGGCCGTTGGCGAGATAGAAACGTCGCAAGAGCTCCCGGTCGAACGTGAGCCGGTCGGGATCGTAAGTATCGGACGTCGTGAGAATGCGCCAGAAGGCCGATTCCTTCGTTGAAATCACGTCGCGCAGCTCACCGTCCGAGAACGCGTCGTTGCCGATAAAGGCGATCTTCTCGATTCCCGTTTCGGGTCCCTCGTCGATCTCGAAGACGAGGTCCACGCGGTTCTGGGGAAGCTGGATCACCTTGGGCTCGATGGTCGCCGCGAACCGGCCATTGCGGCGGTAAAGTTCGATCAGACGCTGAACGTCGCTCTGCACGCGCGTGCGCGTGAAGACGACGCGGGGCTGGAGCTGAACCTCCTGCTTCAGCGTATCGTCGCTCAGGTCGTCGTTGCCTTCGAAGGCGACCCGGTTGACCATCGGGTTCTCCACCACCTGGACGACCAGGGTCTGCCCCTCGCGGCTCAACACCACGTCGGCGAACAGCCCGGTGGCGAACAGGCTCTTGAGCGATTCATCGATCGCCCCGGGATCGAACGGATCGCCCGGGTGCACCGTCATGTAGGAGCGGACCGTATCGGCCTCGATACGCTCGTTCCCCTCGATGCGGATCGACTCGATGACCCCGAAATCGAGCATGAGGTCTTGCGCCACGGCGGGCGCAACGAGCATCGCGGCGAGGGCCAGCGCCAGCGCAGCCGCACGCACCGACCGCAGGCCCCGCCCCTCCCCCCTGGCGTGAGGCATTCAAAAGATCCCCTGCAAGAAGTCGAACACGCCGAGTTTCTTCAGGTCGTTCCAGATGACGAAGCCGATCAGGAGCACAATCAAGCCGAAGCCGATCCGAAACATAACCTCTAGCACGCGCGGACCCAAGGGCCTGCCCCGCACCGCCTCCACGATATAGAGAAACAGGTGGCCGCCGTCGAGCAGCGGCACCGGGAACAGGTTGATCAACCCCAGATTGATCGACAGCACCGCGATCAAATAGACCAGGGCGGGCACGCCTTCCTCCGCCACCTGGGCTGAAATCTGGGCGATCCCGACCGGCCCGCTCAGCTCCTCGACCGTGCGGGTGCCCGCGATCATCTGGCCGACCGCACGGAGCGTCTCGACCGCGAAGTAGCCGGTGCGCTTGACGCCGAGCAGGAGCGCGCTCGCCGGGTCGTGCTTGACGAGATCGAACGCGGCGCCCCGGACTCCGATTCGGCCGATTCGGTGCATGACGCCGAGATTGTCTTCCTGCTCGAACGCCTCGGGCGTGATGCTGAGCGAGCGCTCCTCCTCGCCCCGCCGAATGACGAAGGCGAGCGCCGTTCCGGCGCTGTCCATGACGATCTCGGCCATGTCCTCGAAGCGTTCGATCGCCTGATCGCCGACACGCAAGACCACATCGCCGGGCTGCAACCCGGCTCGCTCGGCCGCGGTTCCGGGCAAGACCTCGCTGATTTCGGGCCGCGTGACCTGCTGGCCGACCGTCGCGTACAGGATGGCCAGAAGGACGATGGCGAGCAGGAAATTCCCGAGCGGGCCGGCAGCCACGATGGCCGTGCGCCGCAGCCAATGCTTGGTGAAAAACGCGACCTTGCGCTCCTCCGGCGCGAGCATCGCCTCGGCGGCGTGCACGGTGGTGCCGAGATGCATTTCGCCAAACATCTTCACGTAACCGCCCAAGGGCAGCAGGCTCACCTTCCAGCGCGTGCCGTGGCGGTCGTTCCAGCCGAACAGCTCGGGGCCGAAGCCGATGGAGAACACCTGAACGCGCACGCCGTTCCAGCGCGCGACCAGGTAGTGGCCGAGCTCGTGGAAGAACACGACGACCGTGAGGACGACGAGGAACGACCACGCGTAATGCCAGACTTCACCGATCGTGGACATGATCTAGGACCGCAGCGGTGGCGTTTGACCGACGGGTTGACATGCACTCCACGGGTCGGTGCGGGCATTGCTCGCGCCGCTCCTCCCGAAGGGAGACGGGACACGGCCGCACACCGCCGTCCTGCGCGCGGATCCCGGCCGCATGCCCATCGGGATCGACCGGCGCCAACAGATCGGCGCCGCGCATCCGATCCCGGACGGGCCTCGGATTGTACGGGCCGAAACCTTGGAGGGCAAGCGGCAATCTCAGCTTAAGCAATTGAAAATCAAGATAACTTTCTCGGCGAGGCCGGTCCAGAAGTGGTCAGCCGTGGCCGTGCATGATGAGGGCATAGACGATGCCCGCGGCGATGAGACTGTCCAGCCGATCGAACAGGCCGCCGTGGCCCGGCAGAAAGACGCCACTGTCTTTCACGCCGTAATGCCGCTTGATCGCGGACTCGGCGAGATCGCCGAGCTGCGCGGCAAGGCTCGTCAGTGCGGCGGCACCCAGCAGCAAAGGCACCGGCGGCATGCCGGGGAGCCAGGCGATCCAGGCCAGCGCCGCCGCCCCGAGCACGCCGCCGCCAAGCGCCGCAAGCAAGCCTCCGGCGGCGCCTGCGAGCGTCTTGTTCGGGCTGATGCGGGGCGCAAGGCGCGGTCCGCCGATCAGACGGCCAATCAGGAACGCCCCGGTATCGCTCGCCCAGACCACGGCGAACAACCAGAACAGGGCGGCGCGGCCGAACTCGGAATACTCGCGCAGCCAAACGAGCGCGACCGCGGCCGCCGAGAGCGCCATGAGGCTCGCTCCCTGGCGCCACGGCATGGGGTGCCGCCGGAATAGCTCAAGCGCCGCAACCAGGGCCACGCCGAGACCGGCCACGGCCAGACCGCAGAGCGCGCCCACCTCCAGCGTCGCAGCAACCGTGCCGCCGAGCGTAGCCAAGGCCAGCACCGCAGGGCCGCCGGGTGGCCGAAGCGCACCGGCCATCCGCTCGATCTCGAAGAACACGCCGCCGGCCGCGGCGGCCACGATGGCCGCGAAGTAGGGCCCGCCGAGATAGCCGAGCCCCAGCGCCAGCGCCACGAGAACGAGCGCAGTCAGGATGCGGGGCACGAGCGAGCCCCGCGCGGCGTCAGCCACTCGTGCCGCCGTAGCGCCGTTCTCGGCGCTGGAACTCGCCGATCGCCTGAAGCAGGTGGTCCCGGCTGAAATCGGGCCACAGGGTGGGCACGAAGACGAGCTCGGTGTAAGCCGATTGCCAGAGCAGGAAATTGCTCAGGCGCTGCTCGCCGCTCGTGCGAATGAGCAGGTCGGGATCCGGAAGATCGGCCGTCGACAGTTGGCTGCCGAACAGTTCCTCGGTGATGTCGTCGGGCCGCAGACGCCCCTGCGCCACCTCGCGGGCGAGCCGTTGCGCGGCCGCGACGATCTCGCTCCGGCTGCCGTAATTCACGGCCACGGTCAAGGTCACGCCGCGATTGTCCCGCGTGCACTCCTCGGCGCTGTCGATGAGCGCGATGATGTCACCGAGAAGCCGGAGACGATCGCCGATGAAACGGAGGCGCACTCCCTCGCGGTGCAGCTCGGCGATCTCGCGCCGAAGATAGAGGCGCAGGAGGCCCATCAGCTCGTCCACCTCGCTCGCGGGGCGGCGCCAGTTCTCCGACGAAAAAGCGTAGATCGTGACATAGGGAATGCCGAGCTCGCGGCAGCTCTTGACCAACGCGCGCACGGCCTCGGCCCCCTTCTGATGACCGGCGATGCGCGGCAGTCGGCGCGATCTCGCCCAGCGCCCGTTGCCGTCCATGATGACCGCGACGTGGCTCGGATAGGCCGGTCCCTGCTGCAGGGAGGGTAGCGCTTCGCTTGCCATCAGACGTGCATGATCTCCTTCTGCTTGGCGTCGGTCAGACCGGAAACCTTCTCGATCGTCTCGTCGGTCAGCTTCTGGATCTGGTCGGACAGCTTGTGGTGCTCATCCTTGCTGATCTCGCTGTCCTTCTCGAGCTTCTTCAAAAGCTCCATCCCATCGCGGCGGACGTTGCGTACAGCCACCTTCGCCTGCTCCGCATACTTGCTCGCAACTTTGGCCAATTCGTGGCGACGTTCCTCGCTGAGCTCGGGGATCGGCAGGCGGATGAGCTGGCCGTCCACGGCGGGGTTAAGCCCCAGGTCGGAGGCCAGGATCGCCTTCTCGACCGCCTTGACGAGGGCGCGATCCCAGACCTGCACGGTCAGGAGCCGCACGTCGGTCGCGGCGGCGCTGGCCACTTGGTTGATCGGCACCTCGCCGCCGTACGCCTCGACCCGGATCGGCTCCAGCAGGGAAACCGAGGCGCGGCCGGTGCGCAGGCCCCCGAACTCCTTTTTCAAGACCTCGAGTGCGCCGTCCATCCGGCGCTTCAGATCGGCCAACCGGGCATCCGCCATGGGTCAAGCCTCGTCGATCAGGGTGAAGCGGCCACCGCCGGTGAGCACCTCGGCGAAACCCCCGTCATTGTGTATCGAAAAGACCACGACCGGAATACGATTCTCGCGGGCGAGCGAAATGGCCGAGGCGTCCATGACCTTGAGATCGCGCGAGAGCACCTCGAGGAAGCTCAGCTTCGTGTAACGCACGGCGGAGCTGTCGAGCCGGGGGTCCGCCGAATACACACCGTCCACTTGAGTGCCCTTGAACAGGGCCTCGGCCCGAATCTCGGCGGCCCGAAGCGCCGCCGCGGTATCGGTGGTGAAGAACGGGTTGCCCGTGCCGCCCGCGAAGATCACCACGCGCCCCTTCTCGAGATGCCGCAGCGCGCGCTGGCGCACGTGTGGCTCACACACCGTAGTCATCGGGATCGCCGATAGGACGCGGCTCTCGGCACCCTGCCGTTCGAGCGCGCTGCGCAGCGCCAGCGCGTTGATCACCGTCGCGAGCATGCCCATCTGATCCGCGGTTGCCCGCTCGATGCCGGCGGCCACACCCGCAAGACCCCGGAAGATATTGCCGCCGCCCACGACCACGCCCACATCGACCGCGAGGCGACGCACGGCCACGATGTCCGCGGCGATGCGCTCGACGGTGCGCCCATCGATACCGTAGCTCAAGCCGCCCATCAACGCCTCGCCGGACAGCTTGAGAAGGACGCGGCGATAGCGGGGGGCGTTGCTCATGGGGTCACGGGACGAAAGGACAGGTTGGGCCGCTCGGGCCCGACTCCAAGGACCCCATATACACCACGCCTGCGCCGTCCGGCTATCCCGCGCCGGAGCGCACAGAGTGGCTCACGAGGCGGCCGCCGCCGCCCCCGCCCAAGGCGAAGCGCCGGAAGCCTGTAATCTCGATCGGGGCGCCGAGTCGCTTGGCGCACGCCTCGACCACGGCGCCCACCGTGCTTTTGCCGTCGATCACGAACACCTGCTCGGTCAGCACGACCTCCTCGTAGAACTTCTTGAGCCGGCCCTCGACCATCTTGTCGATGATCGCTTCGGGCTTGCCCGAGGCACGGGCCTGCTCGGCCAGGACCTCGCGCTCGCGCTGCACGAGCGCCGCATCGACCGCGGCGCGCGACAGCGCCGCCGGATTGGCCGCGGCCACGTGCATGGCGAGCTGGTGGCCGAGCTCGCCCAACGCCTTCGGGTCGGCGTCCGATTCGAGCGCCACGAGCACGCCGATTCGGCCCATGCCGGGGCGGACGGAGCCGTGAACATAGGTCGCAACCACGCCCTTGCCGACGTCGAGCCGCGCCACGCGGCGCAGCTGGATGTTCTCGCCGATCGTCGCGATGAGCTGGGTCAGATGATCGGCCACGTTGTGGCCCGCCCCCGGGAACGGCGCGCTCTTCAACCGTTCCAGATCGCCGCCCGTATCGAAGGCGAGCGCCGCGAGCTTGGCGACGGCGTCCTGGAACAGCTCGTTGCGGGCCACGAAATCGGTTTCGCAGTTGAGCTCGACGAGCGCCCCGGCCGCACCCTTGCCGATCACTCCGATCAAGCCTTCGCTCGCTTCACGACCCGCCCGCTTGGCCGCCGCCGCGAGACCCTTCTTGCGCAGCCAGTCGACGGCGGCCTCGAGCGCGCCGCCGGTTTCCGTCAGCGCCTTCTTGCAATCCATCATGCCGGCGCCGGTCTTCTCGCGCAGTTCCTTGACGAGCGCCGCCGAGATCTCCGCCATTCGCTCTCCGTTCGTTCGTTCGCTCGCGCGCGAGCGGGCGCGGCGGGTTTAAACCGGCTCGGCGGCGGCGCTCTCGCCGGCGGAGGGCGTGGCCTCCGGCTCCTGCGGCGGCAGCGCTTGGGCCGGCGCCTCCTCGAGCGCGCCGATGTCCTCGCCCCGGGCGCTCATTTCCTTCTGGATACCGTCGAGCGCGGCGTCGGCGAAGAGAGCGCAGTACAGGCGAATGGCCCGGATCGAGTCATCGTTGCCGGGCACCGGATAGGCGATGCTGTCCGGACTGCAGTTGCTGTCGAGGATCGCGACCACGGGGATGCCCAGCCGATTGGCTTCGCGCACGCCGATCGCCTCGCGATTGGTATCGATCACGACGAGGAGGTCGGGCAACCCGCCCATCTCCCGGATGCCGCCCAGCGAACGCTCGAGCTTGTCGCGCTCGCGCGTGAGATGCAGCATCTCCTTCTTGGTGAAGCCGAGGCTGGGATCGTTGAACTGCTCGTTGAGCTTGTTCAGATGGCGGATCGACTCCGAGATCGCCGACCAGTTGGTCAGCGTGCCGCCGAGCCAGCGATGGTTGACGTAGTATTGGCCGCAGCGCTTCGCCGCCTCGGCGATCGGCTCGCTCGCCTGCCGCTTGGTGCCGACGAAGAGCACCCGGCCGTTGGCCGCGACCACGTCGCGCACCGACGCGAGCGCGCGGTACAGCAGGGGCACCGTCTGCTCCAGATCGATGATGTGGACGCCGTTGCGAACGCCGAAGAGATAGGACTTCATCTTCGGGTTCCAGCGCCGGGTCTGGTGCCCGAAATGCACGCCCGCCTCAAGCAGCTGGCGCATCGTGAAGGTCGGAAGTGCCATGGCCGTCTCGCTTGATCCGGTTGAGCCGCCGCGGGCGATGGCCCGGCCCTCAAGGGGTCCGGACACCGGACCGGCCCCTCCGGTCCCGCCCTCTCCTAAGGACGCCGAAGGGGGCCGTTGGGCCCGCGTGTGAGATGGCCGGGGTGATACCGCCGATAGGGCCGATCCGCAAGGACTTTCGCAGCTTTACCCGGACGCCTCGCCGACCGCCGAAACCCCCGCCAGCGAGCGCATCTCGGCGCGCGCCGCGGGCGAGAGGCGAAACCGTCCCGGCAGCGCCATCTCCACCTCCTCGCCCTCCTCGAGCGGCAGGCGCAGGCGCACCTCGCCCCTGCCCGGACCCTCGGCGCCGAGGATGACCTTGAGCCGCGCGAGCGCCGCGCGCCTCGCCTCGGCATCGGGGCACAGCGTGAGCACGAGAGCACCGGCCCGCTGGGCAAAGACCTGCTCGAGGTCCTGCACCGTATTGGCAATCAGCTTGAGCGCATCCACATCGGCCCGGGCGCTCGCGCCGACCAAGACCGTGCGCCCCGGCTCGAGCAGCTCGGCCGCGCTGGCATAGAGCTCGCGGAAGCAGGTGATCTCGAATGCCCCGGACGGATCCGACAGGCGCACGAAGGCGAAGCGGCCCTGGCTCGACATGCGCTCCTGCTTGGCCACGACCACGCCGGCGAGCCTGACCTGCATCGCGCCGGAGCCCACCAGATCGGGAAGCTCCGCGATCCGCTTGACGCCGAGCGCCGCAAGCTCGGCCCCGTAGGCGTCGATCGGGTGTGCCGAAAGATAGAAGCCGATCGCCTCGTGCTCGTGGTTGAGCCGCTCCATCGGCGGCCAGTCGGGCACCTCGGGCAGATCGGGCGGCCGCGGCCGAGCCTGCCCGCCACCCGCGGCAAAGAGATTCGCCTGCCGGCTGTCGCGCTCGGCGGCCGCGCTCGCGCCGGTGCGCAGGATGATCTCGGCCCCGTCGAACAGCTGGGCGCGGTTGGGGCACAGCCGGTCAAAGGCGCCGGCGCGGATCAGGGCCTCGAGCATCCGCTTGTTGAGCGCACGGCTGTTCAAGCGCGCGGCCAGATCGAAGGCATCGGCGAAGGGCCCCGCGCGCTCGCGCTCGGCCACGATCTCCTTGACCGCGCCGACGCCGACGTTGCGGATCGCCGCGAGCGCGTAGCGGATGGCCTTGCGGCCCTCCCCGCCCGTCTCGACGGTGAATTCGTGGCTCGAGCGATTGATGTCGGGCACGAGCAACGCGATGCCGAGGCGGTCGAGCTCCTGACGGAACAGGTTGAGCTTGTCGGTGCTCTGCATGTCGAGGGTCATCGAGGCCGCGAGGAACTCGACCGGGTAGTGCGCCTTCAGATAAGCGGTCTGGTAGGCGACGAGCGCGTAGGCGGCCGCGTGCGACTTGTTGAAGCCGTAGCCGGCGAACTTGGCCACGAGATCGAACAGGTGCGAGGCCTTGGCTTCCAACAGACCGCGCTCGACCGCGCCTTTCACGAACACCTCGCGCTGGGCGTCCATCTCGGCCTTGATCTTCTTGCCCATGGCCCGGCGCAGGAGGTCCGCGCCGCCCAGGCTGTAGCCGGCGATGCGGCGCGCGATCTCCATGACCTGCTCCTGGTAGATGATGACGCCGAAGGTCTCCTTGAGCAGATCCTCGAGCCGGGGATCGAGATGGTCGATCGGCTCGGTGCCGTGTTTGCGCGCGATATAGCTCGGGATGTTCTCCATCGGTCCCGGCCGGTAGAGCGCGACCATGGCGATGATGTCCTCGAAGCAATCGGGCTTGAGCTGGCGCAGCGCATCCCGCATGCCCGAGCTTTCCAGCTGGAACACCCCGGCGGTCTCGCCCCGGCCCAGGAGCGCGAAGCTTGGCGGGTCGTCGAGCGGTATCTCGGCGACAACGAAATTGGGCTCGCCGGCGCGGATAAGCTCCGCCGCCTGGTCGATCACCGTGAGCGTCTTCAAGCCCAGGAAGTCGAACTTCACGAGGCCCGCGAGCTCCACGTACTTCATGGAAAATTGAGTGGCCGGGATCGCCGAGCGCGGGTCGCGGTAGAGCGGCACCAGCTCGATGAGGGGCCGGTCGGCGATGACGACGCCCGCGGCGTGGGTCGAGGCGTGCCGATAGAGGCCCTCGAGCTTGAGCGCGATGTCGAGCAGGCGCGCGACTTGCGGATCGGACCCGCGCATCTCGCCGAAGGCCGGGTCGGCATCGATGGCCTCCTCGAGCGTCACCGGATTGGCCGGGTTGTAGGGCACCCGCTTGCAGATGCGATCGACGACCGGGTAAGGCAGCTCGAGCACGCGGCCCACGTCGCGCAAGACCGCGCGCGCCTGGAGCTTGCCGAAGGTGATGATCTGGGCCACCCGGTCGGCGCCGTATTTCTGGCGCACGTAGTCGATCACCTCGTCGCGCCGGTCCTGGCAGAAGTCGATGTCGAAGTCCGGCATCGAGACGCGCTCGGGATTGAGGAAGCGCTCGAACAGCAGGTCGTAGCGCAGCGGGTCGAGGTCGG
>CAZVZP010000040.1:8682-15893 GCA_964631625.1 uncultured Hyphomicrobiales bacterium | reverse complement strand
GCCGAGCTCGAGGAGCGAAAGCTGGAGCAACGAGGCTCGGAAGTTAACCTTCGCCGATGCCGGACCGGGCTTGTCCAGGAACTTGAGGCTCGTGGACAGGAAGTAGGCGCCGCCTCCGAGCGCGCCGGCGAGATAGATCCAGCTCATGCCGAACGTGACCGGCACGATCGAGAGGAGAACGAGCGCAGTGGCGTGCCCGAAGCTCGCCCGCGCGGCGGCCGCATCGCCCGAGACCACCGGCAGCATGGGCACACCGGCCGAGGCGTACTCGGCGCGGAGCACCGTGGCGAGGCTCCAGAAGTGCGGCGGCGTCCAGAGGAAGAGCACGACCGCGAGGATCACAGGCGCCGGCGAGAGCGCCGGATCGACGGCGGCAGCGCCCGCGAGCACGGCGAAGCTGCCGGCCAGGCCGCCCAGCACGATGTTGAGGGCGGTGCGGCGCTTGAGCCAGACCGTGTAGACGACGCCGTAGACGAACGCGCCCAGGAACAGATAGAGCGCGACATAGGCGTTGAGCGCCCACGCGGCGATCCCGACAGCGGCCGCGAGGATGGCCACGATCACGCCAAGCCACAAGGGCCCCGCCGAGAACCGGCCGGTGACGAAGGGCCGGTTCCGGGTGCGCATCATGCGCCCATCGAGATCGCGTTCGACATAATGGTTGAAGGCACCCGCAGCCCCCGACGCGA
Source organism: uncultured Hyphomicrobiales bacterium (assembly GCA_964631625.1). Lineage (GTDB taxonomy): Bacteria > Pseudomonadota > Alphaproteobacteria > UBA828 > JAPUJA01 > CAZVZP01. The sequence goes on along the minus strand of CAZVZP010000040.1, from coordinate 15,204 downwards.
GGAGCGTCGCCAGAGCGAGCAGCGCAAGCTGCCACGCCTCGGGAACGCTCCCCGGCGTTATTGCGACGCCGGCGATCGCGCTCAAGCTGATCGCGACGGCGATGCGAAGCTTAAAAACCGAGGCGATCAGCTTGAGCGTGGCGGCCATCGTCGTTCTTTCTTCACGCCGGCGGTCTTTGGGGCCGCAAAACGGAGGGCGGAGCCCGCTCCGCCCTCCGGCTCGAGTGTCAGCTGAGCGGCCACACCTCAGAGAGGAACTTCCAATTCACGAAGTAGTACAGGACGAACGCGACGAAAAAGATGCCGACGAGCACGTAAGTGCCAGGCAAGTGCCACGTCTCGGCGGTGCCGTATTGACCGACCGCGGAGGCCGCCGTCGTGGGTAGCGGCCGCGGTGCGGGCTTGGCGGCGGCCGGTGCTTCGCCTCGCCGCTTGCCGAACAGAATCGACGAGACGACGATCAGGATATAGAGCCCGCCGCCCGCCGCCGCCATGATCCCGAACAAGCCGTTCAGCGTCATCATGAGGATTGCCGTTGGCGGGTAATCGAAGGTCAGGAGCGCATCCGAGAACATCATGTCCCAATGGCGCCGCGAGACGCCGAGCGTTCCCGCCCCCATCATGAAGACCGAGATGCCGGCCACTCCGATGGCAAAGAGATAGGGCTGCAGCTTCGCCAGGCCCGGGAACATGATCTCGCGCCGGAAGATCAGCGGCACGACGAGATAGGTGAGCGCCATGAAGGCAAGCGTGGTTCCGGCCACGACGGTGCCGTGGAAGTGGCCCGGCACGTAGAGCGTGTTGTGCATGATGAGGTTGATCTGCTCGGTGCCCAGGATCACGCCCGAGATGCCGCCCAAGAAGCCGAACAGGAGGAGCGACAGCGCCATGCCCGAGAACGCCGGGTTGCCCCAGGGGGCCTTGCGCAGCCATTCGAAGAGGCCCCGCGTGTAGCCCTTCTTGCGCTGGGCCGCTTCCACCGCTCCGGGCACGCTCATGCCGTGGATCATGCTGCCCAGCACGGCCAGGTACATCGCGTAGCTGGTATTGAAGATCTTCCACTCCGAGCTGATGCCGGGCTCGGCCATCAGGTGGTGCGCCGCGGCGAGCTGGAGGAAGAGGATGTACATGAGGAAGGCCGCCCGGCTCACCTTCTCGGAGATCGGCTTGGCACCGAGCACCACGGCCGCGATCAGATACCAGACGGCGACCTGCGCCGAGACGTTGATCTGCTGGGACGAGTGCCCCATGCCCCACCACACGAGCTTGTACATGAGCGAGTCGATCTCGGTCACGACGCCCACCGACCACAGGAAGGTCGGGATCAGGATGATGGCACCCGAGGCGATCGTGAACACCGCGATGATCGCGGCCGTAAGCGCGCCGAAGGTGACGAGCGGGATCGAGCCCTCGTAGGTCCTCTCCTCGCGGGCGATGACGAGGGTGCCGAAGAAAATGAAGCAGCCGATCAGCGCGCCCACGGCGAACAGGATGAGCCCGACGTAGAAGTGGGGCGCCGCCTTCATGGGCACGTAGGAGGTGAACATCACCGTCGAGTCGCCCTGGAGCACGGCGACGTTCGTCACAACCGCGCCGATGAGCATGAGGCCGAAGCCGAGCCAGCCGAGGCGCGGCGTCGCGAGCCGGCAGTTCAGGATCACCGCCGAGGCGAAATAGAGGATCGCCATCTCGAAGAAGATGATCCAAAAGAGGAGCACGTTGAGCCCGTGCCCCGTGAGCACCGTATAGAACGCGGTCTCGGGCAGAAGGTGAACGGCCGGCCAGCGCGTCAGCGCGACGAGAAGGCCAAGCACGCCGCCGATGAGAAGGAAGACGACGCCGGCGACGGCGTTCACCTTGATCAGCATTTCGGCGGAGCGATAGACCTTGAGCCCCGAGTCCGGGCAAATCCGATAGGCGGGCGCGCTCGCCATGGGTTCCTCCGCAGGCCTACTCGACCACGATGATCTTGCCGAGCATCTGATGGTGGCCGATGCCGCAATACTCGTTGCAGACGATGCCGAACTCACCCGCCTCGTCGGGCGTCATGGTGAGCACCAGGTCGTAATTCGGATGGACCTGGATGTTGATGTTGACCGGCTGGAGCGAGAAGCCGTGCTGCCAATCGAGCGAGGAGAGGTGCAGGCGGTAGCTCTGATCCTTCTCGAACTCGAGGATCGGCCACCACTCCCAGCGCCGGGCGATGAGGTAGACGTCGCTGCCCGGCGGCGGGTGGACGACGGGGTAGCCCGAGGCATCCTCGCGCACGGTGTACTGCGCCGCCATCGCCTCGGCCTTCGCTGCGAAGACCTCCGGGTCGATCTTGTAGGCCTCGTTCGAGAGGTTCTGCTTGCCCTCGAAGTGCCAATAGATCATGGCGGAAAACATCACGAGGCCCCAGACGAAGGCGACCGTGATCCAGATCAGCTCCGCCTTGCCGACGGGCTGCTTCCACCAAAGACGTTGTTCGGGAGGAGCGATGGCCATGGCGGCGTCTCACTTGGCGATCGGGATGTTGGCGATCTCCATGACCCCCCAGAGCAAGTAGAAGACCGTAGGGATCGTGACTCCGAGGAATAGCAGGAGAAACGGGTTGTCCAAGACCCGCTGCATGACTGGAATCCGCTCGGGCGCCTCGCCCTTTTTTTCGTCGGCATCGCTCATCGGGGTGCTCCTTCGCGCCGGCCGTTTCGAAGGCCGGCCATGACCCGTCGTCGCCGCGCAAATCTCCCCCGCACGGGACCGACCCTCCTTGACATGCGTCAAGGCGGCCCACGGCTGCCTCAGCCGGTTTGGCCCTAGCCCCCGGTTTCAGAAGTGGATGACTCGGTGGACGACCTCATCCTTCGAGACGGCCCTACGGGCCTCCTCAGGATGAGGTCGTTGTTTCGAAAAAAGAAAACCTCGCCCTGAGGAGCGAGCGAAGCGAGCGTCTCGAAGGGCGGGTTGCGCGGTGCGCATTTGCGATACTGGGTACTAGAGCAGCATCCGGTCAGTTGGAATCGCTTTCAGCGATCCAACGACCGGATAAAGCTGCTCTATCGTCTTTAAATCTAGAGCAATATCCATTCAGATTGAACCGGACGGTTCAATCTGAATGGATATTGCTCTAGAAGAAGCGACGGATCAGGTAGAAGGCGAGGATCAGAAGCACGAAGAAGATACCGAAGAAGTAGAGCGAACGGTAATCCAGGGTGCGGCCCGCGGTCTTCTCGATGCGCTCGAGAATCCAATTGGACAGAAAGTAGAGACCGACGCCGACGGCGATCAAGATGAGGTATTGCATCGCTTTCGCCGTTCAACTCTCGCGCGGTGACACCCCGGCCGGAAGCGTCTGCTGGGCTCCGTCGGGCAGCACGAGTAGGGCGTGGGTGCCGGGGACGGCGCGAAGCAGCGCCGGCGCGCTCTTCGGACCTGCGACCGCGAGCGCCGTGGCCAGCACATCGGCGGTGAGCGCATCCGCCGCGCTCACGGTGACGCCGGCAAGATCGTGAGCCGAGCATCCGGTGCGCGGATCGAACAAATGGTGGTAGCGCCCGAGATCGTCGAACACATAGCCGTAAGCCCCGGAACTCGCGACCGCCTGATTGCAAAGGGGCCACACGGCGATGTCGCGGGATGGAGCCAGGGGGTCCCGGATCGCGACCTGCCAGGGCACACCGTCCGGCCGGCCACCGACGGCGCGCGTTTCGCCGAGGTCGAGCAGGACGTGCTCGACGCCTGCCACCCGCAATAGCTCGGCGATGCGATCGGCGATGTAGCCCTGCGCGATGCCATTGAGCGTCAAGGCCATGCCGGGGCGTCCCAGACGCACCCGGCGCGCGCTCGCATCGATCGCCCGGAAATCCACCCGCCCAAGCACCGAGCGGATGGCGCCGGGATCGGGCCCTGGGCCGCTCGGGCCCTGCGCCGCGAAGTGATCGGCGTAGAGCCGCCATAGCGGCTGCACCGAGACGTCGAAGGCGCCCTCGCTCAAGGCGCCGAAGGCTTGGCTTGCGCCGAGCACGCAGAGGAAATCCTGCGACGGGCCCTCGAGCCGTCCATCCCGGTTGAGGCGAGCGAGCTCCGAGTCGGCGCGATAGAGACTGAACACGCGGTCGAGGCGGTCGATCTCGGCGAGGCAGACCTCCACCATGCGGCGCGCCACAGCGGGCTCCGGATGAGCGAGGATGATGCAGGCCCGGGTGCCCAGCACGTCGCCCTCCCAGCGCACGAGAGGCGTTTCGGGCCCGCCCGCGCGCAGGGCACCGGGGCCGAGCGACAGCCCCGCGAGCGAGAGGCCCGACGCCGCGAGGATCGTCAGCACGCGCCGGCGCGACAGCTGCGTCTCGGTCGTCACGGCTGGGCCCCCGGGCCCTGCGCCGCCGTGCCCGATCGCAGCAGGCTCCGCGCCTCGCGCCGCTTGCGCCGGGCGATGAGCGGCGGGCACACCCGCTCGTCGTGATAGAGCACCTGGCAGTTCAGGCAATGAATGCATTCGTTCGGGTTGATGTGCCCGTCGGGATGGATCGCCTGCACCGTGCAGCGGGTGGCGCAAATGTGGCATTCGCGGCCGCATTGCCATTTCCGCTTGAGCCATTCGAACATGCGGAGGCGGGCCGGCAGCGCGAGCGCGGCGCCGAGTGGGCAAAGATACCGGCAATAGAAGCGCTCGATGAACAGCCCGGCGACCAGCAGCGCGACGGGAAAGAGGACGAAGGACCACTCGCGCATGAAGCGCAGCACGATCGCCGTCTTGAACGGTTCGATCTCGGCCCCCAGCACCGTGAGCTCGAGCGAATAGAACGACAGCGCGAAGAGCAAGATGAACACGACGTACTTGATCGGCCACAACCGCTCGTGGACGCCGAAGGGTACTTGGAGCTGCGGCACGCGCAGCGCGCGAGCGGCCTTATTCAGGAGCTCCTGCAGCGCGCCGAAGGGGCAGAGCCAGCCGCAGAACACGCCCCGGCCGAGGAAGACCATGGCCACGGCGACGTAGCTCCAGAGGATGAACATCAGAGGGTCGATCAGGAAGAACTCCCAGTTGAACTCGGTGCGTACCGCCTGCACGAAGGTGAGCACGTTCACGACCGAGAGCTGGGCTCCGGCGACCCAGCCCAGGCCCACGAGCACGACCGCCAAGAAAACGTTGCGGAACCAGAAATAGAGACGCGCCCGGCGCGTGATGAAATCTTGGAAAATGAGCACAAGGGTGAGCACGAACAGCAGGGTCCCCACCAGCGCGATCTCGATCTTGCGCTGCTGCCAGGACTGCTGCCAAAGCGCACCCGACGCTGGGCCCGCGGAGTCGGACAGCGGCGCGGCGAGGCGGTAGAGCTCGGGCAGTACGTAAGGCAGCATGAAGATCTGCCGCCCGGCCGTGGCCGCGGCATCGGCGACAAAGAGTTCGAGCCGCCAGGGCGCGGCCGGATCGAGGGCCCACTCCTTAGGAAACACGAAAATCGCCGCCTCGCGCAGACCGGGGGCGCCGGGGGCGGCCATCGCGTCGATTTGTCGGTGTTGCGCCTCGGTCGGACGGAACGTGCGATCCCCCTGCACGAACTGGATGCGATCGAAGACGCCGGAGCGGGCATACTCCGTGCCTTTGAAGGAGTAGCGGCCGCGCGCGGCCACGATGACCGCGTGCCCGCCCGCCGGCAGCTCGGCCATCAAGCGGTCGTAGGCGCGTGCACCCAAGAGATTCCGGCCGATCCGCGCCGGCGTGGCCAGGGCGGCGAACAACTCGATGAAGAGATCGTCGGGCGCAAGCGTGGCGCTCGGACCCGCCGCGGAACCGGCCTTCTCGTTCGTGATCGTGAGCCGCGAGACCGAACCGTCGGCCACGAGATCGTTCCATCCTGCGGGCTCGTAGCGGTCGATATCGATCGAGCCCGCTTGCGCGAGGATGCCGCGCGCGCGGGCCACCGTCCGGGCGGCGCGCAGGATCGCATCGTTGATCATGAGCGAGGAGATGCTTGCGCCCGAGATTGCATCCACGTGAACGCCGCCCGGCTCCTCGGTCGGCTCGAGAGTTATGGTCGCGCGGATGTCGAGACCGGCGTAACGCGAGACAAACCGATCGAGGTCGGTCCCTTTGATGCCGATGATCAGGATAGGCTCGTGATGCTCGCGGATCGTCGCGCCGGTGATGACGCCGGCGAGATCGAGCCCGACCACGATGTCGAGGGGCTTGCCCGAATAGCCCACCGAGCCCAGGACTTCGTGAGTCGAGAACACGTAGCCCTGCAAGGCCCCGTCCCGGAAGACCGGGGTCGCCGGGGGCTCGCCCGAAGGGCCTTGCGCATACTCGGCGCCGGGAAACACCCGCTCGAGCAGCGCCCCGCTCAGCCCTTCCTCGGCGCTCGCCGCATCCCATGCGGCACCGATGCCGGCGGCGGCGCAACCGGCCAAGAGACAACGCAGGAGCCGCCGTGCGATCCGAATCATTCCGGCCATCGGCCTCATTGGCGACGGGTCGGCTGCTCCTAGCATTGCCGGCGCTCGGCCCGGTTGATCGGTGTCAAGGCGGCACCCCCGGGC
>CAZVZP010000040.1:0-8672 GCA_964631625.1 uncultured Hyphomicrobiales bacterium | reverse complement strand
TCCGGATCACCGTGCTCGCTTGATCGAAGTCAAAGGACGCACGTCCCGGCTCGGCTAGCGTTTCGCTCGCTAACCACGCCTGCCCGGGAGGTAGAAGCGATGAAGTGGATCGTCGTCCCTATGGCGCTCGTGGCCGCCTCGTTGGCTCTTGCGGCCGGCCCCAGCGCCGCCGAGGAGCAAAGCGCTCCGGAGGATCTCAAGAAGCACGAGACGACGCCGGGCGGACAATACGAACCCACGCTCGATATCCTGAAGGAGGAGCCCGTCGAGAAGCCGGGTGAGAAGCCGGGCGTGCCGACGCTCACCCAGGAGCAATTCGATCAAGCCCGCCGGATTTACTTCGAGCGTTGTGCCGGCTGCCACGGGGTCTTGCGCAAGGGCGCGACCGGCAAGCCGCTCACCCCCGACGTGACCAAGGAGCGCGGCTTCGAGTACCTGCGCGATTTCATCAATTACGGCTCGCCCGCGGGCATGCCGAACTGGGGAACCTCCGCCGAGCTGACCGAGGACCAGGTGGAGTTGATGGCGACCTACCTCTTGCAAGACCCGCCGCAGCCCCCCGAGTTCGGCATGGCGGAGATGCAGGCGACGTGGAAAGTTCATATTCCCCTCGATCAGCGGCCGACCGAGCAACAGAACGACCTCGACCTCGACAACCTGTTCGTGGTCACGCTGCGCGACAGCGGAGAGGTCGGACTGATCGATGGCGACAGCAAGGAGATCGTCCAGGTCATCAAGACCGGTTATGCCGTGCACATTTCCCGCATGTCGGCCTCGGGGCGCTACGTCTTTACGATCGGGCGCGACGCCAAGATCGACTTGATCGACCTGTGGATGGACCCGCCGCAGACCGTGGCCGAGATCAAGATCGGGCTCGAGGCGCGCTCGGTCGAGACCTCCAAGATGAAGGGCTGGGAAGATGTCTACGCCATCGGTGGCACCTACTGGCCGCCGCAATACGTGATCATGGACGGCGATACGCTCGAGCCGCTCAAGATCGTTTCGACCCGCGGCATGACGGTGGATACGCAGGAATACCATCCCGAGCCACGTGTCGCCTCGATCGTGGCTTCGCACTTTCATCCGGAGTTCATCGTCAACGTGAAGGAGACCGGGCACATCCTTCTCGTCAACTACGAAGACATCAAGAACCTCAAGGTGACCGATATTGCCGCCGAGCTGTTCCTGCACGACGGCGGCTTCGACAGCACGGGCCGCTACTTCCTCGTCGCCGCCAACGCGCGCGATACCGTGGCCGTGGTCGACACCAAGGATCAGAAGCTCGTCTCGCTCATCAAGACGCCGGGGGTCAAACCGCATCCGGGCCGCGGTGCCAACTTCGTCGATCCCGAGTTCGGTCCCGTGTGGGCCACGAGCCACTTGGGCGATGAGATGATCGCTTTGATCGGAACCGACCCCGAAGGTCATCCCGACCAGGCCTGGCAGGTGGTGCGCACACTCGAGGGCCAGGGCGGGGGCTCGCTGTTCGTCAAGACTCACCCGAATTCGCGGCACCTCTACGTCGACACGCCGCTCAACCCGGAGCCCGAGATCGCTTCGAGCGTCGCGGTGTTCGACCTCGACGACCTGTCGAAGGAGTACACGGTGCTGCCGATCGGCGAGTGGTCGGGGATTGCGGAGGGCATGCGCCGCGTCGTGCAGCCGGAGTTCAACAAGGACGGCACCGAGGTCTGGTTCTCGGTGTGGAACAGCAAGAACGAGGAATCGGCCATCGTGGTCGTGGACGACAAGACGCTCGAGCTCAAGGCGGTCATCCGTGATCCGCGGCTCGTGACGCCTACGGGTAAGTTCAACGTGTACAACACGAAGAACGATATCTACTGAGAGGGGCGCGCGCCGTGAGCTGGGAGAGGAACACCGGCGCGGGCCCGCTCGGCCGTTCCGTGGGCGGTGCCGCGGCCCGGCCCGTGATCTACATCGTGGGCGCGGGGCCGGGTGACCCCGAGCTCCTGACCCTCAAGGCCATGCGCCTTCTCGAGGCTGCGGACGCCGTGGTCTATGACCGCTTGGTCTCGCCCGAGATCCTCGATCTCGTGCCGCCGGGCGCCATGCGCATCTACGTCGGCAAGGCGACGGACAGCCACACGCTCTGTCAGGACGAGATCAACGAGCTGCTCGCGCGGCTTGCGCGGGCGGGCCGCACCGTGGTGCGGCTTAAGGGCGGCGACCCCAACATGTTCGGCCGCGCGGGCGAGGAGGCGGAATACCTGGGGGAGCGCGGGATCGCCTGCGAGATCGTGCCCGGGGTCACCGCTGCGTCCGGCTGCGCGGCCGCGGCCGGCCTGCCGCTGACTTACCGCGGGCTCGCCACCGGCGTGCGTTTCGTCACCGGCCACTGCCGGGCCGAGGTGCCGCTCGACCTCGACTGGCAAAGCCTCGCCGATCCCAAGACGACGCTTGTCATCTACATGGGCTTGGAGAACCTTCCGGTGTTCAGCCGCGAGCTTATTCGTGCGGGACTTGCCCCGACAACGCCCGCGGCGGCGATCATGTGGGGCACCACAGCGCGGCAGAGGATGTGCGTTGCGACACTGGCGGAGCTTCCTGGGAAGGTTCGGGCCGAAGGATTCGAAGCGCCGGTGCTCACGATCGTGGGGCGCGTGGTCTCGCGCATCGGCCTGTTCGACTCCGTCGCGCTCCGGGAACCTTCGCGCTCGCTTGCCCAGGAGGCGTGAGCTCGCGCTGGCGATGGCATCGGCGCTGCTCGTGGCCGCGGCCTGCGCGGTAGGGCCTTCTCCGGAGCGGCAGGGCGAGCTGCTCTATCGTCTGGAGCAGGACTGCGGTTCCTGTCACGGCTCGACGCTCAAGGGCGGCCTCGGCCCGGCGCTCCTGCCCGAACGTCTCGGGGGCTTGAGCGAGGAAGCCATCGCCGATGTGATCCTCAACGGCCGGCCCGGCACGCCCATGCCGCCCTGGGCGTTCGAGATCACGAACGAGGAGGCCCTGTGGCTTGCCCGCGTGCTCAAGGAAGGCATCGATGCGAGGGATTAGGCGGGGCGTCTTGATTCTCCGCGGCCTCGCGTTCGCCGGCCTGGTCTTGCTCGCCGGGACGGCGTCGGGAGAGGAGCGCGGGCCTGGCGATCTCGGCGTCATCGTCGAGCGCTCGGCCGGACGCATCGCGATCGTCGAGACGACAGGCCGTACCAAGGTGGCCCAGGTCGAAGGGCTTGGCGACCTCTCGCACGCCTCGGTGGTGTTCTCGCGCAATGAACGCTACGCCTATGTGTTTGGACGCGACGGAGGGCTCTCGAAGGTCGATCTCCTGGAGGCACGGCTCGTCAAGCGGATCGTGCAGGCGGGCAACAGCATCGGCGGTGCGATCTCCGAGGACGGGCGGCTCATCGCCGTGGCCAACTACGAGCCGGGCGGTGTGCGGGTATTCGACGCGGAAACGCTCGAGCCGGTTGCCAATATCCCGGCGCACGGGAAGGACGGAGCGCTCTCCAAGGTGGTGGGGCTGGTGGATACACCGGGGCAGCGGTTCGTCTTCGCGCTTTACGACGCGGGCGAGCTCTGGGTCGCCGATTTTTCGGCCGGGGCAAAGCCGGCGATCACGCGCTTCGCGGGCATCGGGAAGCAGCCGTACGATGGGATGGTCACGCCGGACGGGCGCTATTACCTCGCCGGCTTGTTCGGGGAAGACGGCCTTGCGGTGCTCGACCTCCAGGCGATCGAGGAGGGGCCGCGGCGCGTGCTCGAAGGCTATGGACGGGGCGAGGAACCGCTGCCGGTCTACAAGATGCCCCATCTCGAAGGCTGGGCCGAGGTCGGCGGCAACCTCTTCATTCCGGCGGTCGGCCATCACGTGCTGCTCGTGGTCGAGCCGGGGAGCTGGCGTGAGATTGCTCAAATCCCGGTGTCGGGACAACCGGTGTTTGCCGTGGCCCGGCCCGACGGGCGGCAGGTCTGGGTCAACTTCGCCCATCCCGCGAACGACGTGGTCGAGGTGATCGACGTGGCGAGGCTTGAGGTGGTGCAACGCTTGAACCCCGGGCCTGCGGTTCTGCACATGGAGTTTACGCGCGACGGCAAGGAGGTTTGGCTTTCGGTGCGTGACGAGGATCGCGTCGATGTCTATGACAGCGAGACGTTCGAGCGCCTCGCCTCGCTGGCGGTGGAGAAGCCGAGCGGCATCTTCTTTACGACGCGGGCCCATCGGATCGGTCTCTGAGCATGGCCCACCTTCAGCCATCGTTGACCTCGCTTGAGCGCCGGCTGCTCGAATCCTTCCAGAGAGGATTTCCGCTCGGGGCTCGACCCTACGCCGCGATCGGCGAAGCGCTTGGCGCAAGCGAAGAGGAGGTGCTGGCGGCATTGCGGAGCCTGGCGGAGCGGCAGGTGCTCGCGCGGGTGGGTGCGGTGCTCGCGCCGCGCCGCGTGGGCGAGAGCACGCTCGCCGCGCTCGCCGTGCCAGCGGAGCGGCTGGAGGAGGTCGCGGCTCTCGTGAGCCGGCAGCCCGGCGTCAATCACAACTACGAGCGCGAGCACCGGTACAATTTGTGGTTCGTAATCACCGGAGCGGATGCGGCCGCGGTTCAGGCGACGCTTAGGGTGATTGAAGCGGCGACGGGTTTGACGCCTCTCGTGCTGCCGCTCGAGCAGGCCTATCACCTCGATTTGGGATTTCCGCTGCAATGGACTTGAGCGAATCCGACCGCCGCTTGCTCGCCGCGCTCGAGCGCGGGCTCGACGTGGTGCCGCGTCCCTTCGCGGCGCTCGGCGCAACGGCCGGCCTGACGGAGGAAGAGGCGATCCGCCGTGTGGCCGCCCTCGCCGAGCAGGGGATTATACGCCGCTTGGGCCTGATCGTGCGCCACCACGAGATGGGCTACCGGGCGAACGCGATGGTCGTGTGGGATATTCCGGACGAGCGGGTCGATGCGGTCGGAGCGCGCATGGCCGAGTTTTCGTTCGTGACGCTCTGCTACCGCCGGCCCCGTTGCTTGCCGGAGTGGCCGTATAATCTGTTCTGCATGATTCACGGCAAGGAGCGCACCGTCGTCGAGGGGCAAGTCGAGCAAGTGGCGGATGAGCTCGGGCTGAACGGCGCGCCGCGCGAGGCGCTGTTCAGCGTCCGGCGCTTCAAGCAGGAGGGCGCCCGCTATTTCGGCACCGCTCTCGAAGGGGCAGCGTGATGGACGAGCGCGATCGACACATCGTCAATGCGCTCCAGGGAGGCTTCCCGGTGTGCGAGCGCCCGTTCAAGGCTTGCGCTGAGAAGCTGGGCTTGAGCGAAGAGGAGCTGATCGTCCGCCTCGAGAGGCTCATCGAGAGCGGTTACCTCACCCGTTTCGGGCCGATGTTCAACGCCGAAGCCATGGGGGGTGCGTTGTCGCTCGCAGCGGTAAGGGCGCCGCCCGAGCGGTTCGAGGCGATCGCCGCGCGCATCAACGCCCATCCCGAGGTCGCGCACAACTACGCGCGCGAGCATCCTTTCAACATGTGGTTCGTGCTCGCGAGCGAGGATCCCGGGCGCCTTCCGGCGCTGATCGCCGAGATCGAGCAGGAGACCGGCTTGACGGTGATCGATCTGCCCAAGATCGAGGAATTCTTCGTCGGTTTCAAGGTGGAGGCATGAACGCGCGAGGACTTGTGCTCGATGAGACCGACCGCCGGATCGTGCGGGCGACCCAGGCGGGGCTTCCGCTGTGTCCCCGGCCCTACGCGCGGATCGCCGACGAGCTCGGCTTGGCGTCCGAGGAGGTCATGGGGCGCCTGGCGCGGATGCTCGAGAGCGGGGCGATCCGGCGCATCGGCGCGGTGCCCAACCATTACGCGCTCGGGCTCAAGGCGAACGGCATGTCGGTATGGGACGTGCGTGACGAAGAGCTGCATGAGCTCGGGCAGCGCGTCGGCGCGTTCGACTTCGTCAGCCACTGCTACCATCGGCCGCGCCGTCTGCCCGAATGGCGTTACAATCTGTTTGCCATGGTGCACGGACGCTCGCGCGAGGAGGTGGAGGCGCATGTGGCGGATATCGCGGCCGAGCTGGGCAGCGCCGCGCGCGCCCACGAGGTGCTCTACAGCACGCGTATCCTGAAAAAGACCGGACTGAGATTGGCGGACTGAGGTCGCCGATGTTCCGACTGACGCAGTTCATCAAGGAACTCATCGCGCCGACGCCGCTCGGCGCCGCGCGCGCCCCTTCGGGTCCCGTGGTGATCTGGAATCTGATCCGACGGTGCAATCTGCGCTGCAAGCACTGCTACTCGATCTCGGCCGACGTCGATTTTCCCGGCGAGCTCACGACGGAAGAGGTTTTCCGGGTCATGGACGATCTCAAGGCGTTCGGCGTGCCGGTGCTGATCCTCTCGGGCGGCGAACCGCTGCTGCGGCCCGACCTCTTCGATATCTCGCGCCGCGCCAAGGCGATGGGGTTCTACGTCGGGCTTTCGACCAACGGCACGTTGATCGAGGAGGCCAACATCGAGGCGATCGCGGGCGTCGGCTACGACTACATCGGGATCAGCCTCGACGGCATCGGCGCGACCCACGACGGCTTTCGCCGCCGGGCGGGCGCATTCGATGCCTCGCTCAAGGCCGCCCGGCTGTGCCGCGACGAGGGACTCAAGGTGGGCTTGCGTTTCACCATGATGCGCGACAACGCGGCCGAGCTTCCGGCCTTGCTGGCGCTCACGGCGAAAGAGAGGATTCACAAGTTCTATCTCTCGCACCTCAACTACGCCGGCCGCGGCAACAAGAATCGAGGCGACGATGTTTTTCTCGAGACGACGCGCGCGGCCATGGACCTTTTGTTCGAGACGTGTCTGTCGCGGGTCCTGAACGGCGATGAGGCCGAGTTCGTCACCGGCAACAACGATGCCGATGGGGTCTATCTCCTTCACTGGGCGAAGACCCGTTTTGCGCCTGAGCGGATTCAACACCTGCGCGCAAAGCTCGCGCAGTGGGGCGGTAATGCGTCGGGAGTCAACGTCGCCAACATCGACAACCTCGGCAACGTTCATCCCGATACCTTCTGGTGGGACTACACGCTCGGCAACCTGCGCGAGCGGCCCTTCTCCGAGATCTGGGTCGATCGCAGCGATCCGGTTATGGCGGGCTTGAAGCAGCGGCCTCGCCCGGTCAAGGGACGCTGCGGCGCGTGCGCCTTCCTCGACGTGTGCGGCGGCAACACCCGGGTACGGGCGCTCAAGCTCACGGGCGATCCGTGGGAGGAGGATCCGGCGTGCTACTTGAGCGATGAGGAGATCGGCGTGGCCGACAGGCCCCGGCGCGTGGTGCTGACGCCGTTCCGGGCCGGAGCGGGGCGTGCGCGCGTCCCCTCTTAGCGTCGCGTTCATTCTCCTTGCGCTGTTGGGCTTCGCCGTCGAGGAAGGACAGGCCGGCGACGAAGCGGCCCGCGGCGCTCGGCTCTACGGCGCGCATTGCGCTTCGTGCCACGGCACCGACCGGTTCGGCGGGTCGGGGCCGGCGCTCTTGCCCGAAAGCCTCGAGCGGCTCGGGAACGAGGCGCTCATCGAGGTGATTCGCAACGGGCGTGCCGCCACGCAGATGCGGGGCTTCGCCGGCGAACTCGAGTTGGAGGACATCGTCGCGCTCGCAGGCTTTCTTGCGAGCGAGTCCGCGGAGCCACCCCTATGGGAGCTTGCGGACATGCGAGAGAGCCATGTCATCTTGGACGCGGGTCCGCGGCCCCAACAGCCGACGTTCGAGGCCGACCCGCTCAACCTCTTCATTGTCGTCGAAGCGGGCGACCACCACATCACGATCCTCGACGGCGACCGCTTCGAGCCGCTCGCACGGCTGCCGACGCACATCGCCCTGCACGGCGGGCCCAAGTTCTCGCCCGACGGGCGCTTCGTCTATGTGGCCTCGCGCGACGGCTGGATCTCCAAGTTCGACCTCTACGGGCTCAAGGCCGTGGCGGAAGTCCGTGTCGGCCTCAACACGCGCAATCTCGCGCTCTCGGGCGACGGCAAGATCGTTGCCGTAGCCAATGACCTGCCGCGCACCCTCGTCTTTCTCGACGCGGCGGATTTGACCCCCATCGGCGTCGTCCCCGTGCAGGGATTCAAGGATAAGACGTCTTCGCGGCTTGCCGGCGTGTACCAAGCGCGGCCGCGCGAGAGCTTCATCGCCGCGCTCAAGGACGTGCCCGAGGTCTGGGAAATTCCTTACGGGAAAGACGCGGAGCCGGTGTTTAGCGGGCTGGTGCACAGCTACGAGGCCGGCATGGTCGAAGGAGTGCCCGAGGCCACGGGGCCGTTCGCGGTTCGCCGAATCGATAGCGGGACGCCGATCGACGACTTCTTCTTCAGCCCCGATTACCGGCTGCTTATCGGCTCTTCGCGGGCGAGCGGGAGCCTCAAGGTGATCCACCTCGATACCCGCCAAGTCATCGCCGAGGTTCCGGTTACGGGCCTGCCGCACCTGGGCTCCGGCATCACCTGGATGCGGCAGGGGCGGCGGGTGCTGGCCACGCCCGACCTCGCCGAGCCGGTCGTGAGCGTGATCGACATGCAAACTTGGCAGGTGATCGCGCGCATCCCGACGCTGGGCCCAGGCTTTTTCTTGCGCAGTCACGAGAACACCCCGTATGCCTGGGTCGACGGCTCGCTGGGGCCGCAGCCCGATACCCTGCAGGTGATCGACAAGGAGACGCTCGAGGTCGTGGCCAATCTCACGCCGGC
>CAZVZP010000039.1:7542-16290 GCA_964631625.1 uncultured Hyphomicrobiales bacterium | reverse complement strand
CGCAGCGAGCGTCTCGAAGGATGAGGGTCATCGGAAACTCATGTGTTGAAACGAGACCACTAGAGCAAAATCCGGCGGCGTGGAATCATGCGCGGTCGCCTTCAGCCTGCCGCTGGACCCCCACTCCAACCCTCCCCCGCGAGGGCTACGGCATTCACACATCTCAACCGACCACTGCGATGGAGAGAAAAAATGAATCCTTTCAATGCTCGTGCTCAATCGCGACACCCTTACCTAATTGTGCTGCGTGGTTGGTAAGTGCTTGATGCTGAGTCGATTTCCGACATGTGTGAATCCGGTAGCCCCCACAGCAAGGGGGGAGGGAGCTATTTGTTTCGTCCGCAGTTCATGCCGCCCGCCACAAGCTCGCGCTCCACAGCCCGCAAAGGGGGAGGGAGCTTTTTTCTTTTTCCCTCCCCGCGAGGGGGGACTTTTTTTGTTTACCCCCTCCGCTCGCGGGAGGGGGAGGGGGGAGGGGCCTGCTCCCACTCGATCGGAAAACGCGCTAGCGAATGATGATGTACAAGGCGCCCTCGCCGCGCCGGACGTTGAGCAGCAGCTGGTCCGCGCTCTCGGCGATCGCGTACACCTCCTCCGGGGTCGTCACCGGCTTCTGGTTGACCGAGAGAATGACATCGTTCTCTCGGAGGTCCGCACGGTACGCCGCGCTGTCGGGGGCGACCGAGACGACCCGGACGCCCTTGACCTCGCCGTAGAGCGGCGAGCTCGGATCGAGCGGCGCGATCACCGCGCCCTCGAGACGGCGATCGCCCTGGCCCGGTGCCGGAGCTTGGCTCTGGGCGAGCTGCTCCACGCGCGGCCCGATCGTCACCTTGACATTGGTTTCGCGGCCCTCGCGCAAGACCGTGAGCTTGACCGTCTCGTCCACGCGCCGAAGCCCGATGCGGTTGCGCAAGTCCGCGGCGCTCACCACCTCGCGCCCGTCCACGGCGATCACCACGTCGCCGGTCTTGATTCCCGCCGTCTCGGCGGGCGAGCCGGGCAGGACCTGGGTCACGACCGCGCCCTGTGTCCGCTCGATGCCGAAGGCCTGAGCCAGATCGGGATTGAGATCCTGGATGTTCACGCCGAGCTGGCCGCGCTGCACCTCGCCGTACTCGACCAGCTGCTCGCTCACTTCGCGGACCATGTTGATGGGGATCGCGAAGCCGATGCCGATGTTGCCGCCGGGCCCCAGGATCGCCGTGTTGATGCCCACGAGCCGGCCCTTCAGATCGACCAGCGCGCCGCCCGAGTTGCCCGGATTGATCGAGGCATCGGTTTGAATGAAGTTCTCGTAAGCCTCGATGCCGAGCCCGCTGCGACCGAGCGCGCTGACGATCCCGGAGGTCACCGTGTCGCCGAGGCCGAAGGGATTGCCGATCGCGACCACGTAATCGCCCACCCGCAACGCATCGGAATCGGCGAACTCGATGGCCCTGAGCCCCTTCGGTTCGATCTTGAGCACGGCGATGTCGGTTTCAGGATCGGTGCCCACGAGCTCTGCAGTGAACTGCCGTTTGTCGTGGAGCGTGATCACGATCTCCTCGGCCTGCGCGATGACGTGGTTGTTGGTCACGACGTAGCCGTTCTCCGCGTCCATGACGACGCCCGAGCCGACACTCACCGTATCGCGCTGAATCGGCCCCTCGGGCAGCCCGAAGAACTTGCGGAAGAAGGGGTCGTTGAACAGCGGGTTCTGCGGCACCTCCGTGGTGCCGCGCGCGGCGATGTTCACCACCGAGGGCGCCGTCTGATCGACCACCGAGGCGAGGCTCGGCAGCCCGTTGCCTTCGAGATCGCCCGGCAATTCGGCGCGTGCGGCGCCGGGCAGCAGCGCCAGGCCGAAGAGCGCGGCGGCGAGAACGGCGGCGGTTGGGCGAAGCATCGCGACTCTCCTTGTCTTGGGCGCGGCCAAGCCGACGGGCATAAGGCGCGACCGTGTCATTTTCGTGGCAGGCGGGTTGCGACCGAGCGTCGAGCCGGCCACCGCCTAGCAAACGGCGCGGCCCGCTTGAGGCGAGCCGCGCTGGCAGGTTATCAGTTTGTCGCCGAATCGGAACAACGCGTCAAGCCGCCTTGCCCTCGATGGTCTTGGCGCCCTTCTCGGGCCCGCGGATCTCGATGCGCCGAGGCTTTATCGCTTCGGGCAGCTCGAGGGCGAGCTCGATTCGGAGCAGGCCGTCCTTGAGTTCGGCGCCCGTCACCCGCACGTGGTCGGCGATTTGGAAGCGGCGTTCGAAGGCCCGGGTCGCGATGCCGCGATAGAGGTACTCGGCCTCCTTCTCCTCCGCCGATTCCTTTTTCTGGCCGCTGACGAGAAGCAGATTTTCCTGGAAGGTCACCTCGATGTCGTCCTCGGCGAACCCGGCGACCGCCATGGTGATCCGGTACTTGTCCTCGCCGTGCTTCTCGATGTTATAGGGCGGATACGAGGGCGCCGTTTCGCCCACGTTGAAGGCGGTGTCGAGCAAACGGTTGAAGCGATCGAAGCCGATCGTGGAGCGGAACAGGGGGGTCAAATCGAACGTGGTCATGGCTGCACATTCTCCTTCGTCTCAAGCGAGATGTTCGCGGCGGCCCGCCGCATGGCCGGGCCGCATCCTTGCCAGCTTTCGCCGGAGCCCCTTGGGGCGCCCCGGCGTTAGGCATATGGGGAGGCTATGCTCGCTTTCAAGCCCGAGAAGCAGACGGTGCTCTCTTTGTTTTCAATGGGTTAATCGGCCTTAACGGGCGAAGGCCGTGGCCGGCAGCGCTTGCCCCACGCGCCCGGCGAGCCGCGCGGCCACCGCGCGCGCCACCTCGGCCACGGAGTACTCCCGGCTCTCGCCCCGCGCCCGTGCCTGCCAAAGCGACGCGCCATCGGCTCCGAGCACGGCGAAGCGCACCGCGAAGCGGAAGTGGTGCGGGCTTTCGTCGCTCAGGATCGGCAGCCCGACGCCGAGATCGGCGCGCGACGAGTTTCCGAGCGTGCCCTGCAACGCGATTTCGGGCAGCGGCAGCTCCGGTGCGGCGTCGAGCTCGGCGCCGTAGCGCAGCGGAGTGTCTTCCGGCGCCAGCACAACGCCGCGCGCGCGCAAGGCCTGCTCCATCGCGGCGCCGAAGACAAACGCCGCATCGGAGCGATCTTCAGGCGTGAGCCAGAGGCTCGCGGGCTCGAAGGGGCCGCCGAAGAGGCGAGCCTCGACGGTGCCCCACAGCCGCAGGGCCTCGGCTCCGCCGCTCGGCGCGGGCACGCAAGCGCCGAGCACGCTCGCGCAGAGGGCGAGCAGCACGAGCGCTCCGCATCGCGTGGGCCGAAAGCCCCGCAGCGGCCCGCGCGCCGCACGACCTCTCCCATCCTGCGGCCCACGCGCGCGCGGCTCTGCTATGTTGGCCCGGCTCGAACCCCGGGCGGACGACTCCCAATTCTTGGTCCATGACGACGCTCTTCTACTCCCACCCCGTGTTTCTCGAGCACGACACGAGCGCGGGCCACCCCGAGTCGCCCGCGCGGCTCTCGGCGATCCTGGAGGCCCTCGAGCGCATTCCCTCGGAGGGCCTCGAGCGCCGCGAGGCGCCGGAAATATCGCGCGAGGCGCTGGCGCGGGTGCACAGCCTGGCGCACATCGAGCGCGTGCTCGGCGCCATCCCGAGCCGGGGCCATGCCGCCCTCGACCCGGACACCATTATCTCGCCCCGCTCCGGGGAGGCGGCGCTGCGCGCCGCCGGCGCCGTGGTCGCGGCGGTCGATGCGGTGATGGCGGGCGAGGCGCAGAACGGCTTCTGCGCGGTGCGCCCCCCCGGCCACCACGCCGAGCCCGAGCGCGCCATGGGCTTCTGCCTGTTCAACAACGTGGCCGTCGGCGCACGTCACCTGTTCGCGGCGCACGGCCTTGAGCGCCTGGCCATCATCGACTTCGACGTTCACCACGGCAACGGCACCCAGGCCGCATTTTGGAGCGAACCCCGCGTGTTCTATGGCTCGACCCACCAGTCGCCGCTCTACCCCGGCAGCGGCGCGCGCGAGGAGCGGGGAGTGGGCAACATCGTCAATTGTCCCCTGGCGCCGGGCTCGGGCGGACTCGAATTCCGGGCCGCGATGGAGAACGACATTCTGCCCGCGCTCGACGCGTTCGCGCCCGACTTCGTTCTCGTTTCGGCGGGTTTCGATGCGCATCGCGACGATCCGCTCGCATCGCTGGCCTTCACCGAGCGCGATTACGCCTGGATCACGGACGAGCTCGTGCGCGCGTCGGCGCGCCACTGCCAGGACCGGCTCGTCTCGGTGCTCGAGGGAGGATACAACCTGCGCGCGCTCGCGGCCTCGTGCACGGCGCACCTCGAGGCGCTGCTGCGCGCGTAAGCGCGGTGCGCTTGCTCTGGCCTGCCGCTCTCTTTACACTCGCCGCCGACGGGGGAGGGAATTCGCGATGGCCAAGAAGGCAGCCTTGCCCGAGATCAAGGGCTTGAGCTTCGAGGCGGCGCTCAAGGAGCTCGAGGAGATCGTCGAGGAGCTCGAGAAGGGCACCGGCGATCTCGAAGGCGCGATCGCGGCCTACGAGCGCGGCGTCGCGCTCAAGACCCATTGCGAAGCCAAGCTCAAGGAGGCTCAACTCAAGGTCGAGAAGATCACGCTCGACCTCAAGGGCCAGGTGGGCACCGAACCGGCCGAAAGCGACTGAGGCATAGGCATGGCGAACCTGGGCCGTGCGCTGAGCGAGACCGCCGAGGGCGTCAACGAGACGCTGCACAAGCTCTTGCCGCGGGGCGAGGGCGATGCGGAGGCGCGCCTGTTCGAGGCCATGCGCTACTCGAGCCTGGCCGGGGGCAAGCGGCTGCGCCCCTTCCTCGCGGTCACCTCGGCCGACCTCTTCGGCGTGCCCCGCAGCTGGTCGCTGCGCGCGGCCTCGGCGGTCGAGCTCATCCACTGCTACTCGCTCGTGCACGACGACCTGCCCGCCATGGACAACGACACGCTGAGGCGGGGCCAGCCGACGTGCCACGTCAAGTACGACGAGGCGACGGCGATCCTCGTGGGCGACGCGCTCCAGGCGCTCGCCTTCGAGATCCTGACCGACGCCGAGACGCATCCCGAGCCCGCGGTGCGCTGCCAGCTCGTCGCCGCTCTGGCCAAGGCGGCGGGTGCGCACGGCATGGTGGGCGGACAGATGATCGACCTGGCGGCCGAGCATCAACGCTTCGACATCAACTCGATCACCCGGCTCCAGCAGATGAAGACCGGGGCGCTCATCGCGGTCGCCTGCGAATTCGGCGCGATCCTCGGCCAAGCGGACGAGCACGCGCGGCTCGCGTTGCGGGGCTATGCGCACGATCTGGGCTTGGCCTTCCAGATCGTGGACGACCTGCTCGATGTCGAGAGCAACGAGAAAGACCTGGGCAAGTCGATCGGCAAGGACGTGGCGCAGGGCAAGGCGACCTTCGTCTCCATCCTGGGCACCGAGCGCGCGCGCCAGCAGGCGCGGCTCCTGGTCGAGCAGGCGATCGCCCATCTCGAGGCCTTCGACACCAAGGCCGATCTTTTGCGCGACGCCGCGCGCTTCGTCGTCGACCGCAAGAATTGAGCGCGGACGCCCGGGCGTTGGTCGCCCGGCCGCGCATCGCGCGGGCCATCGGGCAATGAACGCGAAGCGTTTAAAGCGTCGCCTCGATCAGCTCTTGGTCGAGCGCGGCTTGGCCCCGAGCCGCGCCAAGGCGCAGGCGCTCGTGCTCGCAGGCAACGTGTTCAGCGGCGAGCGCCGGTTGGACAAGGCCGGTGTGCTCGTCGCGGAGGATGCGGCCCTCGAGCTGCGCGGGGCCGAGCACCCCTGGGTCTCGCGCGGCGCGCTCAAGCTCGAGCGTGCGCTCGCCGTCTTCGGGATCGATGCGACGGGCGCGGTGGCGCTCGACATCGGCGCCTCGACCGGCGGCTTCACCGAGGTGCTGCTCGCGCGCGGCGCGCGCCGGGTCTACGCGGTCGACGTGGGACGCGGCCAGCTCGCCTGGAAGCTCAGGGGCGATCCGCGCGTCGTCGTGCTCGAAGGCGTGAATGCGCGCTATCTCTCGAACAACGAGGTGCCCGAGCCGGTCGATCTTATCGTGTGCGATGCGAGCTTCATCGGCCTGGCGACGATCCTCCCCGTTCCGCTCGCGCTCGCGAAGAGTGGCGCGCGGCTCATCGCGCTCATCAAGCCGCAGTTCGAGGCCGGGCCCAAAGAGGTGGGCAAGGGCGGCATCGTCAAGGATGAGGCGGTGCGGGCGGCGGTGTGCGAAAAAATCCGCCGCTGGCTCGAAGAGGCGATGGGCTGGCGCGTGCTGGGCATAACCCAAAGCCCGATCACCGGCGCCAAGGGCAACGTCGAGTACCTGATCGCGGCGGAGAAGCCGGGTTAGCGCGCCATCCTGTCGTACTCCGGGTTGGGGCGCAGCTCCGTGCCCGAGGCCAAGCGGTTGGTCATGTTGTAGAAGCCGGTTATTTCGCAGATGTCGAAGATGTCCTCGTCCGAGAATGTGGCCTTGCGCAAGCTCGCGCGGTCCTCGTCCACGATCTTGTCCGGGCTCTCGGTGAGCTTGGCTGCGAAGTCGAGCATCGCGCGCTGGCGGGGCGAGAGGGCCGCGGCCCGGTAGTTGTGGGCGATCTCCTCGCCGAGGCGCGGGTTCCCTGAAAGCTCGCGCACCGCCGCGCCGTGGGCCGCCAAGCAGTAGCGGCAGTGGTTGATCGAGGAGACCGCAAGCGCGATCATCTCGCGCTCGAGCTTGGAGAGGCCGGACTCCCCCAGCATCAGCTCGTTGGAATAGGCGCGGAAGAGCGGAAACTTGCGCGGCCGGAGCGTGAACGCGCGCAGAACGTTGGGCACGAAGCCGAGCTTCTCGACGCACTTCTCCAGCACCGTGCGGATCTCGGCGTCGAGCGCGCGCACATCGGGCAGGCCGAGCGCGAACACGCGCTCGGCGTCCGGCGAGGCGGGCCGTTCAGCCGCGCCCCCGGGCCGCCGCCGGATTCGTGGACGCTTCGTCGTGAACGATCCCATGGCGTATGAGGTCTAGGCGCGGCGTGGCAATCTTTGAATTTCGGCCCCAAACTCGTGCATCGCCACGCGCAGCTCGAACGACTTCTGCAAGTTGAGCCAAAATTCCGGCGACATGCCGAACCAATGGCCGAGACGGAGCGCCGTATCGGCGGTGATCGCGCGCTTGCCCGCGATGATTTGACTGATCCGGTTGCCCGGAACGCGGAGCTCGCGCGCAAGCGCCTCGGCGCTCAAGCCGATTTCGGCGAGTTCGTCGGCGAGAATCTCGCCAGGGTGCACCGGTCTCCTGCTCATGGTCGTCGGCCTCAATGGTAATCGGTGATCTCGACGTTGGTCGGTCCGTCCTCGCCCTTGGCCCACTCGAAGCAAATCCGATAGTGGTCGTTGATACGGATGCTGTATTGGCCTTTGCGACCGCCTTTCAGGGCCTCGAGGCGGTTGCTGCGCAGCGCGGCAAGATCGCGCAGGCTCATGGCGGCATCCAAGACCTCGAGGCGCGTCTCGGCCTGTGCCCGGATGCCCTCGAAGGCCTTGACGATCTCGCCCAGGGCAAAGTCCTTGGTTCTCTTATCCCGATAGCCCTTGATCATTGCCAAGTCTGGGGATTCGGACGCCGTATGTCAAGCGTATGACGTATGACGTATCACGTGGAGCTTTGGCGGGATGGTCGAACCCTCGCGCGCGCGCAACGCTCCGGCTCCTAACCCCCGCACTGGGCGCGCTGGCGCAAGAGGTGATCGGCGAGCACGCAGGCCATCATGGCCTCGCCCACCGGGGTTGCGCGGATGCCGACGCAGGGATCGTGCCGGCCCGGGGTCGAGATCATGGCGTTCTTGCCGGAGACGGTGACCGTGTGCCGGGGCGTCAAGATCGAGCTCGTGGGCTTGACGGCGAAGCGCGCCACGATGTCCTGCCCCGTGGAGATACCGCCGAGCACGCCGCCCGCGTTGTTCGACAGGAACACGACCTTGCCCCGGCGCATGCGCATCTCGTCCGCGTTCTCCTCGCCGCTTGCGGCCGCGGCGGCGAAGCCCAAGCCGATCTCGACGCCCTTGACCGCGTTGATGCCCATGAACGCTGCGGCGAGCTCGGCATCGAGCTTGCCGTAGATGGGCGCACCCAAGCCCGCCGGCACGCCGGAGGCCACGATCTCGATCACGGCGCCGAGCGAGGAGCCGGCCTTGCGCGTGCGGTCGATGTCGTTGGCCCACAGCTCCGCGGTTCGGGCATCGGGGCACCAGAAGGGATTGCGCGGCACCTCGCGCCAATCCCAGCGCGTGCGCTCGATCGCGCGCTTGCCGATCTGAATCACCGCGCCCCGGATGACGACGCGCTCGCCCAGGACGCGGCGCGCGATCGCGCCCGCCGCGACGCGCATCGCGGTCTCGCGCGCGCTTGCGCGCCCGCCGCCGCGCCAGTCGCGCCGGCCGTATTTGACGAAATAGGTGTAGTCGGCGTGCCCGGGGCGGAAGCGGTCCTTGATCGTCTCGTAGTCCTTCGAGCGCACGTCTTCGTTCTCGATCACGAGCGCGATCGGCGTGCCCGTGGTCTGGCCCTCGAACACGCCGGAGAGGATGCGCACGCGGTCCAACTCGCGGCGCTGCGAGGTGAAGCGCGTCTGGCCCGACCGGCGCTTATCGAGAAACGTCTGGATCCACGCCTCCTCGAGCACGAGGCCCGGCGGCGTGCCGTCGACCACGCAGCCGATCGCGGGGCCGTGGCTCTCGCCCCAGGTGGT
>CAZVZP010000039.1:6538-7532 GCA_964631625.1 uncultured Hyphomicrobiales bacterium | reverse complement strand
ACGCGGAAGAGAGTGCCGAAGGTGTTGCTCGACAAAGGGCGAAACGAACCTTAGACCACCGAAATGTCCGGCGCGTCGGGATGCTTCATGCCGACGACGTGGTAGCCGCAATCGACGTGATGAATTTCGCCCGTGACACCGGCCGCAAGATCGCTCAACAGATAGACCGCGGCGCCGCCGACATCGTCGATCGTCACGCTGCGCCGAAGCGGCGCGTTGAGCTCGCTCCACTTCAGGATGTAACGGAAGTCGCCGATGCCCGAGGCCGCGAGGGTCTTGACCGGCCCCGCCGAGATGGCGTTCACGCGGATGTTCTGCGTGCCGAGATCGGCGGCGAGGTAGCGCACGCTCGATTCGAGCGCGGCCTTGGCGATGCCCATGACGTTGTAGTGAGGCATCCAGCGCTCGGCGCCGTAGTAGGTGAGCGTCAAGAGGCTGCCGCCGTTCGGCATCATCGCGCTGGCGCGCCGCGCGAGCGCGGTGAAGGAGTAGCAGCACACGTTGAGCGTGTTGATGAAGTTGTCGAGGCTCGTGTCCACGTAGCGCCCTTTCAGCTCCTCCTTGCTGGAGTAGGCGATGGCGTGGACCAGGAAATCGAGCGTGCCCCAGCGCTGCTTGAGCACGCCGAACACGGCATCCACGCTGGGAAAATCGGTGACGTCGCAGGGCAGCACGAGCTCGACCTTAAGCTCGGAGGCCAGCGGCCGTACGCGCTTCTCGACCGCCTCGCCCTGGAAGGTGAAGGCGAGCTCCGCGCCATGGCGCGCGGCGGCCCGTGCGATGCCCCAGGCGATCGAGCGCTCATTGGCGATGCCCATCACGAGGCCGCGCTTGCCGGCCATGAGCGGCGAGGCGTTCTCCATCGGTCCTCTGTCCCCGGACGGCGTCACGGCGCGCATGGGCACGAGGCCTGGGCGCGCGGGCATCCTACACGAAAGCCCCTGACGGTCAAACCGGGCCCGGTTCGCTGCCGCAGGCTCCGATCGCGACGATG
>CAZVZP010000039.1:0-6528 GCA_964631625.1 uncultured Hyphomicrobiales bacterium | reverse complement strand
GGCAGCGCAGCCCAAACCGAGAAGGCCTCGCGCGCGGCCCTTGCGCATCCGCTACTGAACGATGCGCCAGGTGCCGTCGGGTTGGCGGCAGGCCGTGCCGTAGGCGACTTGGGTCTCCCCGCCCACCGTGATGGTCTGCTGATATTCGCGGCAGTATTCGCCGGCGGTGTTCTGATAGGTCTGCGTCGGCGTGATCGAGCCCGAGTTGCCGGAATCGGGGTTGTTCCAGGCCAGCGCCTGATTGTTCTCGAGAGCCTGGCCGGCGGCCTGCTCCGCGTAGGCCTGGTCGGCCCGATCGAGCGACTTGCCGATCTCGCTGCCGATGAACGCGCCGAGCAAGACGCCGGCCGCGGTCGCGGCGAGTTGGCCCGAGCCGCTGCCGATCTGCGAACCGGCCAGACCGCCCAGCGCGGCGCCGCCCAGCGTGCCCAGCGTCTCTTTGGTGCCCATCTCGTTCTGGCAAGCGGCCAAGCCAAGAGCGATTAGACCGGCCGCGGCGATCTTGATAATCTTCATGGCCTTCTTCCTATTGCCCTACGCACGCGGCCTCCTAGATGAAGATAACCGCGCTTTGGCAAAGTATAGCACGCTTCGCTCCGCTTGTTGGCGGGCCGTACGGCGCACCGGCGGAAGACGACGCGGCCGCAATGGAGGCCCGGGGGAGTCGAGTACGAGAGGCCATGGCCCGGAACGACTCGCGCAATCCCTTTCAGATCTTCGCCGAGTGGCAAGAGGAGGCCGACGGCTGCGGTCTGCGCCTGCCCACGGCGGTGGCCCTGGCGACCGTGGGGCCCGCCGCCCGGCCGTCGTGCCGCATGGTGCTGTGCCGCGGCGCGGACGAGCGAGGCTTCGTGTTCTACACCAATCTCGAGAGCCGGAAAGGCGAGGAGCTTCGGCAGAACTCCCATGCCGCGCTGTGCTTCTATTGGATGCCGCTCGGCAAGTCGGTGCGCATCGAGGGCGCGGTCGAGCCGGTCGAGGACGCCCAGGCCGACGCCTATTTCGCCTCGCGCGACCGCGCTGCCCGCCTCGGCGCCTGGGCCTCCAAGCAATCGCGGCCGCTCGAGTCGCGTCTGGCCCTCGAGAAGGAGGTCGCCAAGTACGCTCTGAAGTTCGGCGTGGGCGGGGTGCCGCGGCCGCCGTTTTGGTCGGGCTATCGCGTCGTTCCCGATCGCATCGAGTTTTGGCAGGAGCGTCCCTCCCGGCTGCACGAGCGGCTGGTCTACACGCGCGCCGGCACGGCCTGGCGCACGGAACGGCTCTACCCGTAGGAGCGGGCATTTGGACACGTCAGGAACGACACGCGAACCGGTGGCGGGGGCGGCCTACGGGTTGGGCGACGAGCGCTCGGCGCGCCTGATTCGCCGCGCTACCGCCGCCTCGCTCGCGGTCGCGGCCGTGCTCATCGGGGTCAAGATTTTCGCCTGGCTGCTGACCGACTCGGTGAGCCTGCTCTCCTCGCTCATCGATTCGGCCATGGACGTGTTCGCCTCGCTGGTCAACTTCATCGCGGTGCGCCAGGCGCTCCAGCCGGCCGACCGCGAGCACCGCTTCGGCCACGGCAAGGCGGAGCCCCTGGCCGCGCTCGCCCAGGCGGCGTTCATCACGGGCTCTGGGCTGTTTCTCGCCTTCGAGGCCGTGCACCGCCTGATCGAGCCGCAGGCCGTCCGGCAGGGCGCGGTCGGCATCGCGGTCATGGGGTTCTCGATCGTGGTCACGGGCGTGCTCGTGCTCTACCAGCGCTCCGTGATCCGGCGCACCCAATCGACCGTCGTGCGCGCGGATTCCCTGCACTACGCGATGGACGTGCTTGTCAACGGCAGCGTCATCGTCGCCATCCTCATGGCGTGGCGGCTGGGCTGGAATTACGCCGACCCGATCTTCGCGCTCGCCATCGCGGGTTACATCGTCTACAGCGCTTGGCGCATCGGCCGCGTTGCGCTCGACCAGCTCATGGACCGCGAGCTGCCCGATGCTGAGCGCGCCCGGATCAAGAGCATCGTGATCGCGCATCCGGGGGTCGCGAATCTGCACGACCTGCGCACGCGCATGGCCGGCCTCAATACCTTCATTCAGCTCCATATCGAGGTCGACGGCGAGTTGAGCCTCACGCGCATCCACGTTATCTCGGATGAGGTCGAGGCGGCGATCCACGTGGAGTTTCCCAATGCCCAGGTCATCATCCACGCCGATCCCGAGGGCCTCATCGAGCCCGTGCCGTCGTATGCGGCGGCGAAGCGAAAGTCGGGATGAGCGTCGGAACAGCCCGCATCGTGCGGGGAGGGGAGCCGTGAAGCCGCTGGTCAAGGGGTTTTTCCACGAGGTCTCGCGCACGATCGCGTATGTGGTCGCCGACGAGGAAAAAGGCCGCGCGGCGGTCATCGATCCGGTGCTCGATTACGACCGGGGATCGGGGCGCACGTCCACCGTCGCGGCCGACGCGCTCATAGCCTTCGTTGCGGAACGGGGCTTCGCGATCGACTGGATTCTCGAGACCCACGCGCACGCGGATCACGTGACCGCGGCGCAATATCTGAAGGACAAATGGCACGCGCCGGTCGCGATCGGCCGTGACGTCGTCAAGGTCCAATCGACCTTCAAGGCGGTGTACAACCTGGGTCCCGAGTTCCGTGCCGACGGCTCCGAGTTCGACCGGCTCCTCGTCGAGGGCGAGAGCCTCCCCCTCGGCCGCTTGCGCCTTCAAGCCATGGCGACGCCCGGCCATACGCCGGCGTGCATGACCTACCTCGTGGGCGATGCCGCTTTCGTGGGCGACACGCTCTTCATGCCCGATTACGGCTCGGCACGCACGGATTTCCCCGGGGGCGACGCCGCGACGCTCTACGATTCGGTGCAGAGAATCTTGGCCCTGCCGCCCTTAACCCGCCTCTTCGCCTGTCATGACTACGCGCCGAACGGCCGCGCCTATGCCTGGGAGAGCACCGTGGCCGAGCAGCGCGCGCACAACATTCATCTCAAGGCGGGCACGCCGCGCGAGGCGTTCGTCAAGCTGCGCCGCGAGCGCGACGCCGCGCTCGAGTTTCCCGATCTCCTCGTGGTCGCCCTCCAGCTCAATATCCGGGCCGGCCGCTTGCCCCCGGCCGAGAATAACGGCGTCTCCTATCTCAAGATCCCGGTCAACGGGCTGTAGCGCGCCGGCGATGGCGATCCGCACCGGGCCGCACGAGGCGGGCGAGCAGGCCGAGGTCATCGCGTATCTCGCCGATCCGCAAAGCCACGGCGGCTTGGCCGTCGAGCGCATCGACACCCACATCTCGAGCGTGTTCCTGGCCGGCCCGCTCGCCTACAAGCTCAAGCGCGCCGTGCGCTACGATTTCGTCGACTTCTTAAGCCTTGAGGCGCGCCGTTCGGCGTGCGAGGCCGAGCTGCGCTTGAACCGGCGCACGGCGCCCGCGCTCTACCGGCGCGTCGTGCCGATCACGAGATCGCCAAGCGGCGCGCTCGGCTTCGGCGGACCGGGCGAGGCGCTCGATTGGGTGGTCGAGATGCAGCGCTTCGAGCAATCGGCCCTCTTCAGCGCGCTGGCCGCGCGTCAGGCGTTGACGCCCGAGCTGATCGATCAGCTCGCCGATGCGATCGCGGCATTGCATGCGGTTGCCGAAATCATAGAAGCCAAAGGCGGCCACGCCGGCATGGCGCGGGTGGCCCAGGGCCTCGATCCGCTCCCCGGGATAGGCGCGGAAGCCCTGCTCGATCCCGGCATGGCGGCGAGCGTGGCAAAGGCGCTCAAGCGCGAGGTCGAACGCTTGAAGCCGCTGCTCGAAGCGCGGCGAGCCCGCGGATACGTGCGCCGCTGCCACGGGGATTTGCATCTGGGCAACGTCTGCCTGTTCGAGGGCCGCGCCACGATCTTCGACTGCATCGAGTTCAACGACGACTTCGCGTGCATCGACACGCTCTACGATCTTTCCTTTGCGCTCATGGACCTGTGGCAGCGCGGCGAGCGCGGCCTCGCCAACCGCCTGTTCAATCGCTACCAGGGGCAACGCTTCGACGGCCGTGGCCTGGCGGCACTCCCGCTCTTTCAGAGCGCCCGCGCAGCGATCCGCACCAAGGCGCGGGCGCTCTTGGCGCTCTCCGCGGACAAGCCGGCGGAGACGACGCGCCGCGCCGCGGAGGAAGCGCGCGGCTACCTCGAGGCCGCCCACGGTTTCCTCGCGCGGGGGAAACCGTGGCTGGTTGCGCTGGGCGGGCTCTCGGGCTCAGGGAAAAGCACGGTCGCGCGCGAGCTCGCGCCCTGGCTCGGGCCATCTCCCGGGGCGCTGATCTTGAGAAGCGACGTGCTGCGCAAGGAGCTCATGGGCGCATCTCCCGAGACGCGGCTTCCGGAAGAGGCCTATGGGGCCGAGACGAGCGCGCGGGTCTATGGCCTCATGCGCGAGCGCGCGAGCTTGGCCTTGCGCGCCGGGCACGCGGTCATCGCCGATGCGGTGCACGCGAAGTCTGAGGAGCGCTCCAGTATCGAGGCGGTCGCGGCTGGCGCCGGCGCACCCTTCGGCGGATTCTGGCTCGAGGCGCCGCCGCCGGTGCTCGAAGCGCGCTTAGAGATGCGCACGCGCGATGCCTCCGATGCCACGGTCGAGGTCCTGCGCCAGCAGCTCGCCTACGACTTGGGCCCGATTGCCTGGCAGAAGCGCGATGCCACGGCCATGCCCATGGAGACCGCGGCCTTCATCCTCGCCGCGCTCGCGCAAAGCTGCCGTTGAAGGAGAGGCTGGATCGCCGACGGCAGCGCCGGAGCCTGGGCTCTTAACGGCCGGCGTGCGAGGCTTGGACCCGCTTCGCGGATGCCCGGTTGTGGCCAGACGCGGTCATTTCCACGCGGTGGCCGAAACTGTCGTTGCGCCGGGCTGTCCTCGCGCCCAACCAAGTAAGCTGAGATCAAAGTCTCTACCGCGGCCCTACCGTCAAGTGGAGTTACGGTAGCACCAAGTCGGCAGCTGATAATTCTTGACGCGCGCTTTCCTTTGGGGGTCCTCTTAACTCAGCCGCAGTTTGTGGAAGCGAGCCTTAGAATTGAAGAAAACGCATCTGCTTAGGGACGACCCCGCGTCGAAGGACGAATTTGGGACGCACAAGAGGATCGCGGAGCTTATCCGTGACGAAATCCTTCAATCAAACGAAGGTCGGTCAATCGCCGTTGTTGGCGAATGGGGCAGCGGCAAGTCGACAGTCGTGAAGCTGCTCGAAACTGAGCTAACCGAATCGAATAGTGAGAACGCGCACATTTTTGTCTACGACGCCTGGTCCCACCAGGGAGACCCGCTGCGGAGGGCATTCCTGGATGACTTGATCCAGTCTCTCAAAGCAAAAGAGCTGCTAACCGAGGAGGAGGTCGCGAAGACAACAGACCAAGTATGGAATCGGACTGAGACGACAACGACAACAGCGGAACCGGTGCTTCGACGGCACGCCAAGTTATTCTTACTGACCGTGTTTCTCGTTCCATTTGGACTAGGGTTGTTCGAAATTCCCTCTGCATCTGGGACGAGCTTCTGGTCAGCGCTCTTCGCCACCAGGAATTTGGTTGCGATCCCGCTGATTTTGGCACCGGTGGTAATGACGGTGATTTTTTGGGCTATCAAGAAATTGGGTCCTGACCGTATCAAAGATCGTCTCTTTGGTCCCAGTTATAGGGATAAAGAATTCAGCGTGCTGTCGTTTTTTGTTGAAAAAGTTCAGGGCAAGATCGAGAGGAAGCGCATCAAGTCGCCAGCCGATTCGATCGGCGAATTCAGGGATGTGTTCAGCCATCTTGTCGACACGGTCCATGCGCAAAATCCGGAACTGCGCCTTGTCATCGTGATTGACAACATTGACCGGATTCCTTCTGCTCAGGCGCGAGACTTCTGGTCTACCATGCAAACCTTCTTTGGAGAAAGTGGTGGTCTCCGAAAACCACGGATTATGAAATACTGGCTGATCGCTCCCTTTTCCGTAGAAGCTTTGTCGTTCGTGTTTCACGACAATCTGCCTTATGGGCAAGTGCCAGCTGGCCCATACGGTCGCGATGACAAAGAAACACCGCGAATAAGCAACGATCCGGTTGTCAAAGCGAAGGTGTACATCGACAAAACGTTTGGACTCGCTTTCTTTGTGCCGCCCCCGATCCTCGCGAACTGGCGGAAATATCTGCTGGAACAATTAAGTTATGCCTTTCCGGAACATGACGAGAGTGACCGGATAGCTATTCAAAGTCTCTTCGACTTTGTACGGTCCTTTTCAATTTTAACCATCACACCTCGGGAAATAAAGCTGTTCGTCAATGGACTCGTGGTCCTTTATTGGCAACGTGGGGATGAGATCCCGCTTCCGGTCATGGCCACGTATTTTCTACATAAGGACGAGATCCGAGGGACAGAGATCCGCGACAATTTGCTCTCCGATGCGGAGCGTCGTGTCATAGCTAACTCTGAATGGCCATCGTTGTTCGCCTCCCTTCATTTTGGCGTTAGGCCCTGTTGACAAACTGATTGACGGTGGAATCGCGGTTTGATTCAAGGATTC
>CAZVZP010000038.1:0-16650 GCA_964631625.1 uncultured Hyphomicrobiales bacterium | reverse complement strand
GGAGCCCGGCCCCGATAGCTGCCGGGCTTAATACGCCTGGACCCTGCCGGGAGTGGCTGGTGCGCGCGCTGGGCTACGAAGCGGCCTTCGGCCAGCACTCCGGCGCCCTCGATGCGAGCGCCGATTTCTTCGCTCTGCCCCGCTTTGCGCTCAACGAGACCTACGGCGAGCCGGAACGCTTCGCGCTCATCGCCGACGTTCTGCCCCTGCCGGTCAGCGATCTCACGCCGGTCGATCCGGTGCTGAGGGACGCCAACCCGCCCGCACTCGGGTTCACCGTCGATCCAGCCATCGGCCGCCTCGACCGGCTCAGCTGCTTCGTGTCCCACACCGGGCCCGTGGCTTACGAGACCCTGGGCTCCCATCGGGTCGAGCTTCGCTTCGCCGCGCCGTTTCCGCCCGGACGCACGCGGGTCAACTGCACGCTACCGGGCGCGGGCGGCCGCTGGCGCTGGTTCGGCATGCAGTTCGTCGTGCCCTGAGGCGAGTTCGCCCGATCGACGGGCGCACACTCTTGGGGAAGGCCTTAGCGGGCCACGCGCCGTTCGGGAAGCGCAAGCGCGGCGACCCTCGTGCCGCCGAGCTCGGCCAGATCGAACTGCCAGAGCTGGTTGCCCTTGATCACCCGCCGCACGGTCGTGACGTAGCCCGCGCGGTCTTCCGAGTAAGGCTGGAGCCAGTCGATCAGCGTGAGGCCTTCGAGCGCGACCCGGCCGCGGCGCAACGCCGCGCGCTCGGCGCGGAAGCTCGCGTAGGCCTCGTGCGTGTTGAGGTTGTGCACGTAGGACGCGACCGAATCGATGAGGCGCGGGAAGGCCCGGACCTCGTGCGCGGCGTCGAGGTCGCGATCATCGGGCACGAGGCCAAAGCCCTCGGCGAAGAGGCGCTCGCCGTAGAGCGCGTTGGCCTCCTGAACGAAGCGCGAGGTGCCCCAGCCCGACTCGACGGCCGCCTGGGCCAACGCCAGCGAGGGCGGCACGATATCGACGCGCTTAAGGAGCGCCTCGAAGTTGCCGGGCTCGACCTCGTAGCGCGCGGTGAGCTCGGCCAGCCACACCTCGTCCTTGGCCGCGAGCGCCTGGCCCGAGCGGACCTCGTCGATGACCCGCGACAGCCGCGCCCGGTCGGCCAGGATGGTCTCGTTCACGGCGAGAATGAGCGGCAGCGTCATCTTGATGAAGAGGCGCTTGCGCTCGGCGGGCGCATCGATCGCTCCCATGTCGTCCGGCAAAGTGGAGACGAAGATCCGCGGCACATCGCCCGCCCCGTTGCGCACGAGCGCGAGCGTGTAATCGACCCGGTCGAGCTCGTATTCGAGGTCGAGCACGCTGCCCGCGGCGCGGCTTACGCCCGGCACCTCGATCGAGGGCCCGAACACCGGCGGCGCGCTCTTCACGATCGCCGCCACCTCGGGCACGGCCTTGACCCCGATGCTCGAGGGATCGGACAACACCAGGCCGAAGAGCGTGAACACACTCGCCGAGACGACGCTCAAGCCCAGCGACGT
This sequence comes from uncultured Hyphomicrobiales bacterium, assembly GCA_964631625.1. Lineage (GTDB taxonomy): Bacteria > Pseudomonadota > Alphaproteobacteria > UBA828 > JAPUJA01 > CAZVZP01. The sequence goes on along the minus strand of CAZVZP010000038.1, from coordinate 15,143 downwards.
CGGCGTAAGCCAGCGCATCGTCCTCATCGCATGAACCTCCCACTCTCTCAACCCTGACTGCGCGGCCCGCGGGCGGGTCCGAAGGCCCGCCTCTTGTTCCCTGTCTTTACGGTCGTTCGATGGCCGCTTTGCGCCCGTTCCGTGACCGCTGCGTCGCGCGGCCCGCGTTAAGCGACGGCGCGCACCTCGACGACCTCCGGAACGTAGTGCCGGAGCATGTTCTCGATGCCCGCCTTGAGCGTGGCCGTCGAGCTCGGGCAGCCGGAGCAGGAGCCGCGCAACTGGAGGTAGACCACCCCCTTCTCGAAGCCCCGGAAGATGATGTCGCCGCCGTCCTGCGCCACGGCGGGGCGCACGCGCGTCTCGATGAGTTCGCGGATCTGATTGACGAGCGCCGTCGCCTCGCCCTCGGCCGTCGCCTCGCCCTCGGCCGACGGCCCGTCGTCGGCCGCCGCCCCGTCATGGAACAGCGACGTGCCGGCGACATAGTGCTCCATGATGACGCCCAGGATCGCGGGCTTGAGCACGTGCCACTCGGAACCTTCCCCCTTGGTCACCGAGATGAAGTCGGCGCCGAAGAACACGCCCTCGACCGCCTCGATCTGGAACAGCCGCTCGGCCAGCGGCGAGCGCTTGGCGCTCTCGGAATCGGGAAAATACGCCGTGCCCTTCGCCATGACCTCGCGACCGGGAATGAACTTGAGCGTCGCGGGGTTGGGCGTGCGTTCGGTCTGGATGAACATGACGCGCTCCTTCCGTTAAGGCCGCGGGCGGGCGGCGCTTTGTAACAAGATGGAGAAAAAATGGTCGAAATTCAACCCTTAAGACAAATGGTTCATTAACTCTAAGCCTCCGGAGGGGCCAGGCTCATTCAGACAAATCAGAGAGTTGGAGGCGACGTCGTGTTTACGTTAAATTCTCGAGTTGCGTTTCGGTCAAATTTCCGGGCACGACGATCAAGGGGATGTTGAGCTTGCCGGCCAATTGACCGGCGAGCCAGGAGATCAGCGTGCGCTTGCCGTCGGCCGCCGGCGCGGCGCCGACCACGAGCATCGTCACCTCGGCGTCCTCCCCGACTTGCTTGAGGATCTCCTCGCCGATCGAGCCCTCGCGCACGACGTACTCGGCCAAAATGCCGAAGCGCGCGTGCCCCTCGCCAGCCATGCGGCTCAAGAGCTCTTCGGCCTGCTCGCGCGTCTCCTCCCGCATGAGATCGCCGACCGCGACCCAATGCTGGAATTCGGGCGGGGGCACGACGTGGAGGAGCGCAAGCCGCCCGCCGGTGTTGCGCGCCCGCAAGCCCGCGAACAACATCGCCGTGCGCGACTGCGCATCGTTGGCGACGCAGACCAGGAACTTCAGCCGGCCGGCCACATGGCCGCTCTTCGCCGTCTCGCTCATCGCCTCGCCCGCTTGCGGAACAGAAAGCCGCCGAGCCATCCTGCCATCAGCGCAACGGAGAGCGCAATGAAGCCGTAGGCGATCGGTCGGCGGTGCGCGAAATCGTGCATCGCCGCGCCGAAGCCCGTCTGCTGCACGAGAAACGACTTGGCGGCGCGGGCGACGATCGTGCCCTTCTGGAACAGATAAGCCTCGACCGTGTAGGTGCCCGCCGGCACGGTCGCGGGCAGATCGAAGCTCGCGCGGAACAGCCGCTCGGCCAGATACGCGACGCCCCCGGCCGCGCCGCCGTAATGGCGGGCCTCGCGCTCGAGCGCGATCAGCGCGCCGCGGAACTCGGCGATGCGCTCCTCGCTCTGAACGGAGACGGTCCAGAAGTTCAGATGCTCGATGCCGAGGCGCGCCTCGGCCAGGACCTCGGGCGCGGCGAGAATCTTGAGCGGGCGGGTCGACGCCAGCGCATAGAACCGCGGCACCGAGGCGAACAGCATCGATTCGCGGTTGATCCAGATGCCGGCGAGGCGGTCCTTGCGCCGTACCGCGACCGGGGTCTCGGGCCCGCGCAAGACGATGACGAGCTCGCCGGGTCGATCGGTCGCCCCGAACACGAGAAGCTGCGTGCCGACGAAGCGGGGGCCGACCGCGATCACCTCATCGGAGAGGCCGAGCACGACCTCTTGCGCGCGGGCCGAAGCGCAAGCGAGACCCATGAGGCCCGCGAGGAAGAGAAGGGCGAGGCCGCGCCTCACGGCGACCCCACCGGCGCGATCGAGTAGATATGGGTGGGCGCGGTCGTGAGCGCGAAGATGAGGCGGCCCGCAACCACCAGAACGATCGCCGCCAGAAGCGCCCGCAGGAAGTCGGCGCGCAGCTTTAGCCCCGTGCGCACGCCGAGCTCGGCCCCGAACACGGCGCCCGCCGAGAGCATGACGACGAGCAGGATGTCGACGGTCTGTGCCGTCGCCGCGTGCAGCACGGTCGCCACCGAGGCGACGAGCGCGATCTGGAGGAGCGAGGTGCCGACCACGACGCTCGTCGCCATGCCGAGCAGATAGATCATCGCCGGAATCATGATGAAGCCCGCGCCGATCCCCATGACCGAGGCGAAGAGGCCGGTGACGAAGCCGATGGTGATCGGCGCGAATGCGCTCACGTAGAGCTTCGATTTGCGGAAGCGCAGCTTGAAGGGGAGCCCGTGCACGAAGGTGTGCTGATGCGCCTTCCGCCGCGGCGCGGCGCCCCGCCGCTGCCTCAAGATGGTGCGCACGCTCTCGATCCCCATGAGCGCGCCGACGGCCAGCAGAAACGCCACGAAGGAGAGCGAAATCACGAGGTCGAGCTGGCCGATCGCGCTCAACAGGCGGAACAGGGCGATGCCCAGGAACGAGCCCACGAGCCCGCCCACCATCATGACGCCGCCCATCTTGAAATCGACGTTGCCGCGCCGGAAATGACCGAATAGGCCGGTGAGCGAGGTGACGACGAGCTGATTGGCGCCCGAACCGACGGCCACCGCCGGCGGCACGCCGATGAAGATCAGGATCGGCGTGAGCAGGAAGCCGCCGCCGATGCCGAACATGCCCGAGAGGAAGCCGGCCGCGAAGCCCAGGCCCAACAGGACGAAGGCGTTGACCGGCAGTTCCGCGATCGGCAGGTAGATGTCCATGGCTCTGCCGCGCCTTGCCTCTTCCGCGCGCGGGCGCGCCCTCTTACAGTTTCAGAAGGCCCATGACGCGCTCGATCTCCGCGAGATGCTCGTCCGCGATCGCGCGCGCACGCCGCGCGCCGCGCCGCAACAGGTCGTCGATGTAGTCGGGATGCGCCAGGAGCTCGCGCATGCGGTGGCCCAGGGGGCCGAGCTTCGCCACCGCGAGTGTCGCGAGCGCGCCCTTGAACTCGGAAAAGGACGCTTCGCGAAAGCGCGCCAGCGCGTCCTCGAGCCGGAAGCCTTCGAGCGCGGCGTAGATCGAGAGCAGGTTGGCGGCCTCGGGCCGGGTCTCGGGCTCGTAGGTCAAGCCCATCTCGGAATCCGACTTGGCCTTGCGGATCTTCTTCTCGATCAGCTCCTCGCTGTCGGTCAAATTGAGGCGCGAATAATCGGAGGCGTCCGACTTGCTCATCTTGGCGCGCCCGTCGCGCAGCGACATGACCCGCGCGGCGCTGCCCAGGATCACCGGCTCGGGCAGCGGGAAAAGCTCGGCGCCGTAGCGCCGGTTGAAGGCGCCGGCGACGTCGCGGGCGAGCTCGAGGTGCTGCTTCTGGTCTTCGCCGACGGGCACGTGGGTTGCCTTGTAGAGCAGGATGTCGGCGGCCATGAGAACCGGGTAGGCGTAGAGCCCGAGCAGCGCGCTCTCGCGCGCCTCGCCCGCCTTTTCCTTGAATTGGGTCATGCGGTTGAGCCAGCCCAGGGGGGTCAAGCACGAGAGCAGCCAAGCGAGCTGCGCATGGCCCATGACGTGGCTTTGGACAAAAATGATCGAGTGCTCGGGATCGATCCCACTCGCCACATAAGCGGCGGTCACTTCGCGGGTGTGTTTTTTAAGCTGGGCCGGATCCGGCTCCACCGTGAGGGCGTGCAGGTCGACGACGCAGAACATGCAGTCGTGCAGCGCCTGCATGTCGACCCAATTGCGGATCGCGCCGAGATAGTTGCCGAGATGGAGATTGCCGGTCGGCTGGACGCCCGAGAAGACGCGGCCCATCGAGGGTTCCTTGTGAGCGCAGGGCTGGAGTTATGGCCCGAAGGCCGCTACTCGGTCAAGCCGGGCGCCTGCGAGGGCGTGCGGCGGAACAGGCGCAGGAGATCGTTGAAGCGCACGAGGCCCAAGAGCCGCGCCGCGAGACCGTAGACGAACAGCCCGCCCAGCACGAGCGCCGCGAGAGCGCCGGCCCGGGGCGCCAGCGCCTCGAGCGCGAACGCGGGCGCCAGTGCCCAGAGCAGAAGCTCGAGGACGCCCACCATAATGAGCGTCGCGATCGCGATGCGCGGGCCGTTCCGGCGCAGGCGCGCATCGAGCTTGAGGTAGCCGCGGCTACTCAAGCCCCGCGCGAGCAGCGCGACATTGAGCCAGCCGGCCGCGCTGGTGGCGAGGCCGATGCCCATGACACCCAACGGGCCGACCAGCGCGGCGTTGAGCGCGGCGTTCACGGCGACGCAGAACGCCGCGATGAGCACCGGGTGCTTGGGCTCGCCCCGGGCGTAGAATCCGGGCAACAGGACCTTGACGAGGACGAACGCAGGCAAGCCCAGCGCGAAAGCGAGCAGCGCGCGCGCGCTTTCACGGGCCGCGTGCGCATCGAACGCACCCCGCTCGAACAAGACGCTCGTGAGCGGAAAGGCGAGCGTGACGAGCGCAGCGGCCGCCGGCAGCGCGAACAGAAGACCGGCCTCGAGCGCGCGATTCTGCTGCCCCATCGCCTCCGCATGGCGACCGCCCTTGAGGCTGCGCGCGAGCATGGGCAGGAGCGCCGTGCCGAGCGCGACGCCGACCACGCCGAGAGGCAGCTGGTTGATCCGATCGGCGTAGTAGAGGAACGACACGCCGCCTTTGATCGTCGAGGCGAAGATCTGGTCGATGATCACGGAGAGCTGGTTGACGCCCGCGCCGAGCGCGACCGGCGCCATGAGCACGAGCAAACGGCGCATCGCCGGGGTGAGGCGAGGCCGGCGCAGCTTGAGCGAGAACCCCGCGCGCACGGAGGCGTGCCACAGCCAGGCGAGCTGCAGAAGCCCGGCGATCGAGACCCCGACGGCGAGCGCGTGGCCGGGCGTCTCGGCCACGCGCGCAAAGCCCAAGAGCGCGCCGACGAGCGTCAAGTTGAGCAGGATCGGGGTTGCCGCCGCGACCCAGAAGCGATGGAGCGAGTTGAGGATGCCGCCCAGAAGCGAAACGAGGGAGATGAACAGGAGATAAGGGAACGTGATGCGCGTGAGCTCGATCGTAAGATCGAACTTCGCGGGATCGTCGGAGAAGCCGGGCGCCAACGCGTACATGAGCCAAGGCATCAGGAGTTCGCCCAGGCCCAGCACCACGACCAGCGCCCAAAGCAGGATCGCCAATGCCTCCTCGGCAAAGGCCTTGGCGGCGTCTTTGCCGTCGGCCTCGAGGCGGCCGGCAAACTCGGGCACGAACGCGAGATTGAACGCGCCCTCGGCGAACAGGCGGCGCATCAGGTTCGGCAGCTTGAAGGCGACGAAGTAGGCGTCGGCGACCGGCCCGGCGCCCATGAGCGCCGCGATCAGGATGTCGCGGGCATAGCCCAAAATGCGCGAGATCAGCGTGTAGGAACCGACGGTCGCGCTCGAGCGTAAGAGTCCCATGCGCAGGGTTTAATGGATTTCGCGCGCGCGCGGAAGCGAGGGCGCCGCGCGCTCCGGCGCTTCGCTCGCTTCCCCCTCGCGCAAGAGCGGCAGCAGGGCCGCGCGGATCGCCTCGAGCCGCTCCGGCGCGCGCACCCGCCGCCCGCCCGCCCCGCTCACGTAGAAGGCATCGACCACGCGCGCGCCGTAAGTCGCGATCTGCGCACTCGCAATCGAGAGCCCGAGCCCGCTCAAGGCATGGGTCAGGTCGTAGAGCAATCCCGGCCGGTCGCGGCCGTTGACCTCGATGCGGGTATGGCGACGGCTCGCCCCGTTGTCGATCAAGACGCGAGGTTGGATGCGGAACGCCATCGCGCGGGGCGACGGCGCGCGCGCGCGCCGCGCCGCGATCGCCGCCTCGAGATCGAGCCGGCCCTCGAGGATTACGGCGAGATCGCGCTCGAGCTTCGCAAGCCGCGCCGGCTCGGCGAAGGCGCCGCCGCGCGCGTCCTGCACGAAAAAGACATCGAGAGCGAAGCCGTCCTCGGTGGTGAAGATCTTGGCGTCGACCACGTTGGCGCCGTTGAGCGCCATCGCGCCGGCGATCATGGCGAAGAGGCCGGCGCGGTCCTTCGTGCAGACGGCGATCTCGGTGATCGCGCGCTCGGGCTCGACCCTGACCTCGAGCGCGAGCGCCGGGCCTGTGGCCTGGGCCTGCGCGAGGAACTCGGCATGGCGGGCATGGGTCTTGGGATCGAAGGCGAGCCAATAATGGTCGGGCAGGCGCGCCAAATGCGCGGCCCGCGCGGGCTCCGACCACCTGCTCAGGCGTTCCTTGAGCGCGGCCTTGGCTTGGGCGACGCGCTGATCCTTATCGAGCGTCTCGTGGCCGCCCGTGATCGCCTCCTCGGCGCGCGCATAGAGCGTGCGCAGAAGCGCGCCGCGCCAGGCGTTCCAGCGCCCCGGACCGACCGCCCGGATATCGGCCGCCGTGAACACCAAGAGGAGCCGAAGCCGCTCGACCGACTGCACGAGCGCGGCCAGATCGGCAATCGTCTTGGGGTCGTTCACATCGCGCTTGAAGGCGGTGTTGCTCAGCGCGAGGTGATGGCGCACGAGCCAGCCCACGGTCTCGACCTCCTCCGCCGTCAGGCCCAACCGCCGCGCCACGCTTTCGGCGATACGTGCGCCCTTCTCCGAGTGCCCGCCGCCCGCGCCCTTCGCCACGTCGTGCAGGAGCACGGCGAGATGGAGCGCGCGCTTGGAGACCACCTTGCGGATGATCGCGCTGGCGAGCGGCAGCTCGTCCTTGAGCTCGCCCCGCTCGATCCCTGCGAGCACGCCGAGCGCCCGGACCGTGTGCTCGTCCACGGTGTAGACGTGATACATGTCGTGCTGGGCCTGGCCCACGATGCGGCCGAAGTCGGGCAGGAAGCGGGCGAGCACGCCCGCTTCGTTGAGCCGGCGCAGGGTCGTCTCGAGGTCCGTGGCATCGGTCAGGATGTCGAGGAACTCGCGCGCGGCCTCGGGCGCTCGGCGCAGCGCCGGCGCGAGAGACGACATCGTCTCCATGAGCAGCCGGAGCGCGCGCGGATGAATATCGCAGCCCAGGATCTGCGCGAGCCGGAAGAGACGGAGCACGCGCGCCGGATCGACCCCGAACGCATCCCGGCGCTTGACGCTCAGGCGCCCGTCGCGAATCGTGAAGGCCTTCGCGTCCGCGCGCGCGAGCGCCGCCGGTCGACCCGAGCGGGGCGCGGCCCTCAAGTGCTCGGCCTCCAGCTGCGCGCACAGCACGCGCGTCAAATCCCCCACCGTCTTGACGACGCGGAAGTAGCGCTTCATGAAGCGCATCGCGCACTCGCTGGAGGATGCGCCGCGGACGCCCAAGCGCCGCGCGATCTCGGCCTGCACGTCGAAGGTCAGACGCTCCTCGGCGCGGCCCGCGAGCAGATGAAGATGCGCGCGCACGCGCCAGAGAAAGTCCTCGGCCGCAACGAAGGTGCGGTATTCGGCCTGGGTGATGATGCCGCGCGGCACGAGCTCGCCGAAGCGCTTGACGCGATAAATATACTTGGCGATCCAGAACAGCGTGTGCAGATCGCGCAAAGCGCCCTTGCCGTCCTTGACGTTGGGTTCGAGCACGTAGCGCGAATCGCCCAAGCGGCGGTGGCGGGCGTCTCTCTCCTCGAGCTTGGCGGCGATGAATTCGGCGGCGCTGCCCGGCACGATCTCCGCCTCGAAGCGCCGCATCAGCGTCTCGAACAGCGCGCGCTCGCCCCACACGAAACGGGCCTCAAGCAGCGTCGTGCGGATCGTGAAATCATCCTTGGCCCGGCGCAGGCAGTCGTCCACCGAGCGCACGGCCTGTCCCACTCGAAGACCCAAATCCCACAGCGCATAGAGCAGAAACTCCGCGACCTGCTCGCACCAGGCGGTGCGCTTGTAGGGGTAAAGCACGAGGAGATCGATGTCGGAGAAGGGCAGAAGCTCGGACCGCCCGTAGCCGCCGAGCGCGACCACGCACAGCCGGTCGGCCTCCGTCGGGTTGGCGCGCCGGTAGAAATGGTGCACCGCCACCTCGAGGATCAGCCGCACGAGCTGATCGATCGTGCGGCTGCGCGCACGCACGATCGCGGCGCCGCTCGCGCCGCTCTTAAGGCGCCGCGCGAGAGCCCCCTGGCTTGTGGCGAGCGCCGCCTTGAGCCGGGCCAGGAGGAGCGTGCGCCGAGCCTTGGGCTCCTTAAGCGCCGCGAGCTCGGAGAGGAGCGCGCGTTCGTCGATCAGCGCCGGGCCGAGCTTCGCCATGTCTCGTGCGCGAGCTTAGGGCAACACCGCGCGGATCTCCCCGACCGCACGGCCGGCCCAGTTGCGCACCACGCCCACACGCCGATCGAGCTCTTCGAGCACGGGGCGGGGCGCCTCATCGTAGCGCCCGATGAGGGCGCGCAACGCCGCATCGGTGGCCCGCTTCGTCCCGTCCTCGCATTTCAAGGCGAGGCCTAAGCCTTGGCCGCGCAGCGCCGCCAGCGCGACACCCTCGGCTCCGCCCTTGGCCAGCACCTGCCCTTCCGTCGCTTCGATGAGGAGCGTATCGAGGCGGCCGCGGCCTGCGACCATGCGGGGCTCCGCGGCCATCGCCCGGCTCAGCCGCAGGGCTGCGCTGCGATGGGCCTCCGGGAGGCTCGAGGGCGCGCCGAAGCGGGCGATGGCGCGGGCCAACGCGTGCAAGGAGAGCGCCAGCACCGGGATGCCGCAGCCGTCGATGCCGCTCGGCGCCTCGGCGAGATCGGTGCCTGCGAGTTCGCCCAGCACCGCACGCCAGCGCCGCTGGGCCGGGTGCGTGGGCTCGAGATAGCTCTCGATGGGCTCGTCCCGGTGGCGCGCCGCCGTGAGCAGGCCCAAGTGCTTGCCGGAGCAGTTGTTGTGCAGGGCCGAAGGCCGCTCGCCCTCGCGCGCGAGCGCGGCCGCCGCGTCCTCGTCGAGTGGCCGCTGGGCGCCGCAGCGCAAATCGGCAAGCGAGAGGCCGATGCGCTCGAGCCAGCGCCGCGCGACCGCGAGATGCTCCGGCGCGCCGCAATGGGAGGCGCAAGCGAGCGCAAGCTCCGCATCGAGAAGGCCGTAGCGCTCGGCCGCGCCGGTCTCGATGAGCGGCATGGCCTGGATCGGCTTGATCGCGGAGCGCGGAAAGACCGGCGCTTCCGCCTCGCCCCAGGCGGCGAGCAACCGGCCGTGGGCATCGCACAAGGCCCCGTGCACCCGGTGGCGGCTTTCGACGAGCGTGCCCCGTGTGACCTCGACGATGATGGGATCGGCGTGCGATGCGTCCACGAGGCGCCTTGAGCTGCGTGCACGACACCTTGCCGCGCTGGCCGGAACCCTGCAAGGTGCCGCTTCGAAGGCGCCGCCCGAGCCTGAAGACTCCGCCCGAGCCTGACGACGCCGCCTGCACGAGGCCGCCATGCCACGCCGTCCCCTTCGCCAAACACCGACTCTGCTCGGGCGCCGCGCTGGCGTGCCCGCTTCCCCTGCGGCCGCGCGGCTCGACACCGTGCCCAACCCGCGGCCCAGCACGCTTTATCTCGTGCGCTTCACCGCGCCCGAGTTCACCTCGCTCTGCCCGATCACGGGCCAGCCCGACTTCGCCCACTTGGTCATCGATTACGCGCCGCGCAGAAGCCTGATCGAGAGCAAGTCGCTCAAGCTGTTCCTCGCCTCCTTCCGCAACCATGGGGCGTTTCACGAAGACTGCACGCTCATGGTCGCCGAGCGCCTCAGCGCCGCGGCCAAGCCCCGGTGGCTGCGCATCGCGGGCTACTGGTATCCGCGGGGCGGCATCCCGATCGACGTCTTCTACCAGTCGGGCGAGCCGCCGAAAGGGCTCTGGATTCCGGAGCCGGGGGTCGCCCCCTACCGCGGCCGCGGCTGAGGCGCCTTTGAAAAATCGCGATCGCACGGGTATCTTACGGTCATGTCACCCAGCTTCGATCGGCGCGGCCTCGCACTCGGCTTGGCCGTGGCCCTCCTCTCTTCGCTTGCCCTTCCGGCCCTCGCTCAGGAGTTCCTCGGCAAGGAGGGCGACTGGCACGTGCTTAGCTACGATGAGGGCGACACCAAGTATTGTTACATCCACAGCGATCCGGTCAAAGAGGAGGGCGACTACTCCTCGCGCGGCAAGCCTTACCTCCTGGTCCTGCGCAACCCCAGCGGGCGCGACGAGGTGAGCGCCACCTCGGGGTACTCCTACAAGGAGGGCAGCGCGGTCGAGGTGGCGCTCGGGGCCCTGCAGTTGAGCTTCTTCACCAAGGGGGATAAGGCCTGGGCGCAGACGAGCGAGGAGGATGCCGGGCTCGTCAAGGCCATGAAGGCCGGCGTGTCGATGACGGTCAAGGGCACCTCGCAGAAGGGGACCTTTTCGCTCGACACCTACTCGCTCAAAGGCTTCACCGCCGCCTACAAGCGCCTGAACGAGGCCTGCGCCTAGGGGCTTGGCGTGAGCACGACCCGCGCGCGAGAAACCGAGGAAGCGGCGACGCCAATCGCGGCGGCCGGCGCGGCCCGCGCGGCCCGCATGGCGCCCGAGGGGCCGAGCAGCCTGATCGGGGTGTCGCGCGCGGAATTGGCTGCCGCGCTCCAGCCCTTCGAGGCGGACGAGCGCAAGCGCGGCTTACGCGCGCGCCAGCTCTGGCACTGGATCTATGGCCGCGGGGCCCGCGAGTTCGGCGAGATGAGCACGCTCGCGAAGCCGCTGCGCATCTGGCTTAATGATCGCTATATGCTCGAGCGCCCGGCGATTGTCGAGAGCCAGGCGAGCCAGGACGGCACGCACAAGTGGCTCCTGCGTTTCGCCGACGGTCAGGAGGTCGAGACCGTCTATATCCCGGAGGACGAGCGCGGCGCGGTGTGCCTCTCGAGCCAGGTCGGCTGCACGCTCACCTGCGCCTTCTGCCGCACGGGCACCCAGCGCCTGGTGCGCAACTTGAGCGCGGCCGAGATGCTGGGGCAACTACTCGTCGCGCGCGACGTCTTCGGCGAGTGGCCGAGCACGCGCGAGGGGCGGATGATCTCGAACATCGTCATGATGGGCATGGGCGAGCCGCTGCTCAACTTCGAGAACGTCAAGCGCGCGCTCGCAATCGCGATGGATGCCGAAGGCATCGCCCTCTCGCGGCGCAAGATCACGCTCTCGACCTCGGGCATCGTGCCGCTGATCGAGCGCTGCGGCCGCGAGATCGGCTGCAACCTCGCGGTGTCGCTGCATGCGGTGAGCGACGAGTTGCGCGATCGGCTCGTGCCGATCAACCGCAAATATCCGATCGCGGCGCTGCTTAAGGCGTGCCGGAGCTACCCCGGCGCCCACAACGCGCGGCGCATCACCTTCGAGTACGTCATGCTCAAGGGGGTCAACGATTCGCTTGCCGAGGCACGCGAGCTTGCGCGCCTTCTTAGGGGCATCGCGGCCAAGGTCAACCTGATCCCATTCAACCCCTGGCCCGGCGCGCCCTTCGAGTGCTCGAGCGCGGCCCGGATTGCCGCCTTCGCCGATGCGCTGAACGCCTCGGGCTACACCGCGACGGTGCGCACACCCCGCGGCCGCGACATTCTCGCGGCCTGCGGGCAGCTCAAGTCGGCGAGCATCAAGCTGCGGGCCTCGGCACGCGCGTGACTCCGCCCAGAACGCCGAGCTTCCGGCTCGAGGAGCGGCTCAAGTACGCGCTCGTGCCGCCCGCGCTCTATCACGCCTATCTCGAGCGCAAAGCGCTCAAGCGCGGCGAACCCGAGTTGCGGCTCGTGCCGTTCCTCGCGCGCTCCGATCGCATCAGCATCGACGCCGGCGCGAACAAGGGCGTCTATACCCGCTGGCTCGCCCGCTTCTCGAAACACGTGCACGCCTTCGAGCCCAATCCGAAGCTCTTCCGCATTCTGACGCGCGCACTCCCCGGCAACGTCAGTTGCTACGCCGCGGCCCTTGCGGAGCGTTCCGGCACGGCAAACTTGCGCATCCCTTACGGGCCCAAGGGCTTCTCGAACCAGCGCGCCTCGCTCAACCCCAACGCCGCGAAGGGCAAGGTGATCGAGATCGAGGTTGAGACCCGCGCGCTCGACGATTACGGGTTCAACGACGTGGGCTTCATCAAGATCGACGTCGAGGGCTTCGAGCTCGCCGTGCTTAAGGGCGCGCGCGAGACGCTCAGGCGCTGCCGGCCCGCGCTCCTCGTCGAGATCGAGGAGGCGCACAGCGGAGAGCCGCTCGAAACGAGTCTCTCGGCCATCGAGGCGCTGGGCTATGCGGGGCTGTTCCTCAAGCGCGGAACCTTGCGCCCGCTCTCGGCCTTCGAGCCCGAGGCCGACCAACGGAGCGCGCGCGCGCGGGGCGGCGAGGCCGATTACGTCTTCAACTTCATCTTTCTGCCGAGCGGTGGCGGCTGAGGCCGCGCCTTGCCGGCTTCAATTCCGCGCCTATACTGGCGCGCCTTCGCTGGGGCTCACCGGAGCGAACCATGGCGCACCCCAAGACGCCCGGGATTCGAAAGGTCGTGCTCGCCTATTCGGGCGGGCTCGACACCTCGGTGATTCTGCGCTGGCTGCAGGACACCTACGGCTGCGAGGTCATCACCTTCACCGCCGATCTCGGCCAGGGCGAAGAGCTCGAGCCCGCGCGCAAGAAGGCGGAAGCGATGGGCGCCAAACGGATCTTCGTCGAGGATCTGCGCGAGGAGTTCGTGCGCGACTACGTGTTCCCGATGTTCCGGGCGAACGCGATCTACGAGGGGGTCTATCTCTTGGGCACCTCGATCGCGCGGCCCCTGATCGCCAAGCGCCAGATCGAGATCGCGCACGAGGTGGGCGCCGACGCCGTGGCCCACGGCGCAACGGGGAAGGGCAACGACCAAGTGCGCTTCGAGCTCGGCTACTACGCGCTCGATCCCGACATCAAGGTGATCGCGCCGTGGCGCGAATGGGACCTCGATTCGCGCGCGCGCCTCGTCGCCTACGCGGAGGCGCACCGGATTCCGATCGCGCGGGACAAGCGGGGCGAGCCGCCGTACTCGACCGACGCCAACCTCCTGCACATCTCGTACGAGGGCCGGGCGCTCGAGGACCCGTGGGTTGCGCCGGACGAAGACATGTTCACCCGCTCGGTCGCGCCCGAGAAGGCGCCCGATCGGCTCACCGTCGTCACGATCGGCTTCGAGAAGGGCGATGCGGCCTCCCTCGACGGCAAGCGCTTGACGCCCGCGACGCTGCTGATGCGCTTGAACGAGCTCGGGGGCACGAACGGCATCGGCCGGGTCGATCTCGTGGAAAACCGCTTCGTCGGCATGAAGTCGCGCGGGGTGTACGAGACGCCGGGCGGCACGATTCTGTTCCATGCGCATCGGGCGATCGAGAGCTTAACCCTCGACAAGGGCGCGATGCACTTGAAGGACGAGCTTATGCCGCGCTACGCCGAGCTCCTCTACAACGGCTTCTGGTTCAGCCCTGAGCGGCGCATGATCCAGGCCCTGATCGACGAGAGCCAAAACAACGTCGAGGGCGAGGTGCGGCTCAAGCTCTACAAGGGCAACGTGATGGTCGAGGGCCGCCGTTCGGGCAAGAGCCTCTACGATTCTAAGATCGCCACCTTCGAAGCCGGCGCGGCCTACGATCAGAGCGACGCCGAAGGCTTCATCAAGTTGAACGCGCTCAGGCTAAGGTTGCTCAAGCGGCGCGGCGATTAGAGCGGAATCCGATCGAGTGGAATCACGCGGGATTGTCTTGAGCGTGCCGATGGTCCCCCCACCCCAACCCTCCCCCGCAAAGGGGGGAGGGAGCTATTTGTTTCGTCTCCCCTCCCCTCGCGGGAGGGGTAGGGGGAGGGGGCTGCTTCCACTCGATCGGATTCCGCTCTAGAGCAATATCCACTCAGATTGAACCGTCCGGTTCAATCTGAGTGGATGAAATTGCTCTAGATTTAAAGACGATAGAGCAGCTTTATCCGGTCGTTGGATCGCTGAAAGCGATTCCAACTGACCGGATGCTGCTCTAGGCGTGCGGATAGGCCGGCCTAAGACTCCGCCGGCACGGGCACGGCGTGCTGGCGGCACGCGGCATAGAGCGTGTTGCGCAGCAGGCAGGCGATGGTCATGGGACCGACGCCGCCGGGCACCGGCGTGATCGCGCCCGCGACCCTCCTCGCCTCCTCGAAGGCCACGTCGCCCACGAGCTTCATCTTGCCCTCCCGCTCGATGCGGTTGATGCCGACGTCGATCACGACCGCGCCGGGCGCGATCCAGCTCCCCCGCACCATCTCGGGCTTGCCGACCGCGGCGACCAGAATCTCGGCGCGCCGGCACTCGCCCGGCAGATCGACCGTGCGCGAATGGGCGATCGTCACCGTGCAGTGCTCGCGCAAGAGGAGATGCGCCATGGGCTTGCCCACGATGTTCGAGCGGCCCACCACGACCGCGCGCTTGCCTTTGAGCTCGCCGACATGCGCTTTGAGCATGAGCAGGCAGCCCAAGGGCGTGCACGGCACGAGGCCGTCCTGGCCGGTGGCGAGGCGCCCGGCGTTGATGACGTGAAAGCCATCGACGTCCTTGTCGGGATCGACGGCGTTAATGATTTCGTTCTCGTCCACCTGGTCGGGCAGCGGCAGCTGGACGAGAATGCCGTTGACTTGAGGGTCCGCGTTGAGCGCCTTGACCCTGGCCAGCACCTCGGCGTGGCTCGCGGAGGCCGGCAGGCGGAATTCCTGGCTCGCCATGCCGGCCTCGATGGTCGCCTTGCCCTTGTTGCGCACATAGACCTGGCTCGCCGGATCCTCGCCCACGAGGACGACCGAAAGCCCCGGCGTGATGCCGTGCGTCGTCTTAAGCGCCGCAATCTGGCGCGCGATGCTGGCGCGCAAGGTTTCGGCGAACGCCTTGCCGTCGATGATCTTCGCCTCAGGCATTTTTCG
>CAZVZP010000037.1:14147-16717 GCA_964631625.1 uncultured Hyphomicrobiales bacterium | reverse complement strand
CGGCGACGTGGCTCTCATCCACGAACAGGAGCGCGTTCTTGGGCAGGTACTCGAAGAGGGTGGGCGGCGGCTGGCCAGGCGCGCGGCCGGTGAGATAGCGCGAGTAGTTCTCGATGCCTTTGCACGAGCCGGTGGCCGCGATCATCTCGAGGTCGAAGCCCGTGCGCTCCTCGAGGCGCTGCGCCTCCAGGAGCTTGCCCTGAGCGCGGAACTCCTCGAGGCGTGCCTTCAGGTCGATCTTGATCTCATCGATCGCCTGCCGCAGCGTCGGGCCCGGAATCACGTAGTGGCTGTTCGGGTAGATCGTGATGTCGTCGAGCTCGGCGGTCTTGGCGCCGGTCAAGGGATCGAACTCGACGAGCCCCTCGATCTCCTCGCCGAACAAGGCGATGCGCCAGGCGCGATCCTCGTAGTGGGCGGGGAAGACCTCGATCGAATCGCCGCGCACGCGGAAGTCGCCGCGGGAGAGCACCGTGTCGTTGCGGCTGTACTGGATCTCGACCAGCCGGCGCAGCAGCTCCTGGCGCGCGATCCGCTCGCCGCGAACGAGCGGGATCGTCATCTCCGAGTAGGTCTCGGGCGAGCCGATGCCGTAGATGCAGGAAACGGACGCGACGATCACGACGTCGGGACGCTCGAACAGCGAGCGCGTCGCCTGATGGCGCATGCGGTCGATCTGCTCGTTGATCGAGGAGTCCTTCTCGATATAGGTGTCGGTGCGCGGCACATAGGCCTCGGGCTGGTAGTAGTCGTAGTAGGAGACGAAGTAGCCGATCGCGCTGTCCGGGAAGAAACTCTTCATCTCGCCGTAGAGCTGGGCCGCCAGCGTCTTGTTGGGAGCCAGGATGAGCGTCGGCCGGCCGAGCCGCTGGATCACCTGGGCCATGGTGTAGGTCTTGCCCGAGCCGGTGACGCCCAGGAGCACCTGGTCGCGCTCGCCCGCGCGCAGGCCCTCAACCAGCGCCTCGATCGCCTGCGGCTGATCGCCCGCGGGCGCAAAGTCGGAGGTGAGCCGGAACGGCGAACCCCGGGTGCTATCGAGGGCGGCGGTAACGGCGCTCATCACCCCCTATTTAGGCAGAGCCGCGCAGGATTACCAATCGCTTTGGCATGATGGGCAGTGCCACCGCGCGGGCGCGGGGGCAAGAGCGCCGGCCGCCCTGAACAGGCGCGAGCGATGCCGAACCATCCTCTGTCATGACGCGCCTGGGCGGATATTTCGCACAGGGGGCGCCGACGGACGAGGCTGGAAGCCCGGGCCATGACCGTGGCTCGGCTTGCGAGAGCGGGAACCATTCCTTAGTCTGGCGGCCCTCGATTCCGAGCCTTATCGAGAGGCCGCCGATGCCGTTCCTCGCCAAGCGTCTTGCCCGCATCAAGCCTTCGCCCACTCTGGCGCTCACCGCCAAGGTGAACGAGCTCAAGCGCGCCGGCGTGGACATCATCGGCCTGGGCGCGGGCGAGCCGGATTTCGATACGCCGGAGCACATCAAGCAAGCGGCCGTGGCCGCGCTCAAGGCGGGCGAGACCAAGTACACGACGGTTGATGGCACGGCCGAGCTCAAGGCTGCGGTCGCGGCCAAGTTCAGCCGAGAGAACGGCCTCGACTACAAGCCCTCCCAGGTGAGCGTCGCCTGC
This sequence comes from uncultured Hyphomicrobiales bacterium, assembly GCA_964631625.1. GTDB lineage: Bacteria > Pseudomonadota > Alphaproteobacteria > UBA828 > JAPUJA01 > CAZVZP01. Next base: position 15,079 of record CAZVZP010000037.1, on the reverse strand, counting down.
GGCGGCAAGCACATCATCTACAACGCGCTGATGGCGACCCTCGATGCGGGCGATGAGGTGATCATTCCGGCGCCCTACTGGGTGTCCTATCCCGACATGGTGCTGCTCGCCGAAGGGCAGCCGGTGATCGTCGAGGCCGCGGCGGCGGATGGCTTCAAGCTCAAGCCTGCGGCGCTCGAGGCCGCGATCACGCGGCGTACCAAATGGTTCATCCTCAATTCGCCGAGCAATCCCACGGGCGCGGCCTATAGCGCGGAGGAGCTCAAGGCGCTGGGCGAGGTGCTAAAGCGCCACCCGCAGGTGCGCGTGCTCGCCGACGACATTTACGAGCACCTCGTCTACGACGGCTTTCGCTTCCACACGATCGCGCAAGTCGTGCCCGAGCTCTACGAGCGCACGCTCACCATGAACGGCATGGCCAAGGCCTATGCCATGACCGGCTGGCGCATCGGCTTCGCCGGAGGCCCGGCCGATCTGATCAAGGCCATGGCCACGATCCAATCCCAGAGCACTTCGAATCCCTGCTCGATCAGCCAGGCGGCTTCGGTGGTCGCGCTCAACGGACCCAAAGATTTTCTGGTCGAGCGCAACCGCGTGTTCAAGGAGCGGCGCGACCTCGTCGTCGCCATGCTCAACCAGGCGCAAGGCCTCGAGTGCCTGACGCCCGAAGGTGCGTTCTACGTCTATCCCAAATGCGCGGGCGTCATCGGCAAGACGGCGCCCGATGGCCGCACGATCGAGAGCTCGCAGGACTTCGCCGCCTATCTGCTCGAGGCCGAGAAGGTCGCCGTGGTGCACGGCGCGGCCTTCGGGCTCGATCCCTATTTCCGCATTTCCTACGCCACCGCGACGGAGGTGCTCGACGAGGCCTGCCGGCGAATCATCCGCGCCTGCGAGCTGCTCGAGGACTAGGGCCGGACGGGGGTTGCCGG
>CAZVZP010000037.1:2505-14137 GCA_964631625.1 uncultured Hyphomicrobiales bacterium | reverse complement strand
GACCGAGTTGCTCGAAGAGGCGTGCCGGCGCATCCAGCGCGCCGCCGCCGCCCTGCGCTGAGCCCGAACAGGGAGCTCCCGCAAGACGCCGGCGGGGGATCGATGGAGCGGCGCCGGCTCGGGGCCGAATGCCTCGAGCCGCTCGCCGCTACCACCGAAACTATGCCGTCAACCGAGGCACTCGCCTTCGGGCCGGCCCTACTCCCGCGAGAAAGTCGCGGGAAGGCCGCCACGCCATCTCAAGCTCGTCGTCCCCGCTTTACGCGTAACGGTACGGAGGACCGGCCGCTTTCATGGTTGCGACGTAGTCCTTGAGTATTTGCACCACCCTGGCATTGAGGGGGCTCTTGGCCGCGATCTCGTCCCAGAACACGAGCGCCGCGTCTTCCACGACCTTCCACTCCTCGTCGGGGATGGTGGTGAGCTCGAGCTTTCCGCCCCTGACGCGGTAGTTCGCTTCACCCCACCAGTACCAATGGAGCCTGTAGTAGTGCGAGCTGTCGATCGACAGCTTGAACAACGTCTTCAGATGCTCGGGTACGGCGTTCCAGCGTTCGGTGTTGACGAAGTACGAACCTGCCCAGGCACCGGAGACCGGATTGGTCAGGAAATACTTGTTCACGTCCGCCCATCCGACCGTATAAACCTCGGTAATTCCGGACCAGGTAACGCCATCCAATTCACCCGTTTGAATGGCCATCTGAACGTCGCTGTAGGGAAGCGAAACCGGAATCACGCCGAACTGTTGCATGAACTTGCCCCCGGTGGGGAACATGTACACGCGCAGTCCCTTCAAGTCTTCGAGGCTCCGGATGGGCTTGACGGTGGTGAAATTGCACGGGTCCCAGGACCCCGTGCTGAGCCAGGTGACTCCTTCCACGTTGGCGTAGGCTTCCTGCCAGATTTCGTTCAGCCCATACCAGTTCCACAGCACGGGAACGTCCAGCGAGTAGCGTGACGCGAAGGGGAAGTACGCCGCAAACACAGACACATCGACAGGGGAGGCGATCGAGTCGTCGTCGCTCTGGACCGCGTCGATCGTCCCGCTCTGCAGGCCTCTAAACAGCTCGCCGTGCGGCACCAGCTCATCGGCGTTGTACAGCTCGATCACCATCTCCCCGTTCGCTGCGGCATTAAACGCATCGATCGACGGTTTGATGACATGCTCGGCCAAGACCGGGCCGGCATAGGTTTGAATCCTCCACTTGATGGGGCTCTCTTGCGCCTTCACGTAGGGCGCGCTGATCGTTGTCGCCGCCGCCGCGGCCGACGTTGCGAGCCCGGCTTTCAGGAAATCGCGTTTGCTTATCTTACTGCGCTTGTTCATCGTCCCGGTCTCCCTTCTTGGTGTCTAGATTGGAATCGAATCTCATTCTTGGACGAGCATCCTCCGGAATGGAGGGGCTTGCTCCTTTCGCTTACATTCCGATCCTCCCGATAATTGATCCTCGATGCTCCGGCAGTCTTTGTGGCCTCTCACTCGCTTCATTTCCCAAAATATGCATAGGGCAACCAGAGGGCTATCTCGGGAAACGCCATGATGATGGCTAAACCAACGATCATCACCAGCACGAAGGGTATGACCGAACGGTAGATATCGGCCAGCGTGATCTCTTTGGGAGCCATCGCTCTCATGAGAAAAAGGTTATAGCCGAACGGCGGCGTCATGTACGCAATCTGGCAGGTTACGGTGTAGAGAACACCATACCAGATGGGGTCGAAACCCAGCTTGATGATCAAGGGGACATAGAGGGGGGCCACGATGATGAGCATGGCGGTGTCGTCCAAGAACATGCCCATCACGAGGTAGGATAGGGCCATCAAAATGAGCACTTCCCACCGACTGAGCCCCCAGCTTTCGACAAATAGAGACTCGATTGCATTGCCCGCGCCAAGACCGTCGAAGACCGCGCCGAAGCAAAGCGCCGCGAGGATGATCCACATGAACATGCAGCTGACGCTTAAGGACTTGCGCAGCGTGTCGTCCAGCACCTGCCGGGTGAGCCGCCGTTTGACAAGCGCGGCGATGGTGGCTGCGGCCGCACCGACCGCGGAACTCTCGACGAGGCTGGTGACCCCCATCAAGAACAGACCGGTCATGAATAAAATAATGGCCAGAGGAAGCAGCCCGGCCCGGAGCAGCCGGAGCTTCTCCCGCCGGCTGATCATCTGCCGCTCTTCGAGGGATAACGTTGGCCCCAGATGGGGCTGAAGCCAGCATCGAATGAGGATGTAGACCACGAACAAGGCCGCCAACAGGAGGCCGGGAAAGACGCCGGCCATCCAGAGATGGCCGACCGGCTGGCGCGCAATCATTCCGTAGAGAACGAGAACCACGCTGGGCGGAATCATGATGCCGAGCGAGGCGCCGGCCTGGATGACGCCGGTGACCATGATCTTGTCGTACTTTCGCTTCAGCATTTCCGGCAGCGCGATGCTGGCTCCGATCGTCATGCCGGCGACGCTTAAGCCGTTTATCGCCGCGATGGCGACCATCAGGCCGACCGTTCCGATAGCCAGACCGCCGCGGAGCGGGCCCATCCAGACGTGAAACATCTGGTAGAGATCATCCGCTATTTTTGACTCGGACAGCATGTACCCCATGTAGACGAACAACGGCAGGGTGAGGAGCGGATACCAGTTCAGCAGAACGAAGCTTGCGTTGAACGGCATCTCCTCGCCCCCCTTCCCCCACAGGAAGAGAGCGAAGACCGTGGCGACAAAACCGACGGCAGCGAAGACGCGTTGCCCGGTAAGGAGCATGACCAACATCGAGGAGAACATGAGCAGAGCGATGAGCTCGTAGCTCATGGGATCGTCTCCCCTCGAGCCGTTGCCAGGTCCTTGAAGAAGGTCGCGATGACCTGCAACAACATCAGCACGATTCCGATCACCATGATGATCTTGATGGGAGCCAAGGGCGGCGCCCACGGGGTATAATTGACTTGGCCGTATGTGACGGCATAGTCGATGCTGGAAATTCCGCCGACGAGGAGAAACACCAGGTAGAAGATGAGGAAGAAAGCCGTAATGAGGTCGATGATCGCGCGTGTCTTCGGCGACCATCGGCTATAAAGAAGATCCATTCGCACGTGCCCCTCGAGAGTCACGGAGTAGCCGCCGCCGAGCAGGTAATAAGCGGCCATCGTGAACTGTGCCACCTCGACGATCCAGATGAGGGGCAGATTGAAGAAGGTTCGCGATACGGATGAAAGCAGCAGAATGCCCAGCAAGGCGAGGACGAGATACATCGCGAACCGACCCACGACGCGGTTCACGGCATCGATATATCGCACGTAGAGTTTTATTGCCTTCGGCATATTTTTACGCAGTCGGCCAATAATTCCCTGGGCGTCTTCGACTGTTTTTGTCGTGCAGGCTCCGCTATTACAGCTTATCTCTTCTCGCGTCGGAGCCCGCGATACGCAAAACCCTCAGAAATAAACCGAGAATTCCCGAATAGGTCAAGCCTAAGGCCTGACTCGACATTCGGTGCCGAAATTGGTCTTTTTTTGGTACCCTGCTCGAGGCCGTCGTGGGCCTCGTATTCCTGATCGAGTCCGGCTCTGAGCGCGACCATGTGGCGGCGCTCGAAGGCGGTGATCTCGACGGCGCGCCCGCGCCCAGCCGCGCGGATTGTGGCGGCGAACGTGAGCGTGAGGCCGGCCGCTTGGCCGAAGGCGTTGGGGACGATGTTCAGGCGCGAGCGCCTGGACCCCGCGGAAACCCTGCGGGGCCCTTCGCTTTTTTCGGCGTTCACGGCGCCCGCACGAAAGAGTGACTTGCCCGAAGCCCGCGCCGGATCATCTTGTGAAGGCGAGAGGCGCGACTTGGCGCCCGCCGGTATCGGAGGATCGCCCATGCTCGTCAAAGTGCCGCGCGGCTGGGAGCTGCCGGAGCGGGCCGCCGCGCCCGAGCGCGTTTTCCGCGAGCGCCGATCCCTCATCAAGGGGCTCGGCCTGGGCATGCTGGCGGCCGCGGCGCCCAGGCTCGCGGCCGTTGCGCGGGCCGAGGAGGATGCCGAGGCGCCCGAGGATCCCAGCGCCGCGCTCTACCCGGTGCCGACCAATCCCCGCTTCGCCGACGGCGGGCGGCAGCTGACGCCAGAGGAGATGGCGACGACGTACAACAACTACTACGAGTTCGGCGCGGTCAATAACGTCTGGCGCGAGGCGCAGGCGCTACCGATCCGGCCGTGGGAGATTCGCATCGACGGGCTCGTGGAGGAGCCGTTCACCATCGGCATCGACGAGCTCCTGGCCAAGATGCCGCTCGAGGAGCGCATCTACCGCCACCGCTGCGTCGAGGCCTGGTCGATCGTCGTGCCCTATTCGGGCTTTCCCATGAAGGCGCTGCTCGAGCTCGCGCGGCCCTTGGGCTCGGCCAAGTACGTGGAGATGCAGACCTTCGAGAACCCCGAGGTGGCGCCGGTCCAGCGCCAATTAGACTGGTATCCCTGGCCCTATATCGAGGGCCTGACGATCGAGGAGGCGGCCCACGAGCTGGCCTTCCTCGCCACCGGCTACTACGGCAAGCCGATCCCCAAGCAGAACGGCTCGCCCTTGCGGCTTGCGGTGCCGTGGAAGTACGGCTTCAAGCACGTCAAGGCGATCGTGCGCTTCACCTTCACCGAGACGCGGCCCCTGAACTTCTGGCAGGAGGTCGACTCGAACGAGTACGGCTTCTGGGCCAACATCAACCCCGAGGTGCCGCACCGCCGCTGGTCGCAGGCCACGGAGAAGGACCTCGCCACCGGCGAGCGCATCCCGACCCAGCTCTACAACGGCTACGGCGAACTCGTCGCGCCCCTCTACGCCGGGCTTATCGACGAGCCGCTGTTCATGTAGCAGGCGCGCGGCACACCAGCGCAGGCGATTCGATCGCGTGCCTTCCCTTGCGACTTTCGATTGCGACGGCGTGCTCGTGGACAGCGAGCCCATCGCCAATCGGATTCTGGCCGACGCCCTGTCGACCGAGGGCTTGGCGATGACGGCCGAGGAGGCGGCGGACGCCTTCGTGGGGTTGTCGATGACAACGGTCATCGAGCGCGCCGGGGCGAGGTTCGGCCGGCCGCTGCGCGAGGGCTTTCTGGCGCGCGTCGAGGAGCGCACGTTCGCAGCCTTCGCACGCGAGCTGAAAGCCGTGCCCGGTGTGAGCGCGGCGCTGGCGGTGCTGCCTGCTCCCGCCTGCGTCGCCTCCTACGGCGAGCCGGAGAAGATCCGCCTGAGCCTCTCGCTCACCGGGCTCTTCCACCGTTTCGAGGGCCGCATGTTCAGCGCGAGCGAGGTGGCGCGCGGCAAGCCCTACCCCGACCTCTTCCTCCACGCCGCGGCGAGCCTGGGTGCCGCGCCCGAGGCTTGCGTCGTGGTCGAGGACAGCCTGCCCGGGGTCGAAGCGGCGTGCGCCGCCGGCATGCGCGCGTTGGGCTTTGCAGGCCTGCGCCCGGCTTTGGCCCCGCGCCTTGCAGCGGCGGGCGCCGAGGTCTTCGCCGAGATGGCCGAACTGCCCGGGCTGCTGGCACATTAAAAAAAGCCGGGCCCGATTAAGGCCCGGCAAGTTTACAGGGAGGATTGAACGTCCAGGGAGACGTTCGATGCCCGCTCCGCCACCGGGCAGGGCGCCCGACCCCTGCAGGGAGGAGCAGGGGGAGCAGGGCGGGCATCTTGCAGCACGAGGCCCAGGGAGAGGCTGATCATGCTGCATTGCAAAATATGGGTTAACCGGGCGGTTTTGTCCAGGGCTTGGAAGAAAGAGTATTTCCTATAAGGAAAGAAGCCAAGAGCCGCAGAGCCTTGGCGCTTCCTAGCCAGAAATCCGCTGCAGTGGAATCACCTGAGGGGTGTCTTGAACTCGCCGCTTACCCCCCACCCCGACCCTCCCCCGCAAAGGGGGAGGGGGAGTTTTATTTAGTTCCCCCACCCCTTGCGGGAGGGGGGATAGGGGGAGGGGGCCGTTTTCCACTCGAGCGGATTCCGCTCTAAAGCTGAGGAGAGCGGCCGCAGCCGCTCGGAGCCTGCGCAGGCAAATCGCAAGATCAAGAGAAGCCCCGCCGCGAGGCCCGGCAGCAATCAGCGGGTATTGCTCCGTGCAGGGAGAGCGGCGACGGCGTTTCGGAGGCATCGGCGCCCGGCGGGCGCGATGCCCAATGGCTGGAAAGGCATCGCGGCCCGGGGGCGCCGTCGCAGCACCGTTGGGGGGAGGGAGGGTCGGTTGCTGCGATGCAAAAGATATGGGGCGGAGAGGCAGCCTTGCCAAGGTTGTGCGACCCGGGCGCCCGGCACCGTCCGCCCGGCGGCGCGGCCTTGGGCAATGGCGAGCAGCCGGCGCGCGCCTATTCGGCCGCGCTCGTCGCTGCCACCTTGACCGCCGCCACCTCGACCGCTGCCACTTCGGCCAAGAACTTCTCGGCCTCGAGCGCGCTCATGCACCCGGTTCCAGCCGCCGTGACCGCCTGGCGATAGACCGGATCCTGCACGTCGCCGGCGGCGAAGACGCCGGGCACGTTGGTCGCCGTGCTGTTGGGCCGGGTCAGGATGTAACCGGTGGCGTCCATCTCGAGCTGGCCTTTGAACAGCGCCGTGTTCGGCGTATGGCCGATGGCGATGAACACGCCGTCCGCCGCTTGCTCGCGCAACTCCGCCGTGCGCACGTCCTTAAGGCGCACGCCCTTGAGCGCCCGCGGCTCCGTGTGGCCCAAATACTCGGCGACCATGTAGTTCCACAGCACCGTGATCTTGGGGTGCTTGAGCAGGCGTCCGGCGAGCATCTTCTCGGCGCGGAGCGAATCGCGCCGGTGCACGAGGGTGACGCGGCGCGCCAGATTGGCGAGATAGAGCGCCTCGGTCACCGCGGTGTTGCCGCCGCCCACGACGATCACGTCCTTGCCCCGGAAGAAGAAGCCGTCGCAGGTCGCGCAGGCCGAAAGGCCAAAGCCCTTGAAAAGGTCTTCCTTCGGCAGGCCGAGCCAACGGGCTTGCGCGCCGGTGGCGACGATCAACGTCTCGCCCGCATAGGTCGCGCCCGAATCCCCGGTGCAGGCGAAGGGCCGCCGCGCGAGATCGGCGCGCACGATGGTGTCGGGGACGAACCCGGCGCCCACGTGCGCCGCCTGAAGCTTCATCTGCTCCATGAGCCAAGGGCCCTGGATCAGGTCGGCGAAGCCCGGATAGTTTTCGACGTCGGTGGTGATCGTCATCTGCCCGCCCGGCTGCAGGCCTTCGATGACGACGGGGGCGAGGCCGGCGCGCGCGGCATAGATCGCGGCGGCGTAGCCGGCCGGTCCGGTGCCCAAGATCAAGACCTTCGTGTGCACAGGCGAGGGCAAGGGGCGTCTCCCGTACTCGAGCGCGACTCAGGCCGGCGGCCGCGGGTTCCTAAACATAGGGAGCGGCCAGGGACGGGGCAACCGCCCCCTAGAGCAATATCCACTCAGATTGAACCGTCCGGTTCAATCTGAGTGGATATTGCTCTAGATTTAAAGACGATAGAGCAGCTTTATCCGGTCGTTGGATCGCTGAAAGCGATTCCAACTGACCGGATGCTGCTCTAGAAGCCGAACATATGGTCGAGGCTGAAGGCGCCGTTCGGCCCGAAAAGCGCGTGGTAGCCGAACAGGCGGCAGGTCGAATCGCGCACGATCACATAGCCGGAATGTGCCACGCCGTCGAACAGCTCGCTTATGGCCACGAGCCGCGAGCCGCCGCAGGGGATGGCGATGCGCCGCCGCGATACTTCTTCGCCCGCCGCGTCGTAGAGCATGAGGTCGGTCTCCGAATGCCCGTGCCAGGGCTGCGAGGCCGGATAGATCAAATGTGTGAGCGTCTCGCAGGGCTCGGGCCCTAGACGCAGGAACAGCCGCGTCGAGAGCCCTGGGGGTTTTCCAATGTAGGACTGGGGCTCGCCCCGGTAGGTGATCGGGAGGTTGTAAACATGTGCGCCGAAGCTCGTCTCGGCAATATGCCCGCTCGTGCGCTCTCGATAGCGGAATAGAGCGTGCAGCCAGCCGTCGGCCTCGCCACCGTCGGCGAAGTCGTAGACGAACTCCAGGTGGCCGTAGCCGCTCTCGAGTTGCGCGCTCGAGTGCTCGAGAATGTCGTCGAGTTCGAGCGCAACGCTGTCGCGCCGCTTGACGCGCCCCAGCCGGCGCCGCGCCACTTCGCGGCCCGAGCCGTCCACGACGATGGCCTGAACCGGGAGCTCCCGCTGCGCGGTCGACATGGGGGTGGGCAGCGCGATCGTTTCGAAACGCTCGGGCGGCAGAATCGGCGCGGGCAGGATGTAGCCCTTGCCCAAAAGATTGCCGAGCTCGCGCAGCCGCGGATCGGGTTTCAGGTCCGTGCGCTCGACATTGGCATGGGCGATGCGGCTGCGGCCCTCATCCCCGAACACCTCGTAGCGCGGGCGCACGAAATAGCGCCCGGCCTGCACCTCGATCTGCTCGGGCCAACGTAGCTCCGGCAGGAGCCGGCCCACCTCCAGCGCGCGCGTGCCGAACGGCGGGACCGCCTCGGGATACCACGCGATGCGCTCATCGCCCATGCGATTGAGGCCGATACGCTTGGGGGGGATCGGCATGGGATGGCTGTTCTGCACCCAGAGCACCACCCGCTCGCCCGCGCGCGGCGCGGGCAGCCCCGCGTAGAGATCGGCAGGCCAAGCGTTGGCATCGTGGGTGGCCGAGAGCACGGAGGGATCGTCGCCGTAGGTGTCGAGCGCGTACTTGACGACGTCGTGGCCGGCGGCCCCCACGACGTGCAGGAAGAGGGAGCCCGTGAACTCGGGAAGTGTGAAGCGGGCACGGATCGCGCGGCTGTCGAGCACGACCAGCGCAGGCCTACGCGGCAGCTCCTCCCGCCACTCGGCGAGCACGGCGCCTTGGGCGTCGTAGAGGCGCAGCCACAGCGCGGCCGCTTGGGCGCCGTGACCCGTCCAGTAATTGGCCGTTACGAGTCGCGTGTGGTGGCCCTCGGCATCGCGGAAAAACGCGAAGTTGGTGGCGAAGTTCAAGGGGTCGAGATAGGTCCGGGAATTGGTCAGCAATTCCTCGGGCAGGCGCAGCGCATCGAAGGTCTCGACGCCCATGCCGGCCGGGATCAAGTGGGCGATCTGCCGGCGCAGGCGCTCGGCGTCGAAGGCGGCGATGAGCAAGGTTTTAGCCTGTGTCCCGGGGAGCGCGGTCACGGGCTCGACGGAGCGGCCGAGCAACGTGCCGCCCAGCGCCTCGATGCGCTGCACGAAGCAGGCGGCGAGCTCGATGCGCTCAAGATCGTAGAGAGCGGCGAAACTCTCCACATAGCCGAGCGGATCGTAGATCGCGACGGGGCCGCGGGCGGCCAGGCGTTCGGCCAGTGCGCGGTAGCGTTCCCCGGCGAGGGGATGGGCGAGCGCCTTGTAGAGCGCATTGCCGCCCGTCAAATTGCTGAAGGTTTCGATGCCAAGCGCCACGGCCGCGATCTCTCGGAGAAGACCCGCGCGTCGATCATACCGGCCCGCCCTGGCGCGCGGTAGGGCCCGCGGGCTGCGGCTCAAGCGCGCGGCGGCGCCGGCGCACCTCCTCGGCGACGCGCTCCGCCTCGTCGAGCGGCGCGTAACGCCACTCCTCGAGCTTGTCCGCAAAGCGCCGCGCCATGCCGGCGCGGACGAAGTCGTCGAGGAAGCGCTCGAAGCGCCGCGAGCCCCGGCCCTTAAGATCGACCACGTAAACCGGGCGGCCCGTGGCGCAAGCCTCGGACACCATCGAGATCGAATCGCAGGTGACCACCACCGCATCCGCAAGGCCCAGGAGGCCGAAGTAGGGGTTCTCGCCCGTGCCGTCCCAGAGCCAGCAGTTCGGATGCCCGGCCAGGGCCTCCTTGAGCGCGCCGGTCGCGGCCTCGCCCGTGCGGCGCGAGAGGGTCAGCGCCAGGCCCGCGCCGTGGCCTTCCGCAAAGCGGAGCAGGCGCTGCGCCAGGGCCCGCGCATCCTCGGGCTCGAAGCGATAGGCGCGGTTGGTGCCGCCGATCAGCACGGCGATGAGCGGGCGCGGCAGATGGGCGAGGGTGGCGCCAAAGCGCTGGGCGCCGGCGCGGAGCTTAGGGCGATTGACGCGATGGAGCGCGCCCCGCGTCGATATCACGTTGGCGCCCGACAACCGATCGTGCTCCGGCGCCGCGATCAAGTCGAAGAGACGCGCGGGGACGTGCGGGTTCTGAACGTGCACCGCGAAGCAGCGGCCTTCGCTCAGGCGCTTGATGGCGAGCGCATAGGCCACGGCCGTGCGCCCGCAGGAAATCACCACGTCGGGCCAGGGCGGGGCGATGTGGCGCTCGGGGTCCGCACTCTCCTCGAGGAACAGCCGCGCGGGCAGCCAATGGGGCGGCAGGAGCGCCTGGAGCGGGCGCCGGCGCACGCGCTTGGCCGTGGGCTTAAGCCCGAGCGCCTCGGCGAGCCCGAAGCATTGGCTCTCCATGCCCGCCGAGCCGTCGCTGAGCGTCCAGCACGTCTCGCGCGCTGCCGTCTCGCCGCGCTCCCTCATCGCCATGTCGGTCACTATAGCGGGTCGCCGAGCGGTGGCGCACCGCGCGCCCAGCGGCTGATCGCCGCTGCGGGCGAGCTAGGGCGTATTCCGCTTGAGTGGAAATCGCCCCCTCCCCCTATCCCCCTTCCGCGAGGGGGGCCTAAAGAAGGCAGCCCCCTCCCCCTTGCGGGGAGGGTTGGGGTGGGGGCACCGGTAGGCTCAAGGCGATCTCGCGTGATTCCACCCGCCAGAAATCGCTCTAAAACCAGAACACGGGCGTGGTGGTGACGAGCTCGATGCCCGTCCTGGTCACGATATAGTTCTGCTCCCACGCGGCGCTGCCCACGCCCTTGCGCGTCAAGAACGATTCGCCGCTCGCGACCATGCCCTCCTCGAAGCGCGCGCCGGCCTCGTAGGCACCCTTAGCCAGGATCGGCTGCTCCCACATCAAGCCGTTGCCGTGCCCGACGTAGGGCCACATGGTCTCGGCCCGGTCGGGCTCGGTCTTGACGCGCCTCTTCACCTTCTCCGCCGCGGCGACCACGTGCTTGACTGCGACCCCGTGCTTGACCGTATCCAGCACCGCTTGGGTAATCGCATAGGAGTCCTCGATCAGCGAACGCTGCGCGCTGGTGGGCTTGCCGCCGACCACGAGCGTGCGGGCGGGATCGAGCCAGTAGCCCTGGTGGATGGGGCCGTAGAGCGCCGTGTGCACGATCTCGCCCGGGGGCGGCGCGTCCTGCGAGAAACCGTACATGGGATCGCGCTCGTAGTAGCGCGAGGTCGAGCCCCAGGAAACCGCGATGCGGTGCCAGAAGCCGCCGCGCCGCAGGAGCTCGTGCCCGGCTTCGGCCACGGCCTCGGCCGCGGTCTTGCCGGCATAAAGGCTGTCGCACAAGCGGTAGGTCGCGCTCGAGACCATCTGGCCGGCCTCGCGGAACAGGTCGAGCTCGCGCGGGCTCTTGATGCGCCGACAGGCGCGCACGAGGTCGTCGTCGAAGACATACTCGATGCCGGGCGTGAGCTTGCGCAGCTCATCGCCGTACTTCATGGGCAGGCAGTCGTAGCCCACGAAGGCGACGCGCCCCTTCGCCTTGCGCTTTTTAAGCGCCTTGGCGACGCTTGCGATCGGGTCGT
>CAZVZP010000037.1:0-2495 GCA_964631625.1 uncultured Hyphomicrobiales bacterium | reverse complement strand
TTCATGCGCGACGAGGGCGCGCGGTACGATCCGGAGGCGGCGCGGATCGGGCTGATCGGTGTGCAGCTCCGGCTCGCCTCCGGGCGCCATGATCACGCAACAGTAGCCGCGCGCATTCCACAGCGGCGAGTCGGGTTCCTGGCCTGAGTGCTCGCTGAAGAAGTTGGTGAGCCACAGGGTTTCCAGGGCGCGCTCGTAGCTGCCCGCGGTCTTGCCCCAGATCAGAGCGAGCTCGTATTTGCGCCGCATCATCTCCCGCTCGAGCTTCTTCCAGCGAGCGTGGTACTCGCTTGTGGGGAAGTAGCGATCCGGAAAATTCTGCCGCTCGAGCGCCATCGTCTTCCCTCCCTGGCCGAGGCCCTTGTCTTAACCGGCCGCCGCCCTTGGGCGGCGCCGGGCATTCTAGTCGGCCCGGGCCACGCGCGGAACCATCGCGAACCGGCGCATAGGGTCGCTCCCGGCCGCGACGATGACCCCGTGGCTCCGGGCCCGGGCCAGAACGAAGCGCCGGGGCCAAGCCCCGGCGCTCGTCGCAGCAAGGGGCTGCGCCCCCTAGTACCAGAACACTGGCGTCGTAGTGATGAGCTCGATGCCGCTCTTGGTGACGAGGTAGTTCTGCTCCCAGCCGGCGGAACCCACGCCCTTGCGGGTCATGAAGGATTCCCCCGAGCACACCATGCCTTCCTCGAAGCAATCCTTGTCGCTCACGCAGTCGCGGTTGATGATCGGGTGCTCCCACAGCATCCCGTTGCCGTGGCCGTTGTAGGGCCACTGGTCCGCCGAGTGGTCGTACTCGGTGACCACCCGCTTCTTGACCTCATCCACCTTCTTGATCACGTCGAGCACCTTGACGCCGTGCTTGACGTTATCGAGCACGGCCTGGGTGATCGCGTAGGAGTCCTCGATCAACGACTTCTGGGCCTTGGTGGGCCTACCGCCGCACACGAGCGTGCGGCCCGGATCGATCCAGTAGCCCTGATGCAGCGGCCCATAGATCCAGGTGCGGCAGACATCGCCGGGCTTGGGCGCATACTGCGGGTAGCCGTACATGGGGTCGCGCTCGAAATAGACGCTTTCCTTGTCGGACCCGAAATTGATCGGGATGCGCAGCCACATGCCGCCGCGCCGGACGATCTCGTGCGCCGCGTCGGCAGCGGCCTCGGCCGCGATCTTGCCGGCATAGAGGCTGTCGCACAGGCGGTAGAGTGCGCTCGAGACGATACGGCCGCATTCGCGATACATGTCGAGCTCGCGCGCGCTCTTGATGCGCCGGCACTCGCGCACGAGGTCGTCGTCGAAGTGGTAGGTGATGCCGGGCGTCATCTTCTCGAGCTGCTTCGCGTACTTGACGGGCAGATTGTCGGAGCCGACGAAGGTGACCTTGCCCTGGAGACGCCGGCGCTTGAGCGCCTTGCCCACGCTCTCGATCGGGTCGTTGCTGAACACGTACTTGCCGCAATGCACCCACTTGCGCTTGCCCGCGGGCATGTCGCCGTGCACCTCGGGCTCGCTTCCGGGTTCGAGGATGACGCAGCAGAAGCCGCGCGCGTTCCAAATCGGCGAGTCGGGCTCCTGGCCCGAGTGCTCCGACCAGAAGTTCGTCAGCCACAGCGTCTCCATGGCGCGCTCGTAGTGACCCGCCGTCTTGCCCCACACGATGGCGATGTCGTACTTGCGCTTCTTCATTTCCGCGTGGACTTTCTTCCAGCGCGCTTCGTATTCGTCCTTCGGAAAGTACCCGTCGGGATAGTTCTGACGCTCCAAGGCCATGATGTGCTCTCCCTCGCGTTTACCCGGCCGCGGGCACGGCGACGCGGCACCGTTCACCCGTGGTGGCTAATCATCTTCCCGGTCCACCCGGGACCCGGATGCCCCACAGATAGACGGTTCCACGGAGCGCTGCAATACGGGCAAGCCGGGTTGCTCAGTCCCCCTTGTCTGCCGCGGGCGGCGAGGCATACACTTCGCGCCACTGGTGACACAATGTGCGGCGTACCTGTTCGTTCGCCTTCGTGCGGTGCCGGGTAACTTTCCGACCTTGTGGATCCTGAATCGTCAGGCCGCCGGCGTAGGGGCGGTACTGGCAACGTAGCGTCAGGGGGAACGACACAATGCCTACAGGTACGGTCAAGTGGTTCAACGCCACGAAGGGCTACGGCTTCATCCGCCCGGACGAAGGCGACAAGGACGTGTTCGTGCACATCTCGGCGGTTGAGCATGCGGGCATGAAGGCTTTGAACGAAGGCCAGCGCGTGCACTACGAGGTGCAGAACGAACCCAAGGGCTTGAAGGCCATCTCGGTCAGCCCCGCCGAATAGAACCGATCGCGGCCGGGGCGGGCGCGTCGCGCGCCGACGGGGACGCCGCCGCGTCCCGGTCGGACCACGCAGCACTCGCCGGAGCGGTTCGAACCGATCGAAACGCCAGGGTGAGCCGCCGACCTAGAGCAGCATCCGGTCAGTTGGAATCGCTTTCAGCGATCCAACGACCGGATA